>NZ_JACAGF010000001.1:0-477465 GCF_030324345.1 Empedobacter sp. R750 | reverse complement strand
TCATAAAAAAGTTGAGGAATAAATTCTTTTCGTCCTTGCATACTACAAGATATGAAAAATTGCTATATTTAGTGTTGTGCAACAAGCACAATATAAATACGACATCATGTGACAAGAAGTCAAACTACTCAAAAGTAAATCTTCGGGATTGTATAAATTTGGATCACCTTTGAAAGCTTTCGCAGCAGAAACCTCTAAATCAGGTTTTCCTTCAATCGAAATGTGATGACTTTTTGTATAAATTCTGCTTAAAGAAGAAGAAATATTATCTTTCTTCATCCAATTTAGCGCAACTTTAAATAAATGATTCATTGCTTAATTTTTATCAAAAATAATCTTTTCTAAAAGAAAAACACAACTGAGAATCCTCAATTGTGCTTTCAAAAAATGTTATAATTTATCTACTATTTATTTTCTCAAATAGACATTTCCATATTTAGAAGAAAATTCTTGCAATGGCTGTTTACCTACGTTTGCTGCAATTACTGAATGAAAATTATCTGACTTTATAGTCTTTATTGCAAAATCTAAATTCGTGTACATCTTCCCAAAAAAAGTTTCCACTTTTATTTCTCCAATTTGTTTTGCATTCATTGTTGCATCCACACTTCCGTAAGTTGATTGTGCAATAATCGGCGCATCAAAATTGATAACTTCAATTGTTCCATAAGTCGATTCGATAGCCGTTTTCATATGTTCAGGAACTTTGATTTCCAATACAATATCCATTTGTACGCCTGTAGAAACCGAAGAAGATTTAATGTCATTTGCATCAACATATTTCTGGTAATCCTCTTTGGTTTGAAATTGTTTTTTCTCACTCCCAAAAGTCGCTTTCACTTGATGCGGAATATCTTTTAGGTTAACAACTCTACCTTCGATGGTTTTTCCTTGACCGTTTTTGCTTTCAGTTAAGTTAAAATTCGAGTCATTTTTACCATTATTGATATTTACATTTCCAGAAATACTCACTTCGTTTTGTTTCCAAGTGGTGATTTTAATGATTTGTGGATAATCAAATTTTAATGTTAATTCTTGCCCTTTTTCAACTGAAAAACTCTTCTGAATTTTTGTTTGAGCGATTGATAAATTTGCCAATAAGCCCATTGCTAAAGATAAAATTACTGTTCTCATAACGCTCTCAAATATATTTTACTGTAATCTGATCTGAAAAGGAAACTTGTTCCACCACCATTTAACGTTCCTGTTGCTTGATTGTTAATTTTTATCATGTCAGACGAACTATTGTTCGCTTCTAATTTTAATGATAATTCGGGTGCAATCAAAATATCACCAAACGAAGTTGTTAATTTTACATTTGCTTTAGAAGATTTCGGAATCGAAGCATCCACGTGACCATAGATCGACACAAGCGACAAAGGACCTTTTACATTTTGACTAAATTTAGCATCGATAGAACCATAAATCGTGTTGATTGTTGCAGGACCCGTTACATTCTCTAATACAATATTGTTGTAGCTTGCAGTTGCTTCAACTTCATTTTCAATATTTTTGAACGTAATGGTACTTCCAAATTGAGATTGATGATTAAATGAAATTGTTACACCTTTCGGAACCAATATTTTGATGTTTGGAGGTGTCATTTGTTGAAGTTGTTTTACTTCGATTACACCATTTTTTTCTACAACATTTATTCCTAATTCAGTGTTGTCTTCAAGTCCTAATGAGTTGATTGAGCGCAATCCTTTTGCTCTTTCGTCATTATCTCGCGATCTTGTTTTAGTAGAAAAAACAATTTCGTTTCCATTGTAACCTTCGACTGTAACTCGTCCAAGATCAAGGTTCAGTTTTCCTTTACTTACAGCTAATTTGTACGTTTTCGAATTATCTTCATTCGCACTTTTCGATTCGTTTTGCGCAAAAGTGTACGTAGACATCATCATAAAAGATGCAGCTACCAAAAATATTTTTCTTATCATTTTTTGATTTTTTGTTAATTATTATTTTCTAAAAAGAACCGCGTACGCTTCGTCTTTCACAAACGGTTTTGTTGTAGGATCCAAAACCATTTCTTGTAATTTATTTGTTAATTTCAAATCGATTTGATCGTTATTGATATGCGCTATCATTCCTATTAATTCCATTTGTACCATCGGATCATCTTGCTTCATAAAAATGTCTGTTAACTCTTTTGAAACGTCCGATTTAGGTAATTTTGAAGCAAGTGCTTCGAGTGCATTTAGTCGCACAATTGTATTGTTGTCATTTAAAGCTAAGTTGTATAAACTCTTTTTTAAATTGTGATCAATACTTGGTAAATCAGCTATTTTTGCAATTGCATTAATACGATTACTTGTTGATTCTTGATCGTTTAATGAACTTAAAATTTCATTTTTAAGGTTTTCATCTATACCAATTAATTCTTCTTTTGCTTGAACAACTTTTTCAACTTTTTTCTCTTTCGTAATTCTTACAAACTGAATTTCTTTTTCATTTTGTTCAGTTTTAATTTCAGTTGGATAAACAATTTCTGGTTGAACTTCTTCTACTTTTTTAACCTGTTTTTCCTTAACAACTTCAATTGTTTTTGGCGAATTTACTTGATCATTTTTCAAGAAAAAATATCCACCAACACTCAATAGAACAAGCGCAGAAGCAGCAATACTCCAATTCTGAATTCTCCATTTCTTAGGTTGTTCAATTACCAACGTTTTTTCTTCCTGTTTAGGAATCTCAGCCTGAATTCTTTTCCATAATTCTGCAGAAGGTTCTTTGTTTTCAAAGGCTTCTCTGTTTTTTTTGATATGTTTTTTTAAAGAATCATTCATTGCAAACGGTTTGTTGTAAGGTTTCGTAAATTTTCTTTTTTGCACGATGATATTTACTTCTCACCGTGTTGTGGCTCAATCCCAAAAGTTGAGCAATGTCTTCTTGCGGCATGTCTTCGAACAGAAATAGATTCACAATTGTTCTTGTATCAGTAGGTAATTCTTCAATCGCTTGTTGCAATTCTTCAATTTTACCATCCAATATTTGTTTTTCTTCCAAACTTTCTTCACTGTCATCAATAATATTTGCTCCATCAACATCAGAAAAATAAACTTTATTTTTTCGTAAATGTGAAATCGATTTATTAATCGCAACTCTACTGAACCAAGCTCCTAAATTCTCGATGCTTTTCAACTTTTGAATATCAGAAAAAAGTGAAATAAAAATTTCTTGTGTCAAATCTTCCGCATCAGAAACTTCTGTCACCAAACGATAAACAGAATTGTAAACTGATTTCGAATAGCGATGATAGAGCTGAGTATAACCAGCCTCTACACCAGATTCGCACCAATCTAATAGTTGTTTATCATTTATTGAAAAATTTTCTTTCTCCAAAATTTTCAAGGTTTCATTGTTGTGTCTATTGTATAGACGCAGCAAGTTTTTGAATGTTGCATCAATTTTTAAAAAAGTTTTTGAAATTTAACAATTATTGAATTATTCACCCTGATTTTCAGTGATAATAAGCGAAATTAAATTTCTAAAATTATCCTATTCATCTATATTCTTGATTATTTTTCTATTTTTGTTAGACGTTATACTTAGTCGAAATTGAATATGAAAAAAATAGTTATCATCTTATCTTTGGTTGTAGGAACCAAGTCTTTTGCGCAAGAAATTGAAGTCAAAAATCTTAAAAAACACGTTTATTTTTTGGCTGATGATAAAATGAAAGGAAGAGGAACTGGAAGTGAAGAAAATTTGAAAGCTGCAAAATATATTGCGAAAGAATTCAAAAAATATAAACTTCAACCTTTAGGAGAAGATGGTTATTTTCAAGGATTTGAGGCGAAAGTAAAAAAAGTAAAAGTTGTTGATAGTATTCGTTCTGCAAAAAATGTGATTGCTTTTTTAGATAACAAAGCAGAAAAAACGATTGTGATTGGTGCGCATTACGATCATTTGGGAGAAGGAAAACAAGGAAGTTCTTTGGCGAAAGATAGTTATGGAATGATTCACAATGGTGCTGATGATAACGCTTCTGGCGTTGCTGGTTTGTTAGAATTGGCAAGATTTTACAGTAAAAATAAAGTGACAGAACCTGTTAATTTTTTATTTATTGCTTTTGGTGCAGAGGAGTTAGGTTTGGTTGGTTCACGTTATTTTGTGAAACATCCAACGTATGATTTATCCAAAGTGCATTGGATGTTGAACATGGATATGATTGGTCGTTTGAATAAAGAATCTGGCGTTTCAATTATAGGTTATGGAACTTCTCCAGCTTTTGAAACGATTTTTAACGAAATTAATCCGACTGATTTTGTCAAATTTTATACAGGTTATGAAGGTAGAGGTGGTTCGGATCAAACTTCGTTTTATGAGAAAGATATTCCAGTTTTATTTTTTCATACAGGCGGCCACGACGATTATCACAAACCAACAGATGATGCAGATAAAGTAGATTATGAATCGTTGAAAGGAATTCTTAATCTCGAAAAAGCTGTGATTGAAGGAAGTTTCAAAATTGAAACGATGCCGTTTAGAAGCACTGATAAAACTGAAAAATAATTGATAAAAATCTAAAATTATTTTTTTTCAATCCGTATTTTTGCAACAAATTTCAACGATTGAAAACGGATCTTTTATTAATCACACCACCTTTTACGCAATTAAATACACCATATCCTGGAACAGTTTATTTAAAAGGATTTCTAAACACACTTTCATATTCAACTTTTCAAGCTGATTTAGGTTTAGATGTTATCTTACAATTATTTTCAAGAAAAGGTTTAATTGATTTATTTGAATTTATTCAAAATCAAGAAATTGAATTAGGTGATAATAGTAAAAGAATGGTGATGTTAAGCGATGAATATATCGCAACTATTGATCCTGTTATCCGATTTCTACAAGGAAAAAATTCGACCTTAGCTGATTCAATTATTCAAGATGGATATTTACCAGAAGCTTCTCGTTTTGCGGAGGTTGAAGATTTGGAATGGGCCTTTGGTTCGATGTCTTTTCAAGATAAAGCGAAACATTTAGCAACTTTATATTTAGAAGATTTATCGGATTTAATTATTGAAGCGGTTGATGAAAATTTTGGTTTTTCTCGTTATGCTGAACGTTTGGGAAGATCAGCAAATTCTTTTGATGAATTGTATCAAGAATTACAAAAAGATCCAACTTATATTGATAAAATTACACTTTCGGAATTAGAAAAATTAATTCAGAAAACGAATCCAAAAATGATTGGTTTTTCGGTTCCTTTTCCAGGGAATTTATATTCGGCTTTTCGTTGTGCGCAATATATCAAGACAAATTATCCTGAAATTGTGGTGGATATGGGCGGAGGTTTTCCAAATACGGAATTACGTTCTTTAAGCGATCCTCGAGTATTTGAGTTTTTCGATTTTATTACATTAGATGATGGTGAAGCACCAACTGAACAGTTGATAAAATACATCAATCAAGAAGTTGAAATTTCTGATTTGAAAAGAACTTTTACCCTTCAAAATCATCAAGTTTCTTATATCAATAATCAAACTATTCGAGATTATAAATTTAGCGAAGTTGGAACGCCAGATTATACGGATATCAAATTAGATCAATATATTTCTGTCATCGAAGTGGTTAATCCAATGCATCGTTTGTGGAGTGATGGGCGTTGGAATAAGCTGACAATGGCGCATGGTTGTTATTGGGGAAAATGTACGTTTTGCGATATTTCGTTAGATTATATCAAAATTTATGAACCGATTGCAGCAAAACAAATTGTGGACAGAATGGAAGAGTTGATTGAAACAACTCAAAATACAGGTTTTCATTTTGTTGATGAAGCAGCTCCACCAGCATTAATGCGAGAAGTTGCGTTAGAAATTCTTCGAAGAAAATTGACCGTAACGTGGTGGACAAATATAAGATTCGAGAAAAGTTTTACATACGATTTATGTCGATTACTAAAAGCTTCGGGCTGTATTGCGGTTTCTGGAGGTTTGGAAGTAGCTTCGGATCGATTGTTAAAACTGATTGATAAAGGTGTGACAGTGGAACAAGTTGCGATTGTGAATCGTAATTTTACCGAAGCTGGAATTATGGTACATGCGTATTTGATGTATGGTTTTCCGACACAAACGAAGCAAGAAACAATTGATAGTTTGGAAATGGTTCGTCAAATGTTCGAATTAGGAATTCTTCAATCAGGATTTTGGCATCAATTTGCGATGACAGCACATAGTCCAGTTGGGTTGAATCCAGAGAAGTATCAAGTGATTAATCATAGCACCGAATTAGGAACTTTTGCGAATAATGATATGATTCACGAAGAAAAATCAGGCTTAATTCATGATCAATTTTCGTATGGATTAAAGAAGTCATTGTTTAATTATATGCACGGTGTTGGTTTTGAATTATCACTGAATGAATGGTTTGATTTTAAAGTTCCGAGAACGTCAATTCAACCAAATTATATCGAAACTGTTCTGAATAATGAAACTTTTTTAACACATAAACCAACGCAAAAAGTAGTTTGGTTAGGAGGGAAGCCGCAAATAGAATTTGTTACGAAAACCAAAAAAGGGAAGACTTTTGAGAATGCTGTTTTACAATTTCATACCAAACAAGATTACCTTGAAATTGTTGTAGACAAAGCGATTGGTGAATGGTTGGTTGATTTTGTACAACATCTAAAAGAAAGTCCAAAAGCAGTTTCGTATCAACAAATGAAACAAAGTTTTGAAGAAAAAATACAAACTGATTTTGAGATTTTTATCTATTCAAAACAAGCTGAAAAATTAAAAGAAACAGTTTTATTGATTGTTTAAATATATTTTATTAAATATACTTTTATTGATAAAGATAAGATTAATAAATCTTGACGATAAAAAATGAGCAAAATTATTAATATGGATTAGTAGAAGTAATGATGAAAAAAAAAAATCCAACTAATTAAGATGGATTTTTTTTATTTAAAAAGGATAAAAATCTTCTCTATTTTCTGCAGCAACAACTGACTTTCTTATAAAAAGGATATCAACAAAATTTGAATTTTCGTTTACTCCATTTATATCTCCCCAAATTACCCATCTTTTTAGTGTCGGATTTGTTCTTAACTGCCAAGAATGTAAATGATATTCGTTAAAAATATTATGTATTGCTCTAATTTCAGAAAAAGAGAAGCCTACATTTGAAAGAAAAGCTTCCCATTTATCGGAAGACATTTGTGTATCAAAACCAGCTCCATTACTTGGGTAATCACTGATTTTATATCTTTTTATGACAAACATTGCAGAAGAATTATCATCTGCCGTAAAATTCGCTACATTTTTATTAGGAACTAAATTTCCTTTGGTTGTTTTTCCAATTACATTATAATTTTCTGAATTAACAACAGGATTATGAGATGTTGAAGATTTTATAGGTAAATTATGTACACGTATTGTACCATTTACATCTAAAGATTCTGTTGGAGTATTGCTATTAACACCTACTTGTGCAAAAGCAAAATTTAGAAAACCTGCTAAAAATAAAGAAAATGTAAATTTTTTTTTCATTTTAATAGATTTAGAGTGAACGATCTTCTGCTGCAACATAATTAGACTTGATAAATAAAACATCAACATAATCTTGTTCTTGTAGATTTATGATATCTCCAATAATTTTCCAAGTTCCACCGGAAGCCCCTTTCATTCTATAATTGAAATAATCATCTTTCTTAAACTGAGCTTGAGTATCACTTGTAGCAGTTAGGAACTTATAACTTATATTCGAAATCATAGCTTGCCAGTTATCTACTTTCATACCTGTGTCACCATCGAAAATACCAGTAGAACTTCCTCCGGTGTAATTTGGATGATAACGACCAATGGCTCCTCCAACATTATCATAGAGATGATATCTTTTTATAACAAAATAGGCTTCAGAATCATTATTTGTAGTAAAAGATGTCCCAATTGTGTTATTAGGTATTAATTTTTCGTTATTCACTATTCCTAAAACACCATTAGCATCAGCTACAACAGGATATTGAGCTTTAAATAATTGATCTGGATTTTGAGAGGCAGTTCCAGAAGGAGTTGTATGTATACCTATGGTTCCGTTGTCTGGAAGTGTACGTACTCTAAGTGTCCCATCAATGTCTAATGTTTCGGTAGGTGTATTTGTTTTAATACCTACTTGAGAATAAGAATTTGAAGATAAAAGCCCTACTACAAATAGAATAAAATGTTTCTTCATAAAAAAGGTTTGTTGTTTGATGATTGAATTTTATATAAATTAAAGATATTAAATATTTATTTATCAAACGGTAAAGATAAAAATAATATTTATTTTCTTTATATGTATAATTGTGATTTACTTTGAAAATTTAAACCTATTTACAAATTAATTTTTTAACTCGCTTTTACATATTTTAATTATTCTAGTGTATTTGTTACATTCAATAAATAATTACTATATTTGAATTACAACAGAAAAGAAATGCAAAAAATTAAGGAAAATATTAAACCTTTATTTGTTGGTATGAATAAGCAAACTTCTGCTTTACTTTCCAAAATTGTATTTGCTCAATATTCACACTAGAATATTGCAGATTATTTGTTGACGAATCTCGTCATCTATCTACCTTTTCATCAAAATAACAAACAAAATACGATATGCCACTTTATCATCATTTGGGAGAATTCCCACAAAAGCGACATACGGTATTCCGAAAACCAAATGGAGAATTATATGCAGAAGAATTAGTTTCTACGCATGGATTTTCGAGTACGTATTCCAATGTTTACCACTGTTATCCACCAACTTTGGTAAAAGCGATTAGCGAACCTTATTCGGTAGAACCTAAAATTGCTCGCGCAAAACATTTAAAACATACATCTTTAAAAGGTTTCAAAGTAAAACCAACGAAAGATTATTTAGAATCTCGTGTGCCAGTTTTGGTTAACAATGATTTGCATATTTCATTGGCTGCGCCACAAGAATCGATGACTGATTATTTCTACAAAAATTCGATGGCGGATGAAGTAATTTTTATCCACGAAGGTTCTGGAATTTTGAAAACTGGATATGGACAAATTGAATTTGAATATGGAGATTATTTAGTGATTCCACGCGGAATTATTTATCAGCTTCATTTTAATGATTCAAATAACCGATTGTTTATTACAGAATCATTTAGTCCAGTTGAAACGCCTCGTCGTTATCGTAACCATTTTGGACAATTAATGGAACATTCACCTTTTTGTGAGCGTGATATAAAACGTCCTCAAAATCTTGAAACCAATGATGAACATGGAGATTTCAAGATTATGATCAAAAAAGAAGGTTTGATTTATCCATATGTTTATGGAACTCATCCTTTTGATTTTGTAGGTTGGGATGGTTATCATTATCCATGGGCTTTTTCTATCCATAATTTCGAGCCAATTACAGGACGTATTCATCAACCGCCACCTGTTCATCAAACTTTTGAAGGTGCAGGTTTTGTGATTTGTAGTTTTGTTCCGCGTCTTTTCGATTATCATCCAAATGCGATTCCAGCGCCTTATAATCATAGTAATGTAGATTCTGATGAGATTTTATATTATGTTGATGGAGATTTTATGTCGAGAAAATCGGTTGAGAAAGGGCAAATTACATTACATCCGGCAGGAATTCCGCATGGTCCACATCCAGGTACAGTTGAAAAATCAATTGGAGCGAAAGAAACACACGAATTAGCGGTGATGATTGATCCTTTCAGACCATTGATGTTAACTGAACAAGCGTTAGAAATAGAAGATCCAGATTATTATAAATCTTGGCTTTATTAAGAGATTTTAATTTTGTTCTAAGTTCTAAGTTCTAAGTTCTAAGTTCTAAGTTCTAAGTTCTAAGTTCGTTGTCATCTGAGCTTGTCGAAGAATCTAAGAAAAGATTTAATAAAAGTCATCGTGAACTTGTTTCAATATCTCATAAGTTAATTTGAAGAAAAGCTGAAATAAATTAAGCTTGGCGTAACTGTCATTCTGAGCTTGTCGAAGAATCTAAATAATTATAGTAAAACTTAATACATTTTACTTTTTACATAATACAATAAATTAAAAAACACCATAAAAATGAGTACACAAACATTTGCTGAAAAAATAGCATTAGCACAAGATTTTCTTCCAATCAATGGAACAGATTATATCGAGTTTTATGTAGGAAATGCGAAGCAAGCTGCACATTATTATAAAACTGCTTTCGGATATCAGGAAGTTGCGTATGCAGGACCAGAAACAGGAGTGAGAGATAGAGCTTCTTATGTTTTACAACAAGGTAAAATACGTTTAGTTTTAACTTCAGGTTTAAAATCAGACTCACCAATTTGTCAACATGCAATGAAACATGGTGATGGAGTTAAAATTTTAGCACTTTGGGTGGATGATGCGTACGATGCTTTTGAGCAAACAACAAAACGTGGAGGAAAACCTTATATGGAGCCAACTACTATTACAGATGAGTTTGGTGAAGTAAAAATGTCTGGAATTTACACATATGGTGAAACGATTCATATGTTTATTGAGCGTAAAAATTATGAAGGTCCTTTTATGCCAGGTTATGTGAAATCTGAATCAACATATCAACCAACAGATTGTGGTTTGTTGTATGTAGATCATTGCGTTGGTAATGTAGGCTGGAATCGCATGAACGAGGCGGTAGCTTGGTATCAAGATGTAATGGGATTTGTAAATATTTTATCGTTTGATGATAAGCAAATCAATACAGAATATTCAGCATTAATGTCGAAAGTAATGAGTAACGGAAATGGTTATTCAAAATTTCCTATTAATGAGCCTGCAGAAGGTCAAAAGAAATCTCAAGTTGAAGAATATTTAGATTTTTACGAAGGAGAAGGTGTGCAGCACATTGCTGTTGCAACTAAGGATATTGTAAAAACTGTTACAGAGCTTAAATCTCGCGGAGTTGAGTTTTTATCTGCACCACCAGAGGCTTATTACGATATGATTCCAGAACGTGTAGGTGAAATTGATGAGGATATCAAGAAGTTACAAGATTTAGGAATTTTGGTTGATTGTGATGAAGAAGGTTATTTGTTACAAATTTTTACAAAACCAGTCGAAGATCGTCCAACATTATTCTACGAAATTATCGAGCGTCATGGAGCGCAATCGTTTGGAGCAGGGAATTTCAAAGCATTGTTCGAAGCGTTAGAAAGAGAGCAAGAACGTCGAGGAAATTTATAAAT
Organism: Empedobacter sp. R750; assembly: GCF_030324345.1. Taxonomy (NCBI): domain Bacteria; kingdom Pseudomonadati; phylum Bacteroidota; class Flavobacteriia; order Flavobacteriales; family Weeksellaceae; genus Empedobacter; species Empedobacter sp. R750. The sequence continues at coordinate 466,286 of NZ_JACAGF010000001.1, read as the reverse complement.
AAATATTTTTAAAAAAGCCATTGGATTATTTCTAATGGCTTTTTTCTTAATCAAATCTTAAGTTTTGTGTAAGGAGGTTTCAAATACATTTGTTCAATAAAATGAATGTGAAAATGAACCAAATTAAAACAAAAACGATATTAATGAATTGTGTATTACTTTCAATATTTTCGATAAAAGGGAATGCACAAGATACGATACAGCAAACTAAAACGGATTCTATTCAACTTGATTCTATTTCAAAACAGACATTTAATCCAGAAGATAAAGTTTATCATTTTAACGCCAAAAAGTTGATTATTCCTGCGACTTTAATTACGTACGGAAGTTTGAGTTTGGCAATTCCAGCGTTGGATAATTTGAATAAATCGACTCAAAAAGAGATTTTGGAAGATAAAACCAAAGGAAATCGATTTGATAATTATACACAATATTTGCCTGCGGTAGCGGTTTATGGATTAAACTTAGCAGGTGTTCAAGGAAAGCATAATTTACGAGATCGAACGATAATTTTAGCAACTTCTCAAATCATCAATACTGGTTTGGTGATGGGGTTAAAACACACTGTACAAGAGGAAAGACCTGATGGTACAAACAATCTTTCTTTTCCTTCAGGACATACGGCGAATGCGTTTTCTACGGCTCAATTTATGTTTCGAGAATACCAAGATTCTAATTTTTGGTTGAGTTTGGCTGGATATCCTTTGGCTGCTTTTACGGGTGTTTATCGTGTTATCAATAATCGCCATTGGGTAGGAGATGTTGTTGCTGGAGCGGGAATAGGAATTTTATCGACGGAATTGGCGTATTGGTTATTTCCTACAATTAACAATTGGTTTTCTCCCAAAAATAAAGAATCTAAAGTCGCAACAATGGTTTTTCCTGTTTATCAAAATAATCAAGCGGGAGTTGGTTTGGTGATGAGGTTTTAGTTATTTATAACCATATTTCGACCTTTTAAATAATATAAAATAGAACCTAAATATGGAATTAATACTACAACAAAAATCCATAGAAATTTTGTTTTTAAATTTCTAAACTGATGTGTAATAATATGTATTAAACACATTATTGGTAAAAAGGCCATTGTTAATGCAAAAAGAAACCATATCCCAACAAAAATATCTTCCATTGTTTAATTAATTTGCATAAAACTAATGAATATTTCAACTAACATTCATTAGTTTTTATAAAAAATCATTATCTTCAACGCTCAAAACTGCAAACAAATAAAATGAAGAATATAGAACTAACGATTCCAAAATTGGGAGAAAGTGTTGAGTCTGTACAATTGGTTCGTTTTACAAAAAACGTTGGTGATTTCATTCAAGAGGATGAGGTAATTGCCGAAGTTTCGACGGATAAAGTAGATTCTGATGTGCCTTCTACAACTGCTGGAAAAATTATTGAGTTTAGATTTAATGAAGGAGATGAAATAAAAATCGGAGAAGTTTTTGCTTTAATTGAGCCATCAGAAAATCAACAACAATTAGCTCAAAAAACTGAAAATGTTGAAGAAAAAAAGATTGAAACTGCTACAACTTCACAAACTATAAATTCAATCGATACAAATCAATTTTTATCACCTTTGGTAAAAAGTATTATTCAAAAAGAAAATCTTCAATCAACTGATATTTCACAAATAAAAGGTTCTGGTCGTGATGGGAGAATTTCGAAGAATGATGTGTTGAATTATATTAAAAATAAATCATTTACAACTAATAATTCAAGTAATGCTTTAAGTGAAAATAATGTAGTTTCAAGTTCTTCTTTTGGAGCGAAAGATGAAATCATTGAGATGGATAAAATGCGTCAATTGATTTCGAAACACATGAAAAAGAGTAAACAAACTTCGCCTCATGTGACTGCTTATGTTGAACCTGATGTGACGAATTTTGTGAAATGGCGCGAAGAAAATAAAGCTGCTTTTGAAGCAAAATACAAACAGAAATTAACGTTTACGCCGTTAATTGTAGATTGTGTTGTTCGGGCAATTAAAGATTTTCCAATGGTTAATGTATCAGTTGATGAAACTGAGACTAAAATAATCAAACACAATGAGATAAATATTGGAATTGCAACTGCTTTACCAAACAATAATTTGATTGTTCCTGTTATTCATCAAGCCAATGAATTGAATTTAGAAGGTTTAGCAAAAGGTGTAAATTCAATTGTAGATAAAGCGAGAAACAACAAACTTTCGCCAGATGATGTTCGTGGAGGAACGTTTACAATAAGTAATGTAGGAACTTTTGGTAATTTAATGGGAACGCCAATTATCAATCAACCCGAAGTGGCAATTTTGGCGACTGGTGTAATCAAGAAAAAACCAGCGGTTTTGGAAACTGAATTTGGAGATATTATTGTGGCAAGACAATTTATGTATTTGTCACTTTCGTTTGATCATCGTGTGATAGACGGATCTTTGGGAGGCGTTTTCTTGAAACGAATTTCAGATTACATGGAGAATTGGGATGTTAACACGCAAATTTAATCAGAATGGAAACCATATTATCAACAACAACATTACTTAAACAAGCATACGAATTATTGGTTACTGCAAAATCTTTAACCGAATTATACGAAGAAAATAAAGCTGTAACAAGCAAATATGTTCACGCAACAGCGCGTGGACACGAAGCAATTCAAATTGCAACAGGATTACAATTATTACCACAAGATTACTTAAGCGCATATTACCGTGATGATGCCATGTTATTATCAATCGGGATTACGCCTTATGAATTGATGTTGCAATTATTGGCAAAACGCGATGATATTTTTTCTGGAGGAAGAACGTATTATTCTCATCCAAGTTTGCGTCGAGATAATATGCCAAAAATTCCGCATCAAAGTAGTGCAACGGGAATGCAAGCGATTCCAACAACGGGAATTGCGATGGGAATGCAATACAAAGAGTTAGAAGGTCTTTGTGACGAAGAACTAAAACCAATTGCAGTTTGTTCGTTAGGAGATGCGTCTTGTACAGAAGGTGAGGTTGCGGAAGCTTTCCAAATGGCAGCGTTGAAACAATTACCAATTTTATATTTGGTTCAAGATAATGAATGGGATATTTCGGCTTCGGCAGATGAAATTCGTGCGCAAGATATTGCCCATTATGCGAAAGGTTTCAATGGTTTGGAAGTTTTTGTGGTTGATGGAACAGATTTCTTGGCTTCTTATGAAACGATTCAACGTGCAATTGAAATTATTCGTACAGAACGTCGTCCGATTTTGGTGCATGCAAAAGTTCCTTTATTGAATCATCATACATCTGGCGTTCGCAAAGAATGGTACAGAGATGATTTGGAGGAAGCACAATCTCGCGATCCTTATGATAAATTAAAACATACGTTATTAAATGAAGGTTTCGAAGAAAATGATTTAATCGAAATTGAGAATAAGATAAAAGAACAAGTTCAGGCTGAATATCAAGAAGCATTAAAAGCAGAAGATCCTCGCCCTGAAGATTTGTATACGCATGTTTTTGCGCCAACACCGATTACTGAAGAAAAAGGAAATCGTTCACCAGAAGGAAAAGAAAAAACAGTAATGGTAGATTCTGCGTTGTTTGCGATTCGTGAATTGATGGCAGAACATCCAGAAGCTTTATTATATGGACAAGATGTTGGGTTGCGTTTGGGTGGAGTTTTTCGTGAAGCAGCAACTTTAGCAAAACAATATGGAAAAAATCGTGTATTTAATACACCAATTCAAGAAGCATTTATAATCGGATCTACAGTTGGAATGTCTGCAGTTGGCTTAAAACCAATTGTTGAGGTGCAATTTGCCGATTATATTTGGCCTGGTCTTAATCAATTGTTTACAGAAGTAGCGCGTTCTAATTATTTATCAAACGGTAAATGGCCAGTTTCTATGATTTTACGTGTACCAATTGGTGCGTACGGAAGCGGAGGTCCTTATCATTCAAGTTCGGTTGAAAGTGTTTTGACGAATATCAAAGGAATCAAAATTGCGTATCCATCTACTGGAGCGGATTTGAAAGGCTTGATGAAAGCAGCATATTATGATCCAAATCCTGTGGTAATGTTAGAACACAAAGGGTTGTATTGGAGTAAAATAAAAGGAACAGAAGATGCGGCGACTGTTGAGCCAGACGAAGATTATATATTGCCTTTTGGTAAAGCACGTGAAGTTTTAACGGCTGAATCTTCTCAAAATCATAATTCTGTTTCGATTATTACATACGGAATGGGAGTATATTGGGCAAAACAAGCAGCGAAGGATTTTCCTAATCAAGTCGAAATTATCGATTTAAGAACTTTAGTTCCATTAGATGAGGAGTCAATCTTTAATAGTGTAAAAAAACACAATCGTTGTATAGTTTTGACAGAAGAAGCGAAGCAGAACTCTTTTGCACAGAGTATTGCAGGCTTAATTAATGAAGAGTGTTTTGAGTACTTAGATGCACCAATTCGTGTGTTAGGAGCGCAAGATATGCCAGCAATTCCATTAAATTCCACTTTAGAAGCAGAAATGTTACCGAATGCTGAAAAATTAAAAACATTGATTAATAATGTTTTATCCTATTAAAAAGGCAACAATTAATAATAATTGTATTTTTTACACTAAAAAAACTAACGTTTGTTAGTTTTTTTATTTTTTTTGATTAAATTTGTTATTATCAAAAATCAAAATCTGCAAAAATTATGATATTTAATCCCGAGATAGAACAAATGCCAATTGAAAAATTGCGCGTTCTTCAAAACGAAAGACTTCAAAACATGTTACAAAAAGTGTACAACAATGTACCTTTTTACAAAGAAGCATTTGATGCAGCTGGAATAAAGCCAGAAGACATCAAAGGTGTTGAAGATCTACACAAATTACCTTTCACTAAAAAAACACATTTAAGAGAGAACTATCCGTTCGGATTATTTGCAGAACTAAAGAGCAACGTAATCCGTTTACATTGTTCAAGCGGCACAACAGGAAAACCAACTGTTGTAGGTTATACCAAAAACGACATCGAATTATTTTCAGAAGTAGTAGCGCGTTCTTTAGCGGCTTCTGGATGCGAACCGGGAATGACATTACAAAATGCCTATGGTTATGGTTTGTTTACAGGAGGTTTGGGATTACATTATGGAGCAGAAAAATTAGGAATGACAGTTGTTCCTATTTCTGGTGGAAATACTGAAAAACAAATCATGTTGTTGAAAGATTTTCAAGCTGATGCGATTTGTGCAACACCATCGTATGCATTAACAGTAGCAGAGGAAATCAAAAAAAGAGGAGAATCTTTGGATAATTTTAATTTAAAGGTTGCTATTTTAGGGTCAGAACCTTGGTCAGAAGCGTTACGTCAAGAAGTAGAAGGAAGTTTGAACATCAAAGCTTCTAATATCTATGGATTGAGCGAAATTATCGGACCTGGTGTATCTAACGAAGATTACGAAGAACAAGGAACAGGATCTTATATTTGGGAAGATCATTTCTTTCCAGAAATTGTAGACGAGAAAACAGGAGAGCCTGTGCCTTACGGACAACCTGGAGTTTTAGTGATTACAACGTTAACAAAAGAAGCTTTACCATTGGTGCGTTATTGGACGGGAGATATTACAACCCTTACGTACGAACATTCTAAGAAAAGAACGCATATCAAAATGGGACCAATTATTGGTCGTGCAGATGATATGATGATTATTAGAGGTGTAAATTTCTTTCACACACAAATCGCTGATTTTATTCCAGAATTCCCAGAATTATCACCAAATTATCAAGTAGTTTTAACAAAACCTAAAAATATGGATGCTGTAGAAGTTGGATTTGAAATTAATCCTGACTATTTTGCAGCCCAAGGTTACACTTGTGATAATTTGAACGACGAATCTAATCATGCATGTTGCAAATTAATCTCTAACATTCACAAAAAAATTAGAGACAATATTGGATTAGGAATGAATGTTAAATTGTATCAAGTTGATGGACTTCCGAAAAGTGAAGGAGGAAAATTAAACCGAATCATCGATAACAGACATTTATAAATATATGCCTAAACAAAGTAAAAAAGAACTGATTATTCAAGAAGCTGCCTTAATCTTTAAACAAAAAGGTTATTCGGCAACATCAATGCGCGAACTGGCTGAAAAGGTTGGAATGGAAGCCGCAAGTTTATACAATCACATTCGTTCGAAAGACGAAATTTTAGAAGAGATTTGTTTTAAAGTTGCTAATCAATATGTTTCTCACATTAGTTCGATCGAAGATACAAACGAATCAAATGTTCAGAAATTGAGAGATTTAATTCAATTGCATGTCAGAATGATTATTGATGAGCCAAACGAAGTTTCTGTTGCAAATAATGATTGGAAAAATCTTTCGGATACGAAAAAAGAATTGTACAAAACAATTCGAAAAGGATACGAAAAAAGAATCGCTAATCTTATCAAAGCAGGAATTGCAGCAGGCGAATTTAAAGACTTGAATGTTTCGGTTGCTTTATTTACTTTATTATCATCATTACGTTGGATAGAATTGTGGTACAAACCTGGACGAGATATCTCACCAGAGCAATTAGAAAATGACTTAATGACACTATTAATTAACGGATTTCAAAAATAATATGGCTATAAATTTTCACCAATTACGCGTTAAAAATGTAAAAAAGGAAACACCAGATTGTGTATCCGTTACATTTGAAGTGCCAGAAGAATTAAACCAAGAATTCAAATTCAAACATGGTCAATATTTAACGTTTAAGAATTTTCACAATAACGAAGAAATTAGACGTTCTTACTCAATTTGTTCAAGTCCTTTGGATAATGAATTAAGAGTTGCTGTAAAGAAAATTGAGGATGGAATTTTCTCGACATTTGTTAACGATACAATCAAAGTTGGCGATGTTCTTGATGTAATGACTCCACAAGGAAATTTCTTTACAGAAGTACACGAAGACAACAAAAAATTATATGTAGGAATTGTGGCGGGATCAGGAATTACACCTGTACTTTCTATCATCAAAACAGTTCTACAAACAGAGCCTAACAGTGAATTTGTACTGTTATATGGAAACAGAAACAAAGGTTCGATTATTTTTAAAGAAGAAATCGAAGCATTAAAAAATAGATACATGGAACGCATTAGCGTTTACAATATCTTGAGTCGCGAAACGGCTGATGCTGAGATTTTGAGTGGTCGTATTGATAAAGCAAAAATTGAATATTTCTTGCAAAATATCATCGATCCAAAAGAAGTAAGCGAAGTTTTCCTTTGTGGTCCAGAAGAAATGATTTTAAGCGGTCGTGACGCTTTTGTAGAAGCAGGAGTTGATGCAAAACATTTGCATTTCGAATTATTCTATAGTGCATCTGCAGAAGCGAAAAAGGTAGAGCGTCAAAAAGCTGTAAAACAATCAGATGATACAATGAGTAAAGTAACCATCAAATTAGATGCAACAGCTTTACAGATTGATTTGGGTTACAATGGCGATACAATCTTAGATGCGGCTTTACAAAACGGAGCTGATTTACCTTATGCTTGTAAAGGTGGTGTTTGCGCAACTTGTAAGTGTAAAGTAGAGAAGGGTGAGGTAGAAATGGACATCAACTACTCACTTGAGCCAGATGAATTAGAAAGAGGATTTGTATTAGCGTGTCAAGCGCACCCTCGTTCTGCAGAAGTCGTGGTAGATTTTGATGCCAAATAATCAACTTTAAAAACGTTTAGAAATGAGTGCAAAAGAAATTGATTTTCAAGAAATCTTCGATAATAAGATTGAAAATGAAGTTCGTATCGAACCAAAAGACTGGATGCCAGACGCATACCGTAAAACATTAATTAGACAAATTTCTCAACATGCTCACTCAGAAATTGTTGGGATGTTACCAGAAGCAAACTGGATTACAAGAGCGCCTTCGTTAAATAGAAAGAAAATTTTGTTAGCGAAAGTTCAAGACGAAGCTGGACACGGTCTATATTTATACTGTGCAGCAGAAACATTAGGTGTTTCTCGTATCCAAACTTTAAATGACTTACATTCAGGTAAAGCAAAATATTCATCAATCTTCAATTATCCAACCCTTACTTGGGCAGATATCGGAATGATTGGTTGGTTGGTAGATGGAGCTGCGATTTTGAATCAAGTTCCATTATGTAGAACTTCTTACGGACCTTATGCTCGCGCAATGGTACGTGTTTGTAAAGAAGAATCTTTCCACCAAAGACAAGGTTACGAAGCATTAGTGGTATTATCAAAAGGAACACCAGAACAAAAAGCGATGTTGCAAGATGCAATGAATCGTTGGTGGTGGCCTACATTAATGATGTTTGGACCAAAAGATGAAGAATCTTCAAACTCAGAATTATCAATGAAATGGAGAATCAAACGTTTCTCGAATGACGAATTACGTCAACGTTTCGTAGATATTTCTATTCCTCAAGCCGAATATTTAGGATTAACTATTCCAGATCCTGATCTAAAATTCAACGAAGAAACAGGTCACTACGAATTCGGAGAAATTGATTGGGAAGAATTCTGGAATGTTGTGAAAGGAAACGGTAAATGTAACAAACAACGTTTGGATGCTCGCCGTAACGCACACAACGAAGGAGCTTGGGTTCGTGATGCAGCAACAGCTTACCACGAAAAAAGAAAACAAAGAGAATTAGAAAAAGAACAACGCAAAAACGCATAAAAAGATGGAAAATAGAGATTGGCCTTTATGGGAAGTATTCATTAGAAGTAAACAAGGGTTAGACCATAAACACGTTGGGAGCTTACATGCTGCTGATGCTACAATGGCACTAGAAAATGCACGCGATGTATATACACGTCGTTTAGAAGGTGTGAGTATTTGGGTGGTAGAATCTGCTAATATCCATGCTTCTAATCCTGATGAAGCAGAACAATTTTTTGACCCTGCAGAAGACAAAGTTTACCGTCATCCAACTTTTTATGATGTACCAGAAGAAATTAAAAACATGTAATTTATGACAAGTACAGTTTATCAAAACAATCAAAATTACATCGATTTTATCTTGCATTTAGCGGATACAAATCTAATTTTGGCGCAACGTTTATGCGAATGGTGTGGTCATGGTCCAATTTTAGAACAAGACATTGCAATGTCTAATATGGCGTTGGATCTATTAGGTCAAACTTCTAATTATTATGACTATGCTGCGGAAATGATCGGGAATGGAGCAACTGAAGATACGTTAGCAATGTTACGTGAAGAGCGTGAATATAAAAACTTATTGTTGGTTGAATTACCAAACGGACATTTCGGAGATACGGTTGCACGTCAATTCTTTTATGATTCTTACCATGCGTTATTGTTAGAACAATTCTTGAAAGTAAAAGATCTTAAATTACAAGCCATCGCTGAAAAATCATTGAAAGAAGTAAAATATCACTTAAAATGGTCTTCAGAATGGATGATTCGTTTAGGTGATGGAACACAAGAATCTCACGATAAAATTCAGGAAGCTGTAAACAATATTTTACCTTATGTAAAAGAAGCGTTTTTATTAGCGCCTTACCAAAAAGCTTTAGTTGAAGAAGGATTAATTTCAAGTCCAGAAGAATTTCAAACAACTTGGTTCGCAAATGTAAAAGCAATTTTAGACGAAGCTACAATCGAAGCTGATGTAGAAAATGCATTTGTACAAAAAGGAGGTAAAGAAGGTGTTCATACAGAGCATTTAGGATTTATCTTAACAGATTTACAATATTTACAAAGAACTTATCCTAATTCGCAATGGTAACCGAAAAAGAAATTTGGCAATACATGGAGGAAGTCGCTGATCCAGAAATTCCTGTGATTAGTGTAATCGATCTTGGTGTTGTGCGTAAAATTGAATTAATTGACGAACAAAGTGTCAATGTTACAATTACGCCAACATATTCAGGATGTCCTGCTATGAGTGCAATTTCAATTTCTGTTCGTTTAAAATTAATCGAAAAAGGATTCAAAAATATCAATGTCATTAATCAGTTGAGCCCTTCATGGTCAACTGATTGGATGACAGAAGAAGGAAAGCAAAAAATGAAGGCTTATGGAATTGCACCGCCAACCAAAAATCCTTCGTCTGATGCGCTTTTTTCGGATGAACAAAATGTAGAATGTCCACAATGTGGCTCTACAGATACCAGACTTATCAGTCAATTTGGTTCTACGGCCTGCAAAGCTATGTATCAATGCAATAGCTGCCACGAACCATTTGATTATTTCAAATGTCATCACTAAAAAATTATGGAAAATTCAACATCAATCCTATACACACAAGAGGGAGGAATTGCTACGATTACGTTGAATCGTCCTTCTGTTTTTAACAGTTTTAATCAGGAAATGATTAAATCTCTTCAACATCACTTGGATGTTGCAGCTCAAGATGTTTCTGTTCGTGCAGTGGTTTTAACTGGAACGGGGAAAGCATTCTGCGCTGGTCAAGATTTAGGCGAAGTTTTAGAAGAAAAAGAAATCGACTTCAATAAAATCGTTCAAGAAAATTACAATCCATTGGTTCTTAAAATTAGAAACATGGACAAACCAGTTGTTGCTGCTGTAAACGGTGTTGCTGCCGGTGCAGGAGCAAATTTAGCTTTGGCTTGTGACATTGTTGTCGCGAAAGAATCGACAAATTTTATTCAAGCTTTTTCTAAAATTGGTTTAATTCCAGATTGTGGAGGAACTTATTTCTTACCTCGTTTAATTGGACTTCAAAAAGCAACTGCTTTAATGATGCTGGCGGATAAAGTTTCGGCGGCTCAAGCTAAAGAAATCGGAATGATTTATGAGTTTTTTGCTGATGATATTTTCGATACTGAAGTTGCAAAGATTGCAGATAAATTAGCCAATCTTCCAACAAAAGGTTTGGCTTATACAAAGAAATTATTGAATCAAACATTTAATAATTCAATCGAAGAACAATTAATTCAAGAAGGATTATTTCAAGCTAAATCAGGGAATACATCGGATTATCAAGAAGGTGTAGACGCATTTATCGAGAAAAGAAATCCAGTTTTTAAAGGCGAGTAAGAAATGAAAAAAATAGGAATTATTGGTGGTGGAGCAATGGGTTCTGGAATTGCGCAAGTTTTTGCTCAATCTGGTCATTCTGTTGTTTTATATGACACAAATAAAGAAGCTTTAGATCGTTCTAAACAAAACTTAGCGAAGACTTTCGAGAAGTTAGTGGCGAAAGAAAAATATACTGCTGAAAAAGCACAAGAAATTCAAAACAAGATCGAATATGCAGATAGTTTAACAGCTTTTGCATCAATCGATTTAATGATTGAAGCAATTATTGAAAACTTAGATATCAAAAAATCAGTTTTCAAACAAGTGGAAGAAATCGTTTCTGACGAATGTATTTTAGCGTCAAACACTTCTTCTTTATCAATTGCATCAATTGCATCTGCGTGTTCAAAACCAGAACGTGTAATCGGAATTCACTTTTTCAATCCAGCACCATTAATGGCTTTGGTAGAAATTATTCCAGCTGTGCAAACACGCGAAGGATTAGCAGACGAAGTAAAAGCATTAATTCAATCTGTTGGTAAATTACCAGTCATCACAAAAGATACACCAGGATTTATTGTAAATCGTGTGGCTCGCCCATTCTACAGCGAATCGATTCGTTTATTAGAAGAAGGCGTAGCCGATGCAGAAACAATCGATTTTGCAATGACTTCTGTTGGAGGTTTCCGTATGGGACCTTTCGAATTAATGGATTTTATCGGTCATGATGTGAATTATCGTGTAACCGAATCTGTTTTCGAATCATTCTTTTATGATCCTCGTTTCAAACCATCTTTTTCTCAAAAACGTTTATTCGAAGCGGGATATTACGGACGTAAATCTGGTCGTGGATTCTACAATTATGCAGAAGGAGTGGAGAAAAAAGCACCATCTCAAGATCAAGCTTTATTAGAAAAAATCTACAAACGCGTTTTAGTGATGTTAATCAACGAAGCAGCTGATGCTTTATTTTTAAACATTGCAAACCGTGAAGATTTAGATACAGCGATGACAAAAGGTGTAAATTATCCAAAAGGATTATTGAAATGGGCGGATGAATATGGTTTGGAAAAAGTACAAGACGATTTAGATGAATTGTACAATTATTACCACGAAGACCGTTATCGTTTAAGTCCAATTATCAGAAATTACGTCAAAGAAAACAAAACATTCTACTAAAAAAATATCAAAACATGGAACCACAAAAGTTATTAAATGCAATGCTTGATCACGATAAATTTAGTGAATGGTTAGGTTTAGAAGTAATTGAAGTTAGAGAAGGATATGCAAAATTACAAGCAGCAATTCGTCCAGAAATGATGAACGGAGTAGGTTCTGTTCACGGAGGCGTTACTTTTGCGATGGCAGATTCTGCGTTTGCTTTTTCGTGCAATATGTACAATAATATTTCAGTTGCTTTAGATGTTCATATTTCATTTACGAAAGCTGGACACGAAGGTGATGTATTTACAATCGAATCGCAAGAAGTTTCTTCGACAAAAAGAACAGGTATTTACGATATCAAAGTTACGAATCAAAACAATGAGTTAATTGCTTTATTTAAAGGAACTTGTTTCAGAACAGGTAAACCTTTGATTGAAGAGTAAAATGTTATAAGTTCTACGTTATAAGTTCTTTGAACGTTAAGCGTAAAACGTATCACGTAAAACGTATAAAAATGAACCAAACATATATTATAGATGGAGTTAGAACTCCAATTGGTAAATTAAAAGGTGGATTATCAGCTGTTCGTCCAGACGATATGGGCGCAATGGTAATCGCCGAATTATTAAAAAGAAATCCATCAATCGATCCTGCTGCATTTTACGATGTAATTTTAGGAAATGCAAATCAAGCAGGAGAGGATAACCGTAATATTGCACGTATGTCGGCTTTGTTATCAGGATTACCTTATACAGTTCCGGGTGAAACGGTAAACCGTTTATGTGCTTCTGGATTATCGGCTGCAATTGCTGCATCAAGAGCAATTCAAGTTGGTGATGCACAATTAATGATTTCTGGTGGAGCAGAATCGATGACTCGTGCGCCTTTAGTGATTTCTAAATCAGCTTCTCCATTTGGTGGTGATGCGCAAATTTATGATTCAACTTTTGGTTGGCGTTTTATCAACCCTAAAATGAAAGAAATGTGGGGTGTTGATGGAATGGGAAATACAGCAGAAAATTTGGCGGAGCGTGATAATATTTCGCGTGAAGATCAAGATTTATTTGCCGTTTGGTCGCAACAAAAAACGGCTGCTGCACAAGCTAATGGACGTTTAGCGAAAGAGATTGTTCCTGTTATTATTCCACAACGTAAAGGTGATGCAATCATTTTTGATACTGATGAATTCCCAAAGAATAATACAACTATGGAGATTTTATCAAAGTTACGTCCAGCTTTCAAAGCAGATGGTACAGTAACTGCTGGTAATGCATCTGGTCTTAATGATGGTGCAGCTGCTAATATTTTAGCTTCAGAACAAGCGATTAAAGATTTTGGTTTAACACCAATGGCTCGTATTGTTTCTTCTGGTGTTGCAGGTGTTGAGCCTCGTATCATGGGGATTGGTCCAGTTAATGCAACGAAAATTGCGTTAGAAAAAGCTGGTTTAACAATGAATGATATTGATATTATCGAATTAAACGAAGCTTTCGCAGCACAGTCTTTAGCATGTACGCGTGCCTTAGGTTTAGCGGATAATGATGCTCGTATCAATCCAAACGGTGGAGCGATCGCTTTAGGACATCCACTTGGAATGTCTGGAGCGCGTATCTTAAATTCTGCGGCTTACGAGTTACAAGCAACAGGAAAACGTTATGCATTAGTTACAATGTGTATCGGTTTAGGACAAGGTTACGCTGTAATTATCGAAAGAGCATAAAATAGTTATTCGAAATTCGAAGTTAGTTTTTCGAGTAATACTAATTTCGAATTTCGTCAAACGAAAAACTATATTACAAAAATGATTTACGAATTCAAAGGATATAAACCCGTTGTTCATCCAACAGCTTTTATTCATCCACAGGCAGTGGTAACAGGAAATGTGATTATCGGGAAAGATGTATATATCGGTCCAGGTTGTGCATTACGTGGTGATTGGGGACAAATTATTATCGAAGATAATTGTAATGTACAAGAAAATTGTACGATTCATATGTTTCCGGGAACTACTGTTCGATTAAAAGAAAAAGCACATATTGGTCACGGAGCAATTATTCACGGCGCAACAATTGGTCGTAATTGTATGGTAGGGATGAATGCCGTTGTAATGGATAATGTTGTAGTGGAGGACGAATGTATCGTTGGTGCTTTAACATTTATAAAAGCTGATACGCATATTCCGACAAGAAGTGTTGTGGTTGGAAATCCTGCCAAAATCGTAAAACAAGTTTCGGATCAAATGATCGAATGGAAAGATCAAGGTACTCAACAATATATGCAATTACCAAGTGATTGTCATGAGAGTTTGAAACCTTGTGAACCATTAACAGAAGTTCCAGATTATTATTACGAGTCAATGGCAAGTAATTACAAGACTTGGAACGAAACAAAGTAAAACGGATTTCGAAATTCGAATTTCGTTGGACGTATAATAAAATACACAAACAACATAAAAATGGCTAAACAATTAGAAAATTATGCTTTAGGACAATGGACAAAAGGTTCGTCTGAAGGGCAAATGTTATATAACGCCATCAATGGCGAAGAAATAGGAACAGCATCATCAGCCGGATTAGATTTTGGTGCGATGATGGATTATGCACGTACAGTTGGTGGACCAGTTTTACGTAAAATGACGTTCCAAGAAAGAGGTTTAATGTTGAAAAAATTAGCCTTATACTTAATGGATCGTAAAGAAGAATTTTACACAGTATCTTGGGCAACAGGAGCAACACGTGCAGATTCTTGGGTTGATATTGAGGGTGGAATTGGTAACTTATTTGCCAATGCATCTTTACGTCGCCAATTCGGAGATCAACCATTTTATGTAGAAGGAGAAACACATAAAATTTCTAAAAACGGAACATTCTTAGGAACACATATTTTAACACCAAAACGTGGTGTTGCAATTCATATCAATGCTTTCAACTTCCCAGTTTGGGGAATGTTAGAAAAAGTTGCGGTTAACTTATTGGCTGGAGTTCCAGCTATCGTAAAACCTGCGACAATCACATCTTTCTTAACGGAAACTGTTGTTCGTGCAATCATCGAATCTGGAATTTTACCTGACGGTGCTTTACAATTAATCACTGGTTCTGCAAACGGAATTTTAGATAGTGTGGAGTCAGAAGATGTGGTAACATTTACAGGTTCTGCTTGGACAGGACAAATGTTAAAAGCTCACCCAAGAATTACTTCAGAAGGTGTTCCATTCAACTTAGAAGCTGACTCTTTGAACGCTTGTGTTTTAGGAGAAGATGTACAAGTTGGTTCACCAGAATTTGATATTTTCATCAAAGAGGTTACGCGTGAAATGACAACTAAAGCAGGTCAAAAATGTACTGCAGTTCGTCGTGCGTTAGTTCCAGCTCATTTGGTTGAAGATGTGCAAATTGCTTTAGGACAACGTTTATCAACGACTACTATTGGAGATCCAAATGTGGAAGGTGTTCGAATGGGAGCTTTGGCAGGTGCAGCGCAAGTGAAAGAAGTTCGTGAGAAAGTAGAAGAATTAGCGAAATCTCAAGAAATTATTTTTGGAAACTTAGATAATTTTGAAGTGAAAGGAGCTGATAAAAACAAAGGTTCTTTCATTTCTCCAATTTTATTCTTCAACAACGATCCATTTAATAAAACTGATGTTCACAATATCGAAGCTTTTGGACCGGTTTCTACGATTATTCCTTACAATGGAACAGCCGAAGCAATTGAATTAGTGCGTATGGGGAAAGGATCTTTAGTTTGTTCGATTGTTACTGCTGATAATGATATTGCAACTGAATTCGTTTTAAATGCAGGTTCATTACACGGGCGTATTGTTATTTTAGATGCTGAATGTATCAAAGAATCAACAGGTCACGGATCACCACTTCCATTATTAGTTCACGGAGGTCCAGGTCGTGCAGGAGGAGGAGAAGAAATGGGAGGAAAACGTGGTGTATTACACTATATGCAACGTACAGCAATCCAAGGTTCTCCAAATAAATTGACGGCGGTTACGCAACAATATCAATACGGAGCAGATTATATCGAAGAAGATAAACATCCATTTGCTAAACACTTCGAAGAAGTAAAAGTTGGTGACACATTAATTACAGCAAAACATACGATTCAACAATCAGATATTAATGCATTTGCAGCTTTATCTGGCGATAATTTTTATGCGCACGTTGATGCAACTTCTTTAGAAGGAACTATTTTTGAGCGTAATGTTGCTCACGGATACTATTTATTGTCTAAAGCGGCAGGTTTATTCGTTTTAGCGAAAAAAGGACCAGTTTTATTAAACTATGGTTTAGATGAATGTCGTTTTGTGAAGCCTGTTTATCCAGGTTCTACAATTGGAGTTCGTTTTACATGTAAAGAAAAAATCGATCAAGAGAAAAAAGACGAAAACGATGTGGCAAAAGGAATTGTTCGTTGGTTGGTTGATATTTACGACGAAACAGGAGAAACAGTTGGTATTGCAACAATTTTAACAATGGTTAAAAAATTAAATCAAGATTAATTTATTTAGATAATGTGATAATTCGTTAATTAGCTAATAATTTTCAAATTATCACATTAACATATATTCAAATTACTATGGAAGCTTACGTAAAATCAGATATACAAAACGGAATTGGTACAATTGAATTCTTTCATCCACAAGGTAATTCAATGCCAGGTTCTCAATTAAGAAACTTAGCAAAAGAGATTGAAAAATTAGGAAAAGATGACGAAGTAAAAGTTATTGTTTTAAAAAGTGCTGGAGACAGAACATTCTGTGCTGGTGCATCTTTTGATGAATTAATTTCAATCAAAGATCGTGAAACTGGTCTAGAATTTTTCTCTGGATTTGCACACGTAATTAATGCTATTCGCAAAGCACCAAAATTTGTTTTAGCTCGTATTCAAGGTAAAGCAGTAGGAGGTGGAGTTGGTATTGCTTCGGCAGCAGATTACACTTTTGCAACAGAATTTGCGTCTGTAAAGTTATCAGAATTAGCAGTTGGTATCGGACCATTTGTAGTTGGACCTGCTGTAGAACGTAAAGTTGGAAATTCTGCTTTTACACAAATGGCAATCAATGCAACTGAATTTCAGTCGGCTGATTGGGCGAAAGAAAAAGGTTTGTATGCAGAAGTTTATGCAAATGCAGTTGAAATGGATGAAGGAATTGATATTTTAGCTAAAAAATTAGCTAATTCTAATCCAGAAGCAATGAAACATTTAAAACGTGTTTCTTGGGAAGGAACAGAAAATTGGGATGAGTTATTAATTGAGCGTGCAAAAATTTCGGGTGAGTTAGTTTTATCAGAATTTACGATTAACGCAATTAACAAATTCAAAGCAAAATAAAAGACAACTATAGTTTATATAAGAAATCCACTTCATTTGAAGTGGATTTTTTATCTTAAAATAATTTTGATTTTGCAATTGTTGTTTTTAAATCAACCATATGTCTCAGAGCGTTTACAAAACTTTCTCTCGCAGGCGTATTTGTAATCAACATTTTTAATTGCACATTTTTATCATCAACTTTTTTATTTGAAATTAAATAAAAAAAGTTATCCTCCGTAGTTACTTTCGTAACGTCTTTCCAATATATCTTACAATATTGTTTTTCATCATTGTACAATTTTACATAATCATCGGTAATTTCGAAATAATCTCCGTACAAATTATATGCTTGGCAATTGACATGATCTAATGTTGGTTTGTTTTCTTGTAACCAATTTAATGTTTCCGATTCCGTTTGCGCGTTTGTTACGACAAAGCTTCCTAATACCATTATTAAACTTACCAGTTTTCTCATCTTCTAAAAAATATATGAATTGTTTGTTTTTTTATTATCAAAACAATTTATATATAGTTGATTCTGAATTTTTTCTAAAAATATCTTTTGTTGTTGTGAGACAAAAATAGTATGAGAAAAAACACTATAAAATACCTCAATTGTTGTATTTTTATATAATCTGTAATACTCTAACTATGCCTAAAAAAAATCACTTTATGAAAGAATTGAGAGAAGAATTTTCAGATTTTTTTTCTCATGAAAATAATTTATCTAAAAAAACACATAAAAAATTAGATAAGCAATCTATTGATTTGAAATTAGGAACTTCTTATTCTTATATTTTAAATCATAAAACAGATAAAATAAAAGATGTAGAACCAATTATTTTAGAGATACATCCTTTTGAAAAACTTCCGAAAAAATATCAAGAAATTACAAATTTATATTGCAAAGAAGATATTGATTTTGTGAAATTTGCAGAAAAAAAAGGATTAGAATATCTGAAAAATATTGACAAAAAAGATATTTATGTTATAGAATATGCATTTCGTATTCGTAATTATCTAAATCAATTTGTTTATTTCGTTCACCAAACGATTCACAATTTTTCTGAGGATAATAGTAGAATAAATTTTACATATCATCGCAATATATATTTAGATATTTTAATTAAGCAAAATAAATACTTTGTAACAATTAGAAATTTAAAAAAGAATTTAATAGAATCTACTTTTATGTACGATTCCTTGAAAAATGAATTTCCGAATTTATCAAAACGAGAAAGGGAAATTGCTAATATGATTTTAGACGGCGTATCGGATAGACAAATATCTGAGCGCTTATTCATATCATATAATACTGTCCGTACTCATCGAAAAAATATATTACGAAAAACTGAGTGTAAAAGCGGTTTAGAGTTGTTGAGTAAATATAAACGTTTGAGAAATATATAAATAAAAATCCACTTCATTTGAAGTGGATTTTTATTTATAATTTAAAATACTCGTCTTTATAATATTTACTTTTCTTTGCATACAAAATATCTTTTTCTGGATTGAGAATAAGATTGAAACGTTTGATTAAATCGCCACCCATAATATTTTTGTGTTGAATTTTTATTGTGCTATCAAAAAATGACATAGGTACATTTTTGAATGTTTGATTTGCTAATTCGAAATCAGGTAAAATTGATTTTTTGGAAAGAATTACATTTCCAGCAGCATCACTTAGTTTAGATTCTCCAATAATTTCAAATTTTTCTAATAATTTATATTCTTTTGCAAAATCATCTGAAATCATCAAAGCACCAGAAAAACCTGTGTGAATCATAAATTCTGTTTCAACCGGTTTTTTGTCAATGAATGGAAAAGCTTTTATATACAGCGTTTCTTGAGAATATCTTGAATTTAATTTTGTATACTTTTTTAGTTTGGTAGGTGCTTTATCATAGACAAATAATTTATTCTCATCAAAATTGATTTCTAAATATTTTCCTTCGAAAAACTTCAAACCTATTTTTCCATCACTTTCATGTCCAGATTGTTTGTCGATAAAAATCGGAATTTTGCTAAACTCTTCATTACCAAATTTAATTACATTGTTCTTACTCATTTTCATATCCGAATATCCCGCCCAAGATGTCACATTGTTTAATGTATCAGAAATCGAAATAGATTTCATTTTTTTGTAAGAATCATCGATAATCGTAATATAATCAGAGCCTGTATGTAGCATCAGTTGTACCGTATCTTTTTGATTGATGATAACTGGCACTAAAATATTATTGTATTTTGTTAATCGAAATGGAATCTCTTTTACGATATTCTGCCCGAAAATAGTAATTGAAATAATAGTAAAAAGTAAAGTGAAAATTGTCTTTTTCATTTAGTTGTATTGTTTTATTAAAAGTAAACTAATTTGTAGAAATCATTAATATACTATAATTAAAAATATTCCTTTTAAATTTGCGGTATGGGAGTAGCTGAATTATTATTAAAACGCAAACAAGAATTGATCGAAAAGAACAAAACAGAAGGTTTAGCTTTTCGAGAAGAATATAAATTGAAAGAAGGTGTAACCGAAACCGAAAGTGGATTATTGTATGAAGTAATCACGATTGGAGAAGGAGTGAAGCCAACTTTATCTGATACGGTTTTGTGTCATTATCATGGAACAAATATCAACGGAGAAGTTTTTGATAGTTCGGTTCTACGCAAGAAACCTGCAGCTTTTCCTTTGGAAAATGTAATAAAAGGTTGGGCAGAAGGAGTACAATTAATGCCAGTTGGAAGTAAATTTAGATTTGTTGTAAAACCTGAAATTGGTTACAAAGACAGAGAGATTTCAAAAGAATTAGGACCTTATTCTACCATGATTTTCGAAGTAGAATTGATGGGGATTTTATAAAATATTTAAATAAAAAACCACTTCATTAGAAGTGGTTTTTTTATGTTTAAATTTTTCTCTAATTTTTCAATATTTCATCAAAAAACTCTTTCGAATCGTTATCAAACGTAGGTTTTTGTAACAATAATTGAGAAATTTTCACAATTTTATCAAAATCTTGTTGCGTAAAATATTCACCAAAATGTTCGTTGCAAAAATCACCTAAATTTCCTAAAACGATATTCACTTCCTCTTCGCTCAACTCACCTTTTTGTTTCCAACGTTCACGGAACAAACTTGCTGCTAAATAAGAAGAAATATCAATCAAATCATCAATCGATATGTTAGATCCGTTTTTCAATTTTGCCATAATCAACGTATCCATATCGCGATAAATCACTTCTCGTATTGTCAAATCTTTATTTTCCATTCTTTGTATTCTTTCGCAAAATTAGAGATTAAAATTTGGTTCTACCTGAAATTTCATCAATTCTTTCGTTTTTGGATGCGTAAATTCCAAAGATTCAGCATGTAAATGCAAACGATTTGCTTTTTTTCCATATAAATCATCGCCAATAATTGGTGCATTTAGTCCCAAACGATGCGAAGCATGCATGCGCAATTGATGTGTACGACCAGTAATTGGATAAAAATAAACAAGCGTTTTATTGTCTTTTCTTGTAATGACTTCATATTTTGTTTGCGCCGTTTTTCCATGTTCATAACAAACCATTTGTCTCGGTCTATCGTCTAAATCGACACGTAATGGTAAATCTATAAAACCGTTATCATGTTCGATATTTCCGTCTAAAAGGGCAATATAACGTTTATGAACTTTACGTTTAATGAATTGTTGTTGAAGAAGTTTATGACTCTCTTTATTTAAAGCTAAAACAAGAATTCCAGAAGTTGACATATCCAAACGATGAACAATAATCGGACCTGTAGCCAAAGGAAATTGATGTTTAATTCTAAGATAAACCGAATCTTTAATCTCAATTCCAGGAACCGAAAGAAACTCTTCTGGTTTATTGATAACAACCAGATCATCATCTTGATATAAAATTTCTAATTCTTCAACAGTTGAATTTTGCTTCAACAATAAGTTTTCATTTAGTTCAATTCCTTGCAACATATGTCCTAAAATTGGCTCACATTTACCTGTACAAGCTGGATAAAATTGTCCATGTTTTCTAACTTCAGACTTAGGCGAATCTCCCCACCAAAACTCAGCCATACAAATTGGTTCTAAATCATTTTGAAATGCATATTGCAATAATTTGGGTGCAGCACATTCTCCGGCAGCAGCTGGAGGTTGTTGAAATACTGTGTTCGAAAAAATCTCTAATAATCCTTTTTCTTGCTTAAACTTATTCAAGAACTTATATTGATTAAATAATTGATTTTGAAGAGAATTAGATTTTGTTTTTCGTTCTTCTTTTAATGAATTGATTTCAGTCTCAAAAACATTTATTTTGTTTAATAAAAGTTGTTTTTCAGCATCAAGTTTTTCACTCAAAACTCTGAATTCATATTTATCACGTAAACTTTGTTTGATTAAATCTTCTTCAAAAAATTGAATTTCTTCTTCAGATAAAGTTGATGAAATTGTTTCGCGTTGAGATTTTCTATCTTTTTTATTTGATTTTAAAAGTTGTTTTCCTTCTTCAATTTTTAATTTAGAATTGATTTCAAATTGAAGAAAATCTTCTTTAAGTTGTAGATAGTTTTGATTATTCTCTAATGATTCTAAAATACGATTGATTTCATTCAAACGTTCTTCTTGTTCTAAGAAAAAACCATTTTTATTCAACATATCAAAAACAGGTGGAACAAAAATTTTGTGTTGATTAGTATTAGCTAATTTCCCTGAAACAGCTGCTAAATAACCAATTTTGTTCTCCTGATTTCGAACAACTAAAACACCAAACATTTTACCAATTGGAGTAGAAGATAGATCATTTTCTAAACCAAAATTATGTTCAAAATCGGTTTGATTTTCCAAGTATTCTTGTACCTCTTTGCATGCTTGTTTTGCAATTTCAGTTGGTTCATAATAAAATGGATAATCAAACTTTTTAGGAAGTTCGTATGTTGTAATTGGTTGTTTAAAATATTGAAAATAACTGGACATTTGTTTCTTTAAAATCGATGCAAAGATACAGTTTAAGGTATAAATTTAGAAAAGAATAGTTTTAAAATACCAAAAAAGAGCTTGATTAATCAAGTTCTTTTTTTAATCGTCTATCGTATCTTTTTTGATGACTTTGGTATTATTTGGGACTTTTCCGTATAAAAAGTCGAGGTATATTTTACTGTAAGAATTAAATAATTGGAGTAATTTGAAATAATTTACATCATTCAATTCTATTTTAGATTCGGTATTGGTTAATGCATTATCAATGAAATCTCTGATTTTGAATTTCGGAATTTTTAAATCATTTGTGAAATAATCATCACCAAAATAATTTTTGATTTTTGTGATTTTGTCATACTTATCTTCATAATCAAGCAATGCTTTTCGTTGTTTTGCTTTACCAGAAAAAACATCATAAATACGTCCAATATCCAATCTCGTCAACGTAATATCTCCACTCAAAAATCCAGCTTTCAACGAAGATGTATCTTTTATAGGTTTGATATCAGGATTAACGCCAAGACTTTTATAAAGTTTTGTTACAACATCAGCTTTTTTTCCATTTTTGACATCTTTTTCAAGAATTCCTGTCAACTTTTGACCAATATATGCGGTATTCAATTGAATTGTCTGAACAGCTAAATGGACTACAATTGTTTGTTTATTGAACAAATTTGGTCTTAAGATAATTAGTCGATTTTCATACCAATCAGATTGTATTTTAAGCGTGTCATTTACTTTTGCTTGAATAAGAAAAGTTCCTGTAAAATTAGAAATTGTTGTATGATTTGTTCTCAGATTTGTAACGTAAACTCCTTCTGCTGTATCGTCAGAATCATCAATAATAATGTTTCCCTGAACCCATTTTTCTTGTGCAAAAATAAAATTCGACAACAGCAATATTAGAATGGTAAATAGTGATTTCAATTGTTCGTGATTATACGTTTAATTATTTGTACGAAGATAAGTCTTAATAAATTAGCATCAATTTTGTTAACGTTTATTGGCTAAATTTTAAAAATCTATTAAGAATTATTGATTTTTGTTTTGATTCAATTCATTCAAATAATCTTTCGCATAAGATTCTAAATCAATCATTATCGTACCAAATTGTCTGCTCAAAACTTTTTCTTGGAGCGGATAACGTGCATTAACATAATATAAAAATTCTTCTATTTTATATTCAGGAATTTGTAATTGATTCGTATAAAAATCTGTTGGATAATAATGTTTAACTTCTTGAACAAGAGAAAGTTTTGTTTCGTAATTACGTACACGACGTTGCTCACGGTAAAAACCATTCATATGACCAATTAATCGAACAGGATTTAAAACATCCATTGGTTTGAATTTGGCAATATCTCTTTTAGGTTCTAAATCTCGTAAACGTTGATCAAGTCCCATTTTATCGTACAAATCTGTTTTATTATCCTTGTGATATTTAGGTTGTAAAGGACCTTTACCAATTGTAGCACCACTCAATTCAATTGTTTCAATATCCAAATGTGCTTGTAAAAAACCTTTGTTGTAAATATTTTGGTTGATTACAATTTTTCTAGGAATCAAAAAATCTGCTTCAAACAAAATCGTGTCGCCAACATTTGCTTGGATAGAATAATAACCCGAAGGGCTTGTATATGTCTTACTTTCTGACGTCAGATTTTCTATACGAGCACCAGAAACTGAGGAAATATAATCGTTTCCTTCGTCTACAACCACAGAACCAGTAATCAACTTATTTTGCGCAAAGCTGATGAATGGAAAGATAAATAGTGTGTATGTTAACCAATATCGCATGTTAGATTTAACCTTTTATTTTTTGTTTCATTTTCGACCAACGATAATCTCGGATGAATTTCTCTTGATCTCGATTTACCATTTTTTTTGTACCATTGGTTTTAGCTTCAAAAAAACCTTTCAAATAATACAAAATATAGGTGGGTTTCTTTTTACGTAAAGCCAATTTTGTGCCAGCAATTAATGTAATCCAAAATCCGTAACCTAATGCATAATAAGCTGCACCTTGTTTGTAAAGTGCCGATTTATTGTAACTAGCACCAGTTGGTTTTAGATGTTTGATGTGTAAAGATTCGTCTGTAACAACTTTCCAACCATAATATTTACACAACAATTCGTCTACTGTATCCCAACCCATATGTGCGCGTAATCCACCAATTTTTTCGTAACAATTTTTTCGATAAGCCTTAAATGCGCCACGAATATGGTCTTTATCTGTCAGATTTTCAAGAATCCATTTTCCGTCTTTGTCAATATACGCAAAACCACCAACCATTGCAATATCTTCATCTTGATTAAAATGAGTTAAAATAGTCTCAAAATAATTAAACGGAATATCTAAATCTGCATCCAATTTAACAATAATATCATAATTAGGATCAATGATTTCGTAACCTTTCAAGAAAGCTTGTATCACTTTGCTTCCTGGTTGATGTTCACCTTTTGATAATATATTTCTTAATTTGATGAACGGATATTTTGTTGTAAATTCTTCTACAATTTGTTGCGTTTTATCGGTTGAATGATCATTTACAACAATCACTTCATAGGGCAAAACAGTTTGATTAACGAGAGAATTTAGCGTAATCGCAATAAAATCTTCTTCGTTATGTGCAGGTATAACAATAGAGTATTTAGTAAGTAAAGTCTTTTTTTCGTTCTGCGTAGACAGCATAATATCTTGGTGTAATTCTTCTTAATAAGGGTCTTATTCCCAGTTTGTTTGATGGATGCGTCCATTTGTGACGATGTATCACATTCCATCCAGCTTTTTCCATTAACATGTCAAATTGCCAATCTTCAAATTCGTGATAATGTACATCTCGCGCATCATTTTGATTACGATAAGCAGGTGAAAACCACAAACGCATCGGAATTGAAGCTAATAATTTATCTCCAGGCAAATTTCTTAACACTTCCATTGGATTGACTAAATGTTCTAAAATTTCTAAAGCCGTCACAAAGTTAGCATCATAATTTTGCAAATCCTTATAATAATAGTCCAAATCGTCGCCATTTGTATTTTTTACATCAAAACCATTTTCCAACATCACATCTGTAAAAGGATTTTTGATTCCCAAATCAAGGATTTTATCAGTGGGTTGAGCAAATTGCTTTAGCAAAGCTAAGGTTTCATTGTATCTTTTTTGTGGATATACTTTGTACATTGTGTTAGTTGTTTTCGGATGATAAATTTAATCATCTATTTTTAATATTGTTCGTTTCTATTTTAATTTTTTTATTGCAAATTTGCCAGATGAAAACGATCGGATATTATCGATTACGAAACAAAAATAAAGTAGAAGGTTTTGCGAAGGAGATTGATGGAGTAACCTATTTTAAAGGTTATAACGAATTCTCTTGGCACGAGAATGCTTTGCAATTTGATATCATAGATATTGGAATAAATATATTGGATAAACGAAATCGACGATTATTTACCAATGATATTGTGTTATATAAAGTCTCAAAAAAGCCATTTTTGCGCACAGGTTTTGTCGTTTACGAACCAAAACTGAAAGAATTTGGAATCGTAGATCAACAAAGTTTTCATTTTACACCTTTCTATGTCGAAGGTTTGTGTTTGTTCGATCATGATAAACTCGAAGTGATTTCTCATTTATTTACGAAGAAAGAAAAGACTAAATAACTTATTCGGATAGATTTTTGATAATAGATTTTGAAAATCTATTACAATGAAAAAAATAATCACGCCTTTATTATTTGGTTCAGCAGTTTTGCTTTCTCTTCAAATGATGAGTTGTACAAATAAAACTGAACCTAAACCTGAATCTGCGAAAGTTAATTCAAATTCTGAAATTGAATCAAACAAAAAAATTGTTCTTGATTTTTACCAACAAATGTTTGGTGATAAGGATTTAACTGCGGTTGATAAATATATTGCTCCAGAATATATACAACACAATCCTAATGTAGCAGATGGATCTGAGGCATTCAAAAAAGCTGCGGAAGGCTGGTTCAAAGGAGCTCCAAAAACCAAAATTGATGTACAACATATTGCGGCAGAAGGAGACTTGGTTTTCTTGCATATCAAAAATACAAATCCAGATGGTTCGCTAAAATCAACAATAGATATTTTTAGACTGAAAGACGGAAAAATTGTAGAACATTGGGACGTGCATCAAGATGTACCAAAAGAATCTGCAAATCCGCATCCAATGTTTTAAAATCAAATCTATACTTAGGCATTATTATTGTTTAAATCATTAAACCACTTAAAATATACTATTATGGGAAATTTAATTAACACAATTGCGGTAATATTAATTATTTTATGGGCAATTGGATATTTCGGTTTTGGAGAAGCAGTTGGTAGTTTTATCCACATTCTTTTGGTTTTGGCAGTTATTGCGATTTTATATCGATTGATTACTGGACGAAAATCATAAAATATCTCCCGTAAGGGAGATATTTTAGTTTATATCATATTGTCAATTGTTTGAAAATTATCATTTTATGATAAATGTTCTCTAATTTTTTAGATTAAAAAGCTTCCCTTAGTTTTGCAAAAAAATTAGTTTGTCTTTTCGATTTCAAGTCCATTTATCCAATAAATCCATTTATGTTATAGCGCTTATTGTAAGCGTTATTGCTGTGTTTGCTCTTGTTATATTGAGTTTTTTGATTAATAAAGAAAGTCAAAAAAATAATGATGAGTTTGTCAAAAAAAGTTTTTTGAGAAAATATGAAGCAGTTGAATTTGAGTTTAAAAACATCGAAGAATACCAAGAAGTTTTAAAAAAAGTTGTTAAAAAGACAAATGAAAAAAATGTAGCTGATCATTTTTTGGTTTTGAATGAATTAAATTCAAATCGAAAGTTAATTCGTCATGATTGGTTTTCTATTCATTCTCCAGAAGCAAATCATTTTCCTGATGAATCAATCCTTTCAAAAGCTATCAATCAACCAAATGTTAATAAAATTCAATCTATATATGCTACTAAAAATCAACAGATTGATAATTTTTTATTGGATTATAAAGATACCTTGTATTGGGTAAATTACGATTCTATCAAATTGTCTGATGGACAAAATATGTATTACGGTTCGACGATTAATCTGTTTGATTTGTATAATTTTTTTACGACAGTTGATGCAACTTCGTCCAATTATATGTATGTTTTCAATAAAGATGGAATTTGTATTACGCATCCTGATGAAAAATTTATTGGGAAAAATGTTTTCAATTTTACAGATATTCAGCCAAACGATACGATAACTAGCACAATTAATTCTAATTTTTCACAAGATTTATATACGTTGAATGATGCTTCGTCCGAATTTATAAAAGATACGGATATTAAGCGTTATATAAAACCTTTACGCACCAAAAATTTTGATGGATATATTGTCGTGAATCATTTGAGTTATATCATTGATGAAAATGTAGAACGAACTAAATTTTATATAGGTTTTATTTTCTTAGGGACTGTTTTTTTAATTATAATTATCTTTTTGTTATTCAATAAAATAACATCTAAAACATACAAGGAAAAAGCGTTTGTAATTGAAGAAAAAAATAGGTTGTTAATTGAAAACGAAAAGATTAAAAACGCGAATACTCTAACGCAATTACAACAATTAAAGAATCAAATTAATCCACATTTTTTATTCAATTCGTTGAATTCTCTTTATATGTTAATTGGTTTGAACAAAGAGAATGCGCAGAAATTCACGATGAATCTTTCTAAAATTTACCGATATCTTATTGTTCCGCCAAAAGAGAATGTAGTGCTTGTAAAAAAGGAATTAGATTTTATTGCGCAATACATGGATTTGTATAAAAGTAGATTTTCGGAAGAATTGATTTTTGATTTACAAATCGAAGATTCTAAAAGCTTAGAAAAAAATATTCCCTATTTAGCATTACAGATTGTTATAGAAAACGCAATAAAACATAATATTGCTACAATTGATCAACCTTTGACTATAAATATTGTTGTGAAATCTGATTTGATTATCGTCAAAAATACTTTTCAGAAAAAAAATAAAGCAACAGAAAATGAGAAATTTGGTTTAAACTATTTACAAAAAATCTATCATTTTTATCAAGTTGATAATTTCTCAACAAAAGTAGAAAATGAAGATTTTATTTGTTTTTTACCTTATATCGAACCAAAATATCCATTCACTCCAAAAAACTAGCCACTCACTCCAAAAAACTATTATTATAAGAAAACTGCGCTTAAGTTTATGCCATAATTAATGATAATTTAATGTTCGAATGAGTCATAATAAGGAAAGAAAGAATTATAAATTAGCACTATATCTTGGTTTGGCAATGTCTTCGGCTGTTGTTTACGGACAAAAAAAAGAGGATAAAAAAGCTGAAAAAGATAAAACAGAGAAAAAGGATTCTACTGTAACGAAAGTTAAAAAAATAGATGAATTAATCAAGAAAGGAAGCTACAAGAAAGGATTGTTTAATACCATTCAAGTAAAAACTGATATCTATTTCGAGATTCCAGATAGTTTATTTGGACGTCAATTTTTGGTGGTGAATAAATTGTCTCAAGTTCCGATGGAAGTAAATGAAGCGGGCTTGAATAAAGGAATGAATTACGAAAACAAAGTAATTTCTTTTTATCACGATAAAGTAGCTAAAAAAGTGTGGGTAAAAACAATTGTTCCACAAGTTTCTTCGCCTAAAAATGACGCAATCACAGCTTCTGTAAAAGATAATTTCTCAGAATCGATTATTGAGGTTTTTGATATAGAAGCTCAAAACAACGATTCGACAGCTGTTGCGATTAAAGTGAACAAAATTTTTGATGGAAATCAAAAAAGTTTTAATGATGTATTAACGAACATAGGTTTAGGAGGTTCGGTAAAGGCAAATCTATCGTATGTGGAAAATGTGAAAACGTTTCCAGAAAACATTGTGGTTAAGTCTCAATTAACGACAAGCGTGAATGAAGGAGGGGTAGATTTGGCCGTTACCTTAGGTGTTACAAGTAATATTGTTTTACTTTCGACAACTCCTATGCAACCTAGGTTAGCAGATAATCGTGTGGGATATTTCACAGAAAAACATTGGTTTTTTAATGATGCTCAACACAAAATGGAAGATCAACGCTTTATTACAAAATGGCGTTTGGAACCAAAAGATGAGGATAAAGAAAAATATCTAAAAGGTGAATTAGTAGAACCTAAGAAACCAATTATTTATTACATCGATCCTTCGACACCAAAACAATGGCGTCAAAAAATTATTGCAGGTGTACACGATTGGCAAGTTGCTTTTGAGCAAGCTGGTTTCAAAAATGCAATTATCGCAAAAGAACCAACTGCTGATGACAAAGATTTTGATATTGACGATGTACGTTATTCGGTAATTACGTATGCAGCTTCTCCAAAATCGAATGCAATGGGACCTTCTGTTGTTGATCCGCGTAGTGGAGAAATTTTAGAGGCTGATATTATTTGGTGGCACAATGTAATGACTTCTTTGCATGATTGGATGCGTATTCAAACTGGTCCAATTGATCCAAAAGCAAGAGGAAATAAATTTAGTGACGAACATATGGGAGAAGCAATTCGATTTGTATCTTCTCACGAAGTTGGTCATACATTTGGTCTGAAACATAATATGGGTGCATCTTTTTCTTATCCAGTAGAATCTTTACGTTCGAGAGAATTTACGGATAAAATGGGTGGAACTGCACCATCTATTATGGATTATGCGCGTTACAATTATGTGGCACAGCCAGAAGATGGTGTTACAGCGATTACACCAAAAATCGGTTTGTATGATAAATATGCAATCGAATGGGGATATCGTTGGTTTCCAAATCAAGAAACGGAGAAAGCTTCACTTCGTAAAATGATTGAAAAACACGAAGATGATCCAATGTATTTCTATGGTGAACAACAAAGCTATTTAAGTACAATTGATCCGCGTTCTCAATCAGAAGATTTAGGTGATGATGCTGTTTTGGCTAGTGAATATGGTATGAAAAATCTTAAACGTGTTTCAGAAAATATTTTGAAATGGACGTACGAAGATGGGAAAAGCTATATCAATACAGGAAAATTATATTACCAAACTATCGGACAATGGGATTTATATTCAAATCATGTTTTAGCAAATGTTGGTGGAATTTATTTGAATAATACATATTTCGGAATTGATAAAAAGGCATACGAACCAGTTCCTGCGGATATGCAACGCAAAGCGGTTAATTATTTAAACGAAAATGTTATTCAATTACCAAAATGGTTATTCTTCAATGATATTTTAGATAAAACGTATGCAATCAAAAATTCGCCAATGGGACCATACGAGCAAACACCGTACACATTAGCGAGAGAAATGCAATATGGATTGATTTATAATTTATTTACCGACGATCGTTTATTGCGCTTGTTAGAAAATGAATTGAAACACCAAGAATTAAATTCAAACGAAAAAATATATACAGTTGAAAATTTATTTGATCAAGTAAGAAGTGCAGCTTTTGATAAAAAGTCAAACTTAACAATTCTTGAAAAAATGACTCAAAAAAATTATGTTGATGCATTAATTGTTTCAACAAACAAATTATTTGAGAAAACAACTGTTGCGGGACTTACAATTGACCAAAACCTACAAGTACCAACTATCTGTAATTATTTAGACGAAGAAAAAATGGCGCGTAATATCAACTATTCTTCTATGAAAAGAGTGTCGGAAGTGACAACCTATAAAAGAGCAGAATTACAACGCGTGTTGACTTTGTTAAACAAGAAAAAGAATAATGGAGATGCGTCTACAAAAGCGCATTATGCTGATTTAATCATCCGTATTAAAGAAGCTTTAAAGTAAGATATAGAAATGAAAAAGACACTCATTCTTTTGCCACTTTTTGCGGCAAGTATTGCGTTTTCTCAAGAAAAGAGAGTGATTACAGGTTCGGTTCAAGACGAAAAATCGTTGGTTGGAATTGCTGGTGCGTCTGTTAAAATTGAAGCTCAATCAATTTCGACAAAAACAGATCAAAAAGGAATTATAGAAAGTGTAACGGTTGGTACTGTTACAGATGAAGATGGTTTCTTTTCATTAGAAGTTCCTGCAGGTACAAAATCTGTATTGATTAGTTATTTAGGCTATGATTCTAAATTAGTTGAACTTTCTACAGATTTAGCAACATATCATGTAAGCTTAAAATCAACTTCAGGTGAAGTTCTTCCAGAAAATAATGATCTAAAAGAAGTTGTTGTTACAGGTTATCAAAAAATTGAAAAACGTAAACTAACATCGGCAGTATCAACTGTAAAAATGGATGACATTCAACAAGCTGGTGTTGCTAGTGTTGACCAATTGTTAAGCGGACAAATTGCTGGTGTAGCTGTTTCTACAGAAACTGGTTCGCCTGGTTCGCCAAGTAAAATTAGGATTCGCGGTACTGCTTCTCTTTCAGGTCCACAAGATCCGTTATGGGTGATTGATGGTTTACCATTAGAAGGAAATGATGTACCAAACTTTAGTGATAAAGATAACATCGATCAATTGCAAAACTTTTCTATCGCTGGTTTAAATCCAAACGATATCGAAGATATTACAATCCTTAAAGATGCTGCTGCAACGGCTATTTATGGAGCAAGAGCTGCAAATGGTGTAATTTCGATTACAACAAAACGTGGTAAAAAAGGCGCTATGACGGTTAATTTTTCTGCGAATACATTTGTGACAGCTCGTCCAGATTTTGGTCGTTTAAATTTATTAAATGCTTCACAGAAAGTTGATCTTGAATTAATGCTTGCTAGTCGCGATGATTTAACGTATCGTACTGATAAAGGTGAAGTGATGCGAATTTTGCAAAAGAATGGTCAATTAAATGCTTTACGTAATGGAGGATTTAATTCTTTAGATCTTATCACGCAAAATCAAATTAATTCTTTACGAAATAACACAACCGATTGGGGAAAATTATTGTACCGTAATGCAATTAATACACAATATGGTTTGAGTATTTCAGGAGGAAATGATCGTTCTGATTATTACTTCTCATTAGGATATTATGATGAGCAAGGAACAACGATCGGAACTGGTTTTGAACGTTATAATCTTACTTTAAAAAACAATTATAAACTTAACGATAAATTAGATGTAGGGATTTCTATTTTTGCAACTTCAAGTGATAAAAAATCTTTTGTAACAGATGCAGATGCGTCTATCAATCCAATTAATTATTCACGAAATGCGAATCCATATTTATCTCCATTTAATGCAGATGGTTCTTATCGTTATGACAACGATATTGATGGATTTGAAGATCGTTCTGTTCCATTCAATTTTATTGAAGAAAGAGAAAATACGAATTATACATTAAAAAATCGTTCGTTAAAAGGTATTATTGATCTTAATTATCAATTAGCAAAAGGTTTAAAATTAACTTCTCAATTCGGAATTCAATACGATAGTAACAAAACAGAAAAATACGCAGAACAAGAAACTTATTTTACGCGTAAAATGAAAGAAGGAACGCGTTATTATAAATCTGGACAATATTTGTATTTCTTACCAGACGGAGGTGTTAAACAAAATTGGGACAACGAATTTTTTCAATATAACTGGAAGCTTCAAGGTACATATAGTACAACGATTAACAATCGTCACGAAATTGACTTGATGGCTGGAACAGAAATTCGTCATACACAAAACGAAACGACTTTAACGCGTGCTTTTGGTTACAATAAAATAACTAAAACAGGAACGCCAATCGTTTTCCCAAATTCAAGTTTTGCATCAGATAAACGTTACGAAACGTACAGAGAAATGCCTACGGATGAGAATGCTTATGTATCTACATTTGCAACCGCTTCGTATACATTAGACAGAAAATATACAGTTTTTGGTAGTGTACGTTATGATGGTACAAATTTATTCGGAGTTAATAAAAAATATAAATATTTACCAATTTGGGCAGTTTCTGCTTCTTGGTTAGTTTCAAAAGAGTCGTTTATGGAGAATGTTGACTTCATTTCGAATCTTCGTTTACGCGCTTCTTATGGTTTACAAGGAAATATTGATCGTAATACTTCACCTTTCTTTATTGGAGATTATAACGATGCAACAATTTTACCAGGTAATAAAGAAGACATTATCAATGCGATTAATTTACCAAATGATTTGTTGCGTTGGGAAAAAACAACGAATACAAATGTTGGGTTAGATTTAGGTCTTTTCAAAAATCGTATCAACCTTGCTGTTGATGTTTACAATCGTAAAGGAACAGATATGATTAGTATGCGCGAAACGCCATTAGAAACAGGTTTTGAATATACAATGGTGAATTGGGGAGAATTGACAAACAAAGGTTTTGAGATTGCTTTAACAACACGCAACATTGATAAGAAAAACTTTAAATGGTCGACAACAATTAATTTTGCGCACAATAAAAGTAAAGTTCTTAAAGAGCAACAACGTGAAAATAGTTTAGTTCCATCTCGAGAAGGTTTACCTGTCAATGCAATTTTTGCTTTAAAAACAGCTGGATTTGATAAATACGGAAATCCAATGTTCTGGAAAGGAGATGAAAAAGTTTCTGCAAAAGAATTCTTTGCTTTATATGATTTATACGAAGACTTTTTACCAGGAGAAATTGTTGATTCTAAATTAACAAGTGAAGAGAAACGTAAATTATTTACATACATTGGAGATCGCGATCCTAAATTTACAGGTGGTATTATCAATAATTTCAAAATTCACAATTTTGATTTAACGATTTCTGCAGCGTTCAATTTAAAACAAACGGTAATGAAAACGCCTTCTTATCGTGGAATGGAATTGGATCCAGGTCGTAATTATACACAAGATATTTTCGAGGCAGGTTCTACACTTCCAGGAATTACAAGTCCAATTAAAGGCGATAACGATAGCTGGATGGCGAACAAATGGTTTGCAGGAAACAATGCAAATGCGTACAATTTATTAGACATTTGGGCGAAAGAAATTAGTTATATGCGTATCAGTAGCATTCGTCTTGGTTATACTTTACCAAACAAATATGCTGAGGTTGTCGGTTTCAAAAGTGCTCGTTTTAGTTTAGAAGGACGTAATTTATTTGTATTTAGTAATGGATACAAAGGTTATTTTGATCCAGAAACTTATGGAAATATTTATGCACAACCAATTGCTAAATCTGTAACAGTAGGACTTAATGTTTCTTTCTAAATTTTAAATCAAATGAAAAAAATATTTTTATTATTAAGCATAGTTGCAGTTAGCTTTACAGCAGTTAGTTGTGACAATTATTTGGATATTGAACCAGATGGAAAAGTGATTCCAAAAACGGTAGAAGATTATCGAATGGTATTAACAAATGCTTATTCAAAATATCCAACACACAAGTCGTTGACAGCTTTACGCACGGATGAGGTTACATTGAATGAATATTCAAATGACTTTATTTCGTACCGTGAAATTGCACAATGGAAGGATACAAATCCAGATCAAATCTCAATTCAATTTCCTTGGGTTAGTTTTTATACAGTGATTTTTTATGCCAATCAAATCATCAACGAAGGACCAAAAACAATGGAAAACTCAGCTGAAAAAGATCAATTATTAGCAGAAGCTTATGCGTTACGTGCGTATGCGTATTTTGATTTGGTGAATTTATATGGAAAACCATATAATTCGGCAA
This sequence comes from Empedobacter sp. R750, assembly GCF_030324345.1. Classification (NCBI taxonomy): domain Bacteria; kingdom Pseudomonadati; phylum Bacteroidota; class Flavobacteriia; order Flavobacteriales; family Weeksellaceae; genus Empedobacter; species Empedobacter sp. R750. The sequence goes on along the minus strand of NZ_JACAGF010000001.1, from coordinate 431,171 downwards.
CAGCAAGTACAGACAAAGGTGTTCCTTTAAATTTAAAAGTAGATTTAGAAGCAACGCTTAAACCTTCATCTGTTCAAGAAGTTTATAATCATATTGAGTCTGATTTAGCGCAAGCAACAAAGTTGATGAAAATGGATCAGCAATTAGCTGGATTAAATTATAGATTCTCAAATGCAGCTTTAAATGCTTTAGAAGCAAGAATCGCTTTGTATAAAAATGAATGGCAAAAAGCAATTGATTTTTCTGATTCAACACTAAAAATCAAAGGTGATTTAGTAAATTTGAACACAACAAAACAAGTTCCAAATCATTACACATCTGCCGAATCTATTTTAGCTTTAGACAATACATTGAATCCCGCTGTACAATATATGGCTTATGTCTCGCCAGAATTATTAAGCAGTTATGATACTCAAAATGATTTACGTTTTCCTCTTTATTTTGAGAAAAGTGGATCAAAATATAAAGTGATCAAAGGTGGAAATTCAGAGTTCAAAACGTCTTTCCGTGTAGCTGAATTATATTTTATCAAAGCGGAGTCATATTTGAAATTAAACAAGCTAGATCAAGCAAAAGCAACTTTATTTTCGGTTTTACAAAATCGTTATACAACAGCTGGTTTTGCAAAATTACAAACTGAAATTTCTGCGATGAATTCTACTGAATTGATGAAGTTTATTTTAGATGAACGTTTCAGAGAATTTGCGTTGGAAGGACAGCGTTGGTATGATTTACGTCGAGCAAATCAAAAACAAATTATACATCAAATTTCGGGTAAAGAGTATATTTTACAAGAAAATGATGTTCGTTATACAATAGAAATTCCACAAGCAGCTAAGCTCAATAATCCTCATTTATAACATTTTTAGACCGTCTTTATTCATCATTTAGACGGTTTTTTTATACTTTTGCATTCATGAAAATTGCAATTGTAGAGGACGAACTATTGGCGGTTACTTATCTAAAAAATCTGTTAGAGGAGCAATCTATTGTTGCTATTTCTTCGATTACAATTTTGCGTTCAACAAAGCAAGCAACAGAGTTTTTTAGAGAAAATTCGGTTGATTTAATCTTCATGGATATTCATTTGGGTGATGGGAAAAGTTTCGAGATTTTTCAGGAAGTTGAGATTCTAACGCCAATTATTTTTATCACAGCTTATGATGAATATGCGATGAAAGTTTTCAAGCATTTTACAATTGATTATATTCTGAAACCCTTTGAAGTAGAGGAGTTGCATATTGCATTGCAAAAATTTAAAACAATTCGTACAAGTTTTGATATTTCGCCAACATTACAATCTATTGCTGTTTTAGAAAATTCTCCGTCCGAGATTATGCATCGTTTTTTGGTAACTAACGGAAATAAATTACGTTCGGTAGAAGAACACGAGATTGCTTATTTTTTTGCTTCGGGAAAACATCTTTTTATAAAAACGAAAGATGATCAAACCTATATTTATGATGACACAATAAAGGATATTATAAATAAATTGGATGAGACTATTTTCTTCAAAATCAATCGAAAGTTTATTGTTCACATTGATGCAATTATTGAAATAATAAAACATTCAAGTCAAAAAATTGAAATTCATCTTCAACCAAAATCAGAAGCTGAACAAGCTATTTTTATTAGTAAAACACAGATTAATAGTTGGATGGATTGGATGAATAGATAAAAAAAATCTCGCATTTTTGAGATTTTTGTTTTCACTCAATTCGTTCTAATAAATACCAATTATCTTTGAATTTTTGAGAGATTTTATATTCATTTTGAAAATTCATAACTATTTTTATTCTCTAGACTTTTAGTGTAAAATAGTTTATTATAGTTACTTAATCTATATGTTTTAGTTTCAAGTTTTTTATTAAAATAGAAGCCAAGAATTTGATTGTTCTTATAAATTTCTAAACAAAAAAATCCCTCAATTTCTTGAAGGATTTAAATATTATTTGATCGAAAAATTAATTACAACCATTCGTCATCATCTTCTGAATCTTCTAATTCAGCATCGATGAATTGAATATAAAATGCAACAATTTCTCCTTTTTCATTGTAACCAAAGTAAGCAGGGTAGATTCCTTCTCCAAAACCAGCTTGAAAAATTGGCGATTTGAATTCTGTATTTGGAATTGTCCAATTGATCCAATCTCCTTCTTCTGACTGATATTTTGGGTTATTTTTAGCGTTCTCTACGAATAATGCATTGAAATAATCATCGTATAAATTTACATCACCTTTGCTTTCGAATTCATCAATAAATTTTACAAAAGAATCTTTTGCTTCTGCATCAACAATTGTAGCTAAACCACTTTCGATAGAAAAACCAAAATATTCTCCTTCTTGTAATTCGTCAATCAACTCAATCCCTTTCATTGCTTCTTCGTAACGAACAGGTTTTTCGTTTGTAAAAGCAACTTTGATACAACCAATCAAATTCTCAACGTCACCATCGTCTTCAAATTTTACGATGCTTGCAGTTACAGGAAAATTACCTTTTGGCGTTTCAAGGAAATAAGGATCTTTATCCATTGATAAATATTCTCCCAAAGGATCATTTACAAAGATTTTACCTGATGGTAAAGAAACTTCTCCCATTTCGATTTGGTCGATTTCTACACCTCCAATTTCTTTATCTGTAAAATATTTTTCTAAATCATTAGGAGCTAAAGTGAATTCTCTTTTAGATTCCCAAGTTTTTAACCATTCTGCTGTTGGTTGCATAAATTATTGTTTTTAAGTGGTACAAAATTACATTAAATAATGAGAGTAACTCAACTTTTATATGTTAGTGAAAAATTAAATTATCTTAATTTTTTTCTCAATTCGTTCTTATCAATATCATATTCTAAATGCATGATCGAAATTAAATCATCTTCAGAAAGTAAATTGTTTTTGTAATATTGAATTAAAAATGATTCGATTTTAGAAAATTCATTTAACGATTTTTGTAAAAAATAAGCTTCAACAAATTGATTATCTTTTGTTTTTAATGTAATCAAATTACTAATTCCGTGCGAACCTTCTGGATTTTCGAACTCACCAAATTCCTTTACAGCTTTTCCTTTGTAATCTTCATTATCAATGACAATAGAAAACAAATCGTTGATTGAAAAAGTTTGATCCTTTACAGAAATTGTATCTTTTGTAAATGTCAATTTTCCATCAAAATTACCTTTCAATTCTGCCGAAGGTCGCTTAAAATAACCATTCCAATAAGCAACAGCTGTTGCTAAAAGCCCAATAAAAATGTAATAATACGTTTGATTTTTGAACACTTTCAGTTCCAAAAACACAAAACTAATTACAGTAACGGCGAGAAATGATAAGATGACTTTTGCAATCTGTTTATTATTTTTTTTAGGTTTTTCTGGTACAAAAATTTCAAAACTATAACTATCCATGTGCTATTTCTTTACGAACTCTACTTAAACTTTCGGGTGTGATGCCTAAATATGAAGCGATCATCCATTGCGGTATGCGAGAGAGTTGGTTGGGATAAAGACGCATAAATTCTAAATAACGAGTCTTTGCAGATGCACCAAGTAACAAATTAATACGATCTTGTAAACTACGCACATGATTTTGAATTAATTTATTTTGAGCAGCTAAATAATTTGGATTTAATCGAGTGATTAAATCATTCAATTTTTCATTCAATAAAATAACGGTAGAATCTTCTATTGCTTGAATATAAAATTTTGATTGTTGCTTACAAAAAGCACTATTTCTATCACTTACAATCCAATTTTCTGTACCAAATTGCAAGACATGTTCTTTTCCATTTTCATCTATTGTATAAGAACGAATAACGCCAGATTCAACAAAAAAATAATCTTCGGAATATTCGCCAGGTTCTAAAATAAATTCATTCTTTTTGATGTGTTTTACCACCAAAAATTTTTCAATTTCTGCCCATTGTTCTTCTGTCAGATCAATAATATTTGATAAATGTTTTTTATAATTTTCCATATGTATAGGAGTATGCAACAAATTTAAGAGAAATTAATCAATAAAATTGTATCAATATTTGTTACAATTAAAAAATTTGTACTAAATTTGTCCCATCGATATAGAGAAATGAATAATTTAAGATTTGCAACGGCGATTCATATTTTAGTTTTGACTGAAAAATTCAAGGGACAATTAATAACTTCTGATTTTATTGCGGGAAGTATTAATGTGAATCCTGTTGTGGTTCGTCGTGAGATTAAATTCTTGAAAGAAGCAGGTTTCATCGATTCGAAAAAAGGGAAAGAAGGAGGAATTTACTTAGTTAAAGATTCTGCTGATATTTTGTTAGGCGATGTCTATAAAATTGTCAATCAAGAAAATGTTTTTGGAAGAATGAATCATACCAATCCAGAATGTCCAGTTGGTAAACAAATGAATAACAATCTTGAAAAATTATTTTATGATGCTGAATCAGAGTTGATTAAGTCGTTAAATCATAAAACTTTAAAGCAATTTTGTGATGAATTTCAGTAAAATTTTTTATCTTTAAATGTAACAAAATTAATTACAATATAAAATTAAATAAAATGAGAGTAGCAGTAATTGGAGCAACAGGTTTTGTAGGCTCACATATTGTAGAAGAATTGGTAAACAGAAATCAATCTATCAAAGCATTTGCGCGAAATACAGACAACGTTTTGGATAGTAAAAACGTAGCTAAAGTGGCATTAGATGTAAACGATGTGCAAGCTTTGGCGACAGATTTGAAAGGTGCTGATGTGGTTGTAAGTGCTTTTAATGCAGGTTGGACAAATCCAAATATTTATGAAGATTATTTGAAAGGCGCAAAAGCAATTGAAGAAGCAACTAAATTGGCTGGTGTAAAACGTTTGATTGTTGTTGGTGGAGCGGGAAGTCTGTATGTGAATGATAAAAAAGAACTGCAAATTGTAGACGCGCCAGATTTTCCTGAGCAAATAAAACAAGGCGCTTTGGCTGCGAGAGATTATTATAATATCTTGAAACAAGATAATGAGTTGGATTGGACAATGTTTTCTCCAGCGCCAGAAATGCATCAAGGAACTTCTGGAGAGCGAAAAGGTACGTATCGTTTAGGGAATGATGTACCTGTTTTCAATGCAGAAGGTCGTAGTATTTTGTCTGTGGAAGATGTTGCAGTGGTGATTGCAGATGAAATTGAAAATGCCAATCATATAAAAAGTAGATTTACAGCAGCTTATTAAGGTGTTTGAATAAATTTATAATAAAATTATTTTTATAGGACAATTTTTTGTTTTTGGTACGGTTTGTGAAAAACAGATAGCAAATACAAGAATAATGAAATTGTCAATCGCAATAGGATGTTTAATTCTAAGTTTAGGATTTGTTCTAATATGCTCTTTTCTAAATCTTGGTGTATTTTTTAATCAACTGCTTGGAGTAGTTTTTCTGTTCTGTAGTTTGTTTATGGGGTATTTAGGTTTTGTCAATTTATTTGATTACCTAAATCACTCAAGATTAGTAAATAAAGGAGTAAAAGTAAAAGCACATATTATTGAAATAAAAAGAGGTTTATTAGGAGAAAATCATTTGCCAGACTATATAGTTGAAGTTTTTTATAAACATCCAAATACTGAAAAAATTTATTATACAGAATTTGAATATTTTGGAGATGTTAACGCAAGTGAGAATCTAAAAAAAGGAAAAGAGGTTGATATTTTAATCGATCCTCAAAATCCAGAAAATATTTATTATAAAAATGTAATTTAAAAAGGCTGTCCTAACAAATAAGACAGCCTTTATTATTTTTATTCGGATAAAAACTATTGTTTGATATACGTTTTATTTCCATTGTCATTGATGTAGTATTTTCCACCTTTTGGTCCTACATAAACTTTGTGCCCATTGTAAGTACCTGCAGTGGTAGTTTTAGCTACAGTCGTTTTCTCCACTTTTTTTTCTGAAACTACTTTTTTATCAGTTGTACCTTTAGGGGTAACTTCAGTTTTCTTAGTTGTGGTTACTTTTACATCCTTTTTAGCATCTGTTCCTTTTTTATCTGCTGATGCTTTAGTTGTTGTTTTTACTGTTTCTGTCTTAGTTGCTTTTGTTGGAGTTTTTGTTTGAGCAAATGCTACAGTAGATCCAGTAAATGCAAATAAGCTAAGCGCGATAGCTGTTTTTTTAATTAAATTCATAGTGATTTTGTTTTGAATTGTTATTTATATTCAGTTAAAATTTCTATTCAATATTAAACAAATTATCATCCAAAACAATCAGAATAAACTTAAGATTAGCTTAAGAAAAATTATTTTAAATGATCTAATAACATTTCTGCTGTAGCTGGGTTTGTAGCTAATGGAATATTGTGTACATCACACAGTCTCAATAACATATTTACATCTGGTTCGTGCGGATGTTTTCCCATCGGATCTCTAAAAAAGAAAACCATATCTGTTTTTCCTTCTACAACTCGAGCAGCAATTTGCGCATCACCGCCAAGAGGACCAGATAGATAGCGCGTAACTTTTAGTCCAGTTTGTTCTGCATACTTTCCTGTAGTTCCTGTTGCGATAAATGTGATATTATTTTTGTTAAGAGCTTCTCTATGCTTCATTAAAAAGTTGACCATTTCAGCTTTTTTTCCATCATGAGCGATCAATGCTATTTCCATATATTTTTTCTATTTAATCTAAAATCTTACTTTTGTACAAAGTTAGCAGAACAATCTTAAATAACGAGTTGTTTTCAGAATTATAAATAGTATACGACTATGAAATTTAATTTATTAACGGTAAAAGAAATTGTAAAATTAACGGCTGATGCTGTTCAAATTTCGTTTGATGTTCCTGAGGAATTACACGAAGAATACAATTTTTTACCTGGACAATATATCACTCTTAATATTAATGGAGAACGAAGAGATTATTCTTTGTGCGAATCTCCTAAAGATAAAAAATGGAGCATTGGTGTTAAATCTCAACCAAATGGAAAGATTTCTTCTTATTTAGCAAATGAGTTAAAAGTTGGTGATCAATTGGAAGTTTCTACGCCAAGTGGACGTTTTACAATTCCTACAAAACCAAATGAAAAACGTACGTTATTAGCTTTTACAGCGGGTAGTGGAATCACGCCAATTATGAGTATGTTAGAGTTTACGTTGCAGACTGAAGAGTGGGTAAATTTTCATATTTTTTATGTGAATAGAGACGAAAACTCAATCATGTTCAAAGAGCGTTTGACAGAATTGAAACAAAAATATCCAAACAATGTTTTTATTCATCATTTCTATACACGTCAAGATCAGGAGAATTTCATTTACAATGGACGAATTGATGAGAAGAAATTTGATTTAATCTTGAATCAAATTATTGATATCAACGAAGTAGATGAAGCAATGGTTTGTGGACCAGAACAAATGATTTTGACTTTAGCGAAGAAAATCAACGAAGCTGGAATTATCGAGAAACATATTCATTTCGAAATGTTTAATCCTTCAGTGAAAACAGAAGATATTTTTACAAAACATGACGAAGGACCTCAAACGGTTCAAGTTACTGTAACGCTTGATGGCGAAACTTCTGAAGTGACTTGGGATAGAGGAAAAAACTTGATTGATACAATGTTAGACGCTGGTATTGATGCGCCTTACTCGTGTAAAGGTGGTGTTTGTTCGTCTTGCATGTGTAAGATAACAGAAGGCGAAGTGCATATTGGAGACAACTATGTATTAACGGATTCTGATTACGAAGAAGGAATGACGTTAGCGTGTATTTCTCGTCCAAAAACAGCTACTTTAGCAATTGATTTTGATGAAGTTTAAGTTTAAGAACAATATATTTTAAATCAAAAAGGCGAGCTGAATTCAGCTCGCCTTTTTGATTTATATTTGTTCGCTTTGAATTAGAATTTTATCATCTAAATCTTTATTTAATTTTCCTCATCAAACATTTCCTTGAACGAGACAAATTCTCTTCCCGGAAGAATTAAATTTAAAGCAACTCCAATTATAGATGCCAAAGCCATTCCTTCTAAAGAAAATAAATCTCTGATGTGAATTGCCGCACCACCAATTCCTATAATTAGGATAACAGATGAAATGATTAGGTTTCGTTTTATCTTAAAATCAACTTTATTTTCAATTAACATTCTCAAACCACTCGAAGCAATAATTCCGAATAATAAAATAGAAACGCCACCCATAACTGGTGTTGGAATTGTACTTAATAATGCTGAAACTTTACCACAAAATCCAAATAAAATAGCAAAACAAGCTGCTCCAATAAATACATAAATACTAAAAGCTCTTGTAATAGCTAAAACACCAATATTCTCGCCATACGTCGTGTTTGGAGGCCCACCTAAACAAGCGGCAATCATTGTTGCAATTCCGTCACCTAACATAGATCGGTCTAAACCTGGATCTTCAATTAAATCTCTATTCACGACTTTACTCAAAACTAATTGATGTCCGATATGTTCAGCGATTGGTACAATTGCAACCGGAATCATTAAGAAAATAACATACCAAGATAATGTAGGCGTATAATCTACAAAAGGAACCGTAAAATCTGGAATCATAAACCATTTTGCTTCTATAACAGGATTTAAATCAACAACACCCATTGTAATTGCAAAAATATATCCACCAATAATTCCGACCAAAACTGGAATTACACTCAAAAAACCTTTACTGAAAATTGCTGTAATTATCGTGATAATTAACGTAACAAAACCAATTGTAACATAGGTTAAATCATATTCGCCTGAAGGATTATTTGTCACCATTTTAATTGCTGTAGAAGCTAATCCCAGACCAATTACCATAATTACTGGACCAACAACAATAGGAGGTAAAAGTTTCATTAACCATTTTGTTCCTGCTGTTGCGATAAATAGTGCGACCAATGAATAGGTAACTCCTACTAAAAAACTACCTACCAAGAAACTACCCGTTGCAATTTCACTTTCTGGGTTTGCTTCTAAAGCTTTCATCGCGATAATTGGATTGATAAAAGCAAATGAAGAACCAAGGTAAGAAGGGATTTTTCCTCGCGTAATTAAGATGAAAACTAAAGTTCCGATTCCGCTCGAAATTAATGCAATTGCTGGAGACATTCCAGTCAAAGCAGGTACTAAAACTGTTGCGCCAAACATCGCAAAAAGATGCTGTATACTTAATAATATACCTTGTCCTAACTTCGGTTTTTCGTCGATAGCTAAGACAATATTTTGGTCATTTTGTTGACTCATTTGTAAAGAAATTGAAATTGTTTTGTTTGAATGCAAAAGTAGCTCAAAACGATTAATAAGTACAGAAATCATATAACTATTTAGCGAAATCTTGTAAATGATTTTGGAGCAATTCTAGCGAAATTTGTAAAACAAAAATCAATGAATTATGGAAACAAAAGAATTAAAATTCAAAACAAATATAAATTGTAGTGGTTGCGTGAGCAAAGTGAAACCTTTTTTGGATAAGTTAGATGGTTTAGAAGCTTGGGAAGTTGATACTGATAATCCTGATAAAGTTTTGTCTGTAAAAATTAATCAAGCAACAGACGAAGAAATTATTGATACAATTGAGGAAGTTGGTTTTTCAGCTGAATTAATTGAAGAATAGATATTTTTTTTTAGGTAGAATGACTTATTTTTTGTGATAATTTAAGTCAATATAATCTCAAGTTAATCTTGTATTGACTTGAGATTTTTTATTTTATTTTTTCGAAATTGTAGAAAGAAAAGCACGCCCATAACAAGTTGAAGAATAAATAATAAAATAATCCACGTATTCATTTTTGCTGCAAAATCTGATAATTGGTTGTACATTATATCATATTTATCTATTGAAGTTTCTGCTATATTTTTCACAAACTGTATATCATTCGATTTTTCAATCAGCATAATTTGTTCACCTTTATAACCTTCATTTTTATTCGGAACAAGTTCAATTTGATTAGCGCTTACAAAAAACAGAAAAACACTAATGATTGTAGATAAAAATAATAGAAAATAATTGATGTATTTCATGGGTTATAAAATCTTTCGTAAAGATACATTAACTTTTCTTAGCTTGCTTTATATGCGCCAAATGATGATTGCAATGCCAAGCATATATCGCAAGATTTGTTTTTAAATCAATCCTAATTGCCCAGCCTTCTGGACGATATTGTTGTTCTAATTCAGCTTCTGAAAGAGAGGTAATTTCATTCTGAATTTTTTGTGGAAATTCACGAATTATTGAAATCCATTGTTCAATAGATTCTTTATTAAATGATGCTGGAATTTCAAATTTTCCAATCGGATATTTTAAATTTTCAAGTGTTTTCATATTGTTCTTAAATTTAATAAATTATACAACTTTACTGATAAAAATTATTCTATTTTCTTAGAACGAGTCACTAACTTTGCAACTTCAAAAAATAATTGTGCAAACCAAACGCATCATAAAATTTGTCACCATACTGATTATTTTTGTAATTCAGTTTTTGTTTCTATTTGCGATAATGAACGAGCGGATAGAACATTATGTTGTGCCATATATTATTGTTGCGATTTGTGCTTTGTTGTTAATTGTTTACCGCAAATTCCCGTTACATCATCACGAATATTCATTTGATCGAAAAACATTAGTTTTATGGATTCCTATAGCGGCAATTATAACGTATTTAATCAATAATCAACTTGGTTTAGGAGGCGTTTTTTCAGCTGGAATTATCGGAACTTTAGGTTCTTTTTTAACGAAGTTTAATCCTCGTTCAGAATATCTAAAACAAATTGCTGGACCTATTTATTGTGGCGCTTTCATTGGAATGACTTCGCTTGATTTTCAGTATGTTTATTGGATGATTATTACGGCAGGAGTTTTTACAGCCTTGTTGTTTTTTGCTACAAAATCGTTATTTGTTGGTGTGGGAGGAAAGCTGGGAACGTTAGCATTTATAGGTGTTTTGTTAAGTATGTTGTTGTTTAAATTAATTGCGGGCTAATGATTATTGAATTTTTAATATTAATGATGTGTTCAATAATAGCTTCATTAACAACGTACGAATTAAATATTCGTTTCAAACAAGGTCCAGTTCGTGCTTCTGCGATGATTGCGATGATTGTAGGCGGATTTTTCTATTTCTTTCCGACAATTTTACCTGAGTTTTATACCAAAAATATTCCGTTGTATGTAATAGGTGGAACTTTCATTGGGATGGTATCATCAACCATAAATATCAGTTATTTTTCGTTGGTTTTTTCTCCAATTTTATTTGCAGTTTTATTGCATTATACGAGCAAAATTTTCAATGGTTATGGAGGTGCGTTAGGTACAACTGCTTGCATCTCATTGATGTGTACAATGGCATTCCCAATTATTACAAAAAATAAAAAGGTGACCTATGGTTATCGCTTAATTCGAATTATTTTCAAGAAAAGAAAACGGAATAGAATTATTAAACGAAAAGTTTAATCAAAGCAATTGAAAACTATCTCTCCCAATGTTTTACTTTTCCAATAATTGATTTGTTTAATTTCTGATTCTCCTAATAATTCTAAATCAGAAACGTCAACTTTTTTGTTTAATTCTTTTGGATTCAGAAGGATTAAACTTGAGTTTACTTCGGCTTTTAATTGTGAAATTAATTCAACAGGAAAGTCAATAAATTTCAAATCGAAACATCTATTTTTTTCGACACAAGCAAAGATTAAATAAGTAGAATTTACAATCAAATAAAATTCTTGTTTTGTCTTTTGATGATTGATTTTAATTTGATAAAAGTTAGAAGAATCATTCGCTTTCAGAACAATTTCTGTCTTGATAAATGGATAATTAATTCCTTTCAGAATTTTCTCTAAATCTTCTATTGTATAATTAGGAGTGGCGTCAAAACCTGTAATTCCTTTTTGTAATTTCATAAATTTTGGTTGTCAATATATTTTAAAAGTAATATTTATTCGTTCAATTTGTATGATTCTCAACTTTAGGAAATTGTTAAGTTTTTAAATCATATTTTATGAATCTGATATGATTTATTGTGTCATATTTAACAAATTCATTTCATTTGATTCTTTACTTTTGAAACTAACAAAACCATAAATTATTATAACATGAAAAAACTTATACTTTCGGTATGTTTTACGACTATTTCTTGTATTGCTTCGTTTGCACAAGCTAAAAAGGAGAACATAAAAGTAATCTATAACACAGATTTTATTTTAGATTTCGATAAAATCAAAAGTAGTATTCCTGCTGCGTATCAAGCGAGTTTCAAAAGTGAAATAGATCGCGGAATTTCGGTGAAATTTGTATTGGAGAGTAATGGAAAAATGTCTTCTTTCAAACCTGAAATTAAAATTGATAATAATCAATCTAATGACAATTCTATTGCGCAGATGATTATTGCTGCAGAAGCAAATCCACAATATAAAGATTATGAAAAAAATGAATTTTATAATGTGAAAGATTTTGGTGTGAAAACCTTTTTGATTAAAGATAAAATTTTTGATTATCAATGGAAAATCACCAAAGAAAAAACAGAAATAGCAGGTTATAACGCGACAAAAGCAGTTGGAATAGACGAGGATGGAAAAGAGGTGATTGCGTGGTATACAACGAGTTTACCTTATAGAGATGGTCCTTATCGTTATGCTAATTTACCAGGCTTGATTGTGAAAGCAGAAATGTCAACAGATGAATTCAAGGCTGTTTTTACGATGAAAGAAATCGAAATTTTAGATAAAGATGTTGTGATTACTTTGCCAACAAAGGGAAAAGTTGTGACAGACAAAGAATTTATGGCGGAAATGAAAGCAATGAATGAACGTCATAATCAAGTAAATCAGGGAGTTGATAAATAACGAAAGAAGAGTTGCAAAAATGTGACTCTTTTTTTGAATAAATATTATTGATTTATTCAATCAATTAAACGAATAATCATTTTGATTTTTGATAATTCTAATCTGTTACTTTTGGAAAAATTAGATTTATGACAAAAAAAGGAAATCACTACAAATTAACATTAGAACAGACCGAATTATTAGACAAAGATGCGCCATTACAAGCTCCAATTGTTTTAGATTTTATGAATCATGATGAGATTTTTAAGATTATTGAAATGATAAAATCTAAAAACCCGTTCGAAAATGAAAATCAATCAGTGGAATTTGCAATAGGTTTGAAGTTATTTTTGGAAGTGGTAATGAAGAATAAAAATAATCCAATTTTTGAGGATTTACTTCCTGCAATTAAAGCTTTTATGCCTAAATTGAAAGAAAATTTAAAATAAAAAAAGATGATTTGGCAAAATGAACTAACAGCATTATTTGGTGTAAAATATCCGATTATTCAAGCACCAATGTTTGGAGTAACGACACCAGAAATGGTTGCTGCAGCGAGTAATTGTAACTGTTTAGGTTCTTTGCCAATTGCCGATTTGGATTCAGAAAATTCGTTGAAACGAATCTATCAAACCAAAAAAATAACGAATAAACCTTTTGCTGTCAATATTTTTGCAAACGATATTCCTGAAATTACACCAGAATTAAAACAAAGGTATAATGCAACAAAAGATAAGTTAATTGAGCTTTCGCATCAACAAAACTTTGCAGTTGTTTTTCCTGAGATTGAAGCTGTAAAACCAAATGGTTATAAGGAGCAAATAGATGTAATTTTACAAGAAAAATGTAAAATTTTGAGCTTTACTTTTGGTAATTTAGATGATAATTCAATTAATCGTCTTAAAGAACATGATGTGACATTAATAGGGACTTGTACGACGCTGGAAGAAGCGATACAATTGGAAAAGTCGAATATTGATGTGATTTGTGTGCAAGGAATTGAAGCAGGTGGACATCGTGGAACATTTAATCCAGATATTTTGCCTCAAATTGGTGGTTTTTCTTTGGTTTCGCAAGTAAAAGATGTTGTGAAAAAGCCGTTGATTTTTGCTGGTGGAATTTATGATGCGAAAACACTTTTGGCAGCTAAACAGTTGGGTGCAGACGCTTTTCAGATTGGTAGTTTGTTTTTGTGTTCCAATGAAAGTGCTTTAAAATCGTTCGAAAAAGAGCAATTAAAAAATGTAAAGGAAAATGAAATTATCTTGACAAAAAGTTTTTCCGGAAGATATGCACGAGGAATTGAGAATGAATTTATTCGTTTGTTTGAAAATTCCGAGTTTGTTTTACCTTATCCTTATCAAAATAAATTGACTAATCCATTGAGAAACGCTTCGAAATTAAATGAAAATACAGCGTTCACGAATTTATGGTTAGGACAATCTTTTAAAAATTTTGAAGAAGATTCTATATCAAATCTTCTTCAAAAATTAATCGATTCAGTGGAAAATTATCAATAATTATCGCATCGATTTTTCAATTCTTCTATCTGGAATCAACCACAATAAAGCGATTAAAGCATAAATGACAATACCAATTTCTGGTTTTACAAATGAAATTCCAATTCCGACTAAATAACCAATACTAGAGGTTTTTTCTTTTAAACTTCTACTCACAGATTTTCCAATAACAGATTCCTTTCCTTCTTGTTTTATAGCAATTTTTTCAATAATCATAAATGCTACACTGCTCATAAATAGGACAAATCCATAAAAAGCAACAGGAAAAGTTGAGTCGTAATTTTCGCCCATCCAACCAGTCGAAACAGGTAGCAAAGACAACCAAAAAAGTAGATGTAAATTACTCCATAAAATTCCGCCGTTTACTTTTTCAATTGCCTGAAAAAGATGATGATGATTGTTCCAATAAATTCCAACATAAATAAAACTGAACAAATAATTCAGAAATTTTGGGATATAAGGTTTCAAACTCATGATATCATCTCCAAGAGGAACTTTCAAATCCAAAACCATAATGGTAATAATAATAGCAAGAACGCCGTCGCTAAAAGCTTCTAATCTATTTGTAGTCATAGGTTTTATTAGTTTTTTATTATTCAGAATGATGCTAATTTATCAAAATTATTGTAACAATTAGGGATTTGTTTTAAAATTTCTATTATATTTATTTTCATAATTTTAAACAAAGTTTCTCGTAAATAGAGATAGTTTTATGAATACTTTTATTGCAATCCTGAGAGGTATAAATGTAAGTGGTAAAAAAATCATCAAAATGGATGTTTTGACCAAACTTTTGGAGGAACTTAGACTGGAAAATGTGACGACTTATGTGCAAAGTGGTAATGCGGTTTTTTCGACAAATTTGACTGATATCAAAGAAATTGGAGATTTAATTCACGATAAAATTGTTGAAAGTCTATCTTTTGAAGTTCCAGTTTTGATTCTTACCATCGAAAAATTAAAAAACATTATTGAAAATAATCCATTCTTAAAGGATTTGAGCATTGATAAAGAGTTTTTGCATTATACGTTTTTGGCAAATAAACCTGAGGAAATAAATACTGAAAAAGTTGAAAGTTCAAAAACTGAAGATGAACAATATTTTGTTGCTGATGATGTTGTTTATTTATATTGTCCTTCTGGTTATGGAAAAACAAAATTGACCAATAATTTTTTCGAAAAATTACTAAATGTAAGTGCTACAACCCGTAATCAAAATACAACAACTGCTTTATTGCAATTAGCGTTGATGAGAGAAAATTAAAAAGAGAGTTAACTTACAGATATAAAAAAAACCGTTATTAATCAATTAATAACGGCTTTTTTATGTTTTTGAATAAAATTATTCAGCGATTAATTTATCTAATAAATCATTAATTTCTTTATCATTCCAATCTCTTGTTTTTGTTTCTTTCAACACAACTTCACCTTTCTTATTTAAAATATATGTTGTTGGAAAAACCTTTGGTAACATATTATTTGAAATTGGACTATTTGGCTCGTAAACTGGCATTGTATAATTATTTTTTTGCAAAAACGGATTAAAAACCGTTGGTTTATCCTGAATTGCAATCAATACAAATTTTACTTTTTGTCCTTTTGCTTCATACAATTTCTGAATTGTTGGCATTTCTGCAACACAAGGAGGACACCAGCTTCCCCAAAAATTTAGGAAAACAACTTCACCACTTTTCTTGAAATCAATCAAGTTTGTATTCGCAGCGCCGTTATGACCAATTAAATCAATATCATAATCACTTTCTGTTAATTCTATATCAGAGCCTGCAACGTGGCTATTGTCTTCCATTTTACCTTTAAAAAATGTCCCAATTGGCGTAAACATAATAGCGACTAAAGCGACAACTACAACGATGGCAAAAATAATTTGCTTATTTCCTTTCATTTTTCTTTTTCAATAAAATCTTACACAAAGATGCGAACAAATAACAAGTTGAACAAATTGAAAAAAATGATTAATTACCGATGTTTTCGTCAATCAAATCTAAAATTTCATTTACAATGTCTTCACCTTTATTGTTGTTGTAATATTTTTGTAAATCTTCGTGAAAATCATCTGCCGAATACGTATCAGGATTACTTTTGAAACGCGCCAACATTTCCATTCCAGCTTGTGGACGAGGACCAAAACGGAAAGCTTCTTCATTTTCTTCATTCACTCCAATAATAATTGGAATAGAAGCCGCTCCATTTGTTTTGTATTTTTCCATCAACTCCAAGTTCTCATCACGTAAAACATAATGCGTCGAAACTTGAAGCGCATTTGCCAATTTCTCTACAACAGGTAAAATTTGAGATGCATCTCCACACCAACCTTCTGTAATGACTAATAATTTTAAATTATTTGAAGTTGATTTAACGCGTGTTTCTTGCGCAGGATTTAATTTGAATGTTTTAAAAATTCTGTTCATGCGTTGCAATCCCAAAGCATAATATTGTACATATTCTTTCGGATCATCGTTTTCGATTTCGTTTTCCAAATCATCTTCAACGCGTGTGATATAATCTTCGTATGATAAACCTTTGTTGATGTATTCTGTTAAATTCATTTGATTCTAATTTGTTACAAATATAATGCAATTCTACGAGCTTATTTTGTAACAATGATGACATTGTTTGTCGTTAAAAATTGGTAAATTGCGACTTTCGAAAGTAGAAAAATGTATCAAAATCCATTAAAAAAAACAATAGAATATTTAAAAGGTGCTGGACCTGAGCGTGCTAAAACATTGCAAAGTGAATTCAGAATTTTTAGATACGAAGATTTGATACAACATTTTCCTTTTCGTTATGTTGATAAATCAAAATTCTATAAAATTTCTGAAATTTCTTCAACAGCTGCCGAAATTCAATTGAAAGGTAAAATTGTTAGTTTAGAAGAAATTAATCAAGGAAAAGTAAAACGTTTGGTTGGGAAATTTCAAGATGGGACAGGAACTTTAGAATTGGTTTGGTTCAAAGTTTCTTCTTGGCAAAAGGAGAAATTGAGAAATGATCTTTTCAAAGAAGTTGTCATTTACGGAAAACCAAATGTATTCAATAATAATTTCAGTATCACACATCCTGAAATTGAATTAGTTGAAGATGCTAAAAATATTCCGCTTGGATTATTTCCAGTTTATCCGAGTACCGAAAAGTTGACAAAAAAAGGAATAACGAATCGTGTTCTTCAGAAAATGATGATGAATCTTTTTGCTGAAAATAATGATATTCCTGAGAATTTACCATTAAATGTTCTCGATCATTATAAATTAGTTGGAAGAAATGAAGCCTTAAAAGCAATTCATTTTCCAAAAGATGTAACAGAATTAAATTCGGCAATTCGACGTCTAAAATTTGAAGAATTTTTCTTTCTAAATCTTGCTAATCTCTCTCAAAAAGCAGTCAATAAACAAAAGAATAGAAGTAATCCTTTTCCAGAAATTGGTCATTATTTCAATACATTTTACAATGAATATTTACCTTTTGAATTGACAAATGCACAAAAAAGAGTGATAAAAGAAATTCGTTTTGATCTTCGTCAACCTGCGCAAATGAATCGTTTGTTGCAAGGTGATGTTGGTTCTGGAAAAACGATGGTTGCGTTGTTAACGATGTTGATTGCAGTTGACAATGGTTTTCAGGCGGCTTTAATTGCGCCAACCGAAATTCTTGCACAACAACATTACGAAAGCATTACAGAATTGCTGAATGGTTTGGATGTTTCAGTTGAATTATTGACTGGTTCGGTGACAAAGAAAAAACGTCAACCAATTTTAGAAAACCTTGAAAATGGAAACCTTAAAATAATTATCGGGACGCATGCTTTGTTAGAAGATAATGTGATTTTTCAGAATTTGGGATTAGCTATTATTGATGAACAGCATCGTTTTGGAGTCGCTCAACGTGCTAAATTTTGGAGAAAAGCTAAACTTCCACCACATATTTTAGTGATGACAGCTACACCAATTCCACGTACACTTTCGATGACAATGTATGGCGATTTGGATGTTTCGGTGATCGATGAATTGCCAAAAGGACGAAAACCAATTAAAACGCTTCATAAAACTGATGCACATCGTTTGAGTGTTTTCAAATTTATGAAAGATGAAATTGCGAAAGGTCGTCAAATTTATGTGGTTTATCCATTGATTGAAGAATCTGCAAAGTTAGAATTGAAAGATTTGATGGATGGTTACGAAAGTATTTCTCGTGCTTTTCCGTTGCCAGAATATGGAATAAGTATTGTGCATGGTCGTCAAAAACCTGCGGATAAAGAATATGAAATGAATCGTTTCAAAAATAATGAAACGCAAATTTTGGTTGCAACAACTGTGATAGAAGTTGGTGTAAATGTCCCAAATGCGTCGGTGATGATTATTGAAAATTCTGAACGTTTTGGACTTTCTCAATTGCATCAACTTCGTGGTCGTGTTGGTCGTGGAGCAGAACAATCCTATTGTATTTTGATGACAGGTGGAAAATTGAACGAAGTTTCGAAACGCCGTATACAAACGATGTGTCAAACAAATGATGGTTTTCAGGTAGCAGAAGTCGATTTGGAATTGCGTGGTCCTGGAGATATGATGGGAACGCAACAAAGTGGTGTTCTTAATCTTAAAATTGCTGATTTAGCGAAAGACAAAGAGGTTTTGTATGCAGCAAGAAAATGTGTGGAAACTATTCTTTCGCAAGATCCGACACTTTCTTCACCAGTTTACGAACCAACAAAAAAATATTTTATTGAAAATCATAAAGATAAAGTAGGATGGAGTCAAATTTCATAAAATTTAACATTAAGGATATGATTAGATGATTTTTTTGGTATAATTTATGGTAAATTAAAAACAAATATAAAACACTGAATTTTATTAGAAACTTTTAATTTTATCAGTTGTGTTAAATAAAATTAACATAAATAAATATTTTTAACACAATATTAGCGTCAACCAAAAAATTATCGATTATGATGTACACAAATTTAGAACTTATCAGAACTCCACAAGGAGTAGAGGTTGAAGGAAACTCTTTATGGAAGTTTAATCAACACTTGAATTTAATGGTATTAATCGCTAATGAATCGATAAAAATAAAACCTTCTATGTCTTTTCAACGATTTAGAAAAAATTAAATAATATATCTCAAAACCGCTTATTTAGCGGTTTTTTTATTTCTAAACTTCTTCATCATTTTTTTTTATTGATTTATTGCGAAATAATATATCACCTTTTTCTTCCTTGTAAATAATTGAAATGTAATTATTATAAAAATTAATTATATCTCATAGATTTTATAGATTTGATTTATAGTTGTAGCCGATTTAGTTTTGCTCTGTCTTAAAATGATAAATAAAGAATAAAACTATAATTATGATCAAAAGAAGTTTAGTATTAAGTTTAACATTCTTTTCTACGATTGGATTTGCGCAACAATTAACAACAAACACAGGTGCTCCAGTTGGAGATAATCAAAATTCTAAAACAATCGGAAACAACGGACAAGTTTTGTTGGAAGATATTCATTTAATTGAAAAATTAGCAGCATTTGATCGCGAACGTATTCCAGAACGTGTTGTTCATGCGCGTGGAGCTGGAGCTTTCGGAGAATTTGTAGCTGATAAAGATTTTTCTGATGTAACGATGGCTGATTTCTTGTCTACAGCTGGCAAAAAAACACCATTATTTGTACGTTTTTCTACTGTAACACATCAACAAGGTTCGCCAGAAACTTATCGTGATCCACGTGGATTTGCTGTTAAGTTTTACACAGAACAAGGAAATTACGATTTAGTTGGAAACAATTTACCTGTTTTCTTTATTCGAGATGCGATCAAATTCCCTGATATGGTACATGCTTTCAAGCCTTCTCCTGTAACAAATGGCGCATCTGATCCAAATCGTGTATTTGATTTCTTCTCTAATTTGCCAGAATCTACGCATATGTTAACGTGGTTGTTTTCAGATTACGGAATTCCAGCAAATTTTCGTCAAATGGAAGGAAATGGCGTACATGCTTACAAATGGGTAAATGCAAAAGGTGAAGTAACTTATGTGAAATACAAATGGGTTCCTCAACAAGAAACTAAAAATTTAACGCAAGAAGAAGCGGATAAAATTCAATCGACTGCAATAGAACATGCAACATTAGATTTACGTAATAAAATTGAGAAAGGAAATTTTCCGAAATGGGATTTATATGTTCAATTATTGAAACGAGAAGATTTTGATAAATTAGATTTCAATCCTGTTGATGTAACGAAAATTTGGCCAGAATCTGTTGCAAAATTAGTTAAAGTTGGAACAATGACATTGAATGAAAATCCAACGAATTATTTTCAACAAGTGGAACAAGCAGCATTTGCTCCAGCCTCTTTGGTTCCAGGAATTGAAGCTTCTGAAGATAAATTATTACAAGGTCGTTTGTTTTCATATTTTGACACGCAACGTCACCGTTTAACGGGTAATTTTCAACAAATTCCTGTAAATGCGCCAAAAAACAGTGTGAAAACATACAATCAAGATGGTTATATTTCGATCCGAGAGCAAAAAGGTGATGTAAATTATCAACCTTCAACTAATCTTCCTGAGGTTGTAGACAATGCAAAATTTAAGTATTCAAAATCTGTTTTTCCTGCGGGAGCAACAACAACTCAGCACGTCATTGATAAAGAAAATAACTTTGTGCAAGCTGGAGATTTGTACAAATCATTCTCTAAAAAAGATCAAGATAACTTAATCAAAAATTTATCAGGAGCTTTGAATGCGGTTAAAAATAAAGTAATTGTTCATAAAATGATTGCACATTTTTACCAAGCAAATACAGAATATGGAACACGTTTGATGAAGGCTACAAATACTTCTATGAACGATGTAAAGCAATATTTACCAAAATAATTTCTATTGGATTGGAGTCGATTGAGTTCGACTCCATGACTTTCATAAAATCAATATTATCATGAAAAAGTATATATTTTTAGCCTTATTTCTATTTAGTTTTTCTTCAATTTATGCGCAAGATTTGTTTAGTGCGGCGAGAGAAAATAATGTGAAGCAAATAGAAGAATTAATTTCGAATGGAAAGCATGTAAATGAAGCAAATCAACGCGGATTTACACCTTTAATTCTAGCCATTTATAACAATAGTTCAGACGCTGCGAAAGTATTATTATCAAAAGGAGCAAACCCTAATGCGCAAGATTTATCTGGAAATAATGCGTTGATGGGCGCAGCTTTTAGAGGATTTCCTGAAATGGCAAATTTACTAATTGCGAATAAAGCTGATGTCAATCAAGTGAATTTCAATGGCGCTTCTGCTTTGATTTTTGCAGTAACATTTGGTCAAAACGAAATTGCTAAGAAACTAATCGAAGCTGGTGCAGATTTAAACATTAAAGATAATAATGGTAAAACTGCTTTAGATCATGCTATTCTACAAGAAAATAAAGAAATGATCGAGTTATTATCGATCAAATAATTTTTATATTTTTAATCTAATCAAAAAGGCATTCAAAATTTCTCTGAATGCCTTTTTATTATTTCGCAATAAACACCGGAATATTAACGCGATGTCTTAATTTATTAATCGTTTCGCCAAAAATAAAATCCATAAAACCTCGGTGTCCGTGCGAACCAACAATCAACAAATCTGCTTGATTTCGTTTACAAATTTCAGCAATCGAATTGATTCGATTATTGTAACCTAGTTCGATTTTAGTTTCATTAAACAAAGGACGAATGATTTCTGCATATTGTTCCAAACGTTTCAAATCTGATAAAGATTCCTCATCATTCGTACGCTCTCCCGTATATTTCGCAGAAGCACTTTCAACAATATGAACCAAAATAATGGCAGATTCAGTAGTAGCTAATTGCGTCGCATAATTGATAACTTTTCGATCCGTTTTCGAAAAATCTAACGCAACCACAATCTTTTTGAAATGTTGATTTGAGATTTCTTCTAACGTAAACTTTTCAAATGGTTCATGAATTTCTTTTTGATTTTCTTCATTTTTCTTCAACATAATTGGAATAAAAAATGTCAGCAATAATAAAACTAAAAGCCCTATTTCTAATGCTACAAGAAAAATGTTTAAAGTGTAAGATTCACTATTTGTCATCCATTTATTCACCTCTTCATACACTAATTGCGCATTCAGAAATGAAATAATAAAAGCGATTGTCCATGCAAAAAATTTGGTTGTTGTATTGATTGCAAAATTCCCCATTTTCGCTTTATCACTCACAAAATGAATTAATGGAATTACGGCAAAAGCCAATTGCATACTTAGAATAACTTGACTGAAAATCAATAAAGATCCAACTTCTTTTTCACCAAAAATAAGAATAACCACAACAGCTGGAACAACGGCTAATAATCGAGTTAAAATTCTTCTCAAAACAGGATTAATACGCAAATGTAAATATCCTTCCATCACAATTTGTCCAGCTAAAGTTCCTGTAACTGTTGAACTTTGTCCAGCTAAAATTAGAGCAACTGCAAATAATTTTGGAGCCAAATCTGTTCCTAAAGTTGTTCCCAATAGTCTATAAGCATCACTTAGTTCAGCAACATCGTGATAGCCATTTTTATGGAATACGGATGAAGCTAAAATTAAGATTGCAGCATTAACAAAAAAGGCTAAATTTAGAGCAATTGCACTATCCCAAAAGTTATATTTGAGTGCTTTTTTGATTGAAAAATCATCTCGTTTTATTTGCCGCGTTTGGACGAGAGCAGAATGTAAATAAAGATTATGAGGCATTACAGTTGCACCGATAATCCCAATACTGATGTACAATGCAGCGCTATTTGGAATAGATGGAATAAATCCTTTTGCAACTTCTCCAAAATCTGGTTTTGCTAAAAACATTTCCGTCAAAAAACATAAACCAATCATTGTGATTAAACCAACAATGAAAAGTTCCATTTTTCGCATGCCTAATTTCTGAAGATAAAGTAGAAGAAAAGTGTCTAAGAAACTGATTAAAACACCATAAATTAAATCAATTCCAAAAAGTAAATTTAGACCAATTGCCATACCTAAAATCTCTGCTAAATCACAGGCTGCAATTGCTATTTCGGCTAAAATGTACAAGACGAGATTCATTCCTTTTGGATAAGTTTCTCGGTTGCATTGCGCCAAATCTTTTCGTCGAACAATTCCCAAACGTGTACACAAACTTTGTAATAACAAAGCCATAATGTTACTCATCAACAAAACCCAAATCAAAGTATAACCAAATTGACTACCACCCGCTAAATCGGTTGCCCAGTTTCCTGGATCCATGTAACCAACGCTTATTAAGTAGGCCGGTCCAAAAAAACTTAGAATTTTTCTAAACTTTCCTTTTTTGATTTGAACACTTTCGTGCACATCTTCTAATGATTTTGATTGATTTGGCATTGAATGATATTTCTAATCCAAATTTATGTAAAAATGAACAAAAAAAGCAGTAATCCTAAGAATACTGCTTTAGAAATAGTGAATGAATAAATGGATTATATTGACGAAGTTGTAAAGGCTACGCCAACATTTCTTCTTGAAAATTCGTGAATTAATTCATCTAAAACTGTAGGATCATCAATTGTAGATGGAATTGTGAATGGTGTTCCGTCTGCAATCTGAGATAAAGTTTTGCGTAATATTTTTCCACTTCGCGTTTTTGGTAATCGGCTAACTATTATAGATGTTTTGAAACAAGCAATTCCGCCAATTTCTTTGCGTAATAAAGCAATCAAATCTTTTTCGATTTCTTCTTCCGATTTCGATGCATTTTCTTTTGTAACAATCAATCCGATTGGAATTTGACCTTTCAATTCATCCTTAATTCCTACAACTGCACATTCAGTAATATCAGGATGAGAAGAAACCAACTCTTCCATTGTTGCAGTGCTTAATCGGTGACCAGCAACATTAATAATATCATCTGTTCGACCTGTAATAAATACAAAACCATTTTCATCTTTAAAACCTCCGTCACCAGTTAAATAATGATTTGGAAATTGTTGAAAATAACCTTTTATAAATCGGTGTTCATTTCGCCATAAACTTGTCATACAACCAGGAGGAAGTGGAAGCTGAATCACAATAGAACCTTCTTCTCGCGTATCATTTTCTTGACCTTCGTCGTCAACAATTTTAATATTATAGCCAAAAACAGGCAATCCAGCTGCACCAGGTTCAGGCATTATATTTTCGACTCCAGCACAAATTCCTAACATTGGCCAACCGCTTTCTGTTTGCCACCAATGATCGATTACGGGCAATTTTGAAATTTCTTTTAACCAATAATAAGTAGATGTATCACAACGTTCTCCCGCTAAGAATAAACGTTTCAGACTTGATGTATCATATTTTTGGAATAATTTTCCTTCTGGATCTTCTTTTCGGATTGCTCTAATTGCTGTTGGAGCCGTAAAAATATTTTTGATTTTATGTTCTTCAACCATTCTCCAAAAAGCGCCTGCATCAGGAGTTTTGATTGGTTTTCCTTCGTAAATAACCGTTGTAACACCATAAATTAATGGCGCATAAACGATATAAGAATGCCCAACAACCCAACCAATATCACTTGCTGTAAGAATTGTATCACCTGGTTCTAAATCATAAAAATATTTCATCGTCGAATTTAGAGCAGTTGCATAACCTCCCGTATCACGTACGACACCTTTTGGCGTAGAAGTTGTTCCGGAAGTATACAAAATATATAATGGATGTGTACTCGAAACTTCGATAGGTTCTGCAGGTTGATGTTGATACATTTCATCATAAGTATGCACATTATCTGCTGATAAATCATCGGTGTGATTTGGTCGCTCAAAAATGATAATGTTTTTTGGCTTGTAAAGCGTTAATTCAATTGCTTCATCAATCAATGGTTTATAATTAATTTGACGATTAATTTCTACTCCATAAGATGCCGAAATAATAACGTCTGGTTGCGCATCATCAATACGAATCGCTAATTCTGGCGCAGCAAAACCTCCAAAAACTACAGAATGTATAACGCCAATTCTCGAACAAGCAAGCATCGCAACAATTGCCTCTGGAATCATTGGCATATAAATAATTGCTGTATCACCTTTTGATAAACCTAATGATGTAAGACCTCCAGCAAATCGACTCACTTTTTCTAAAAGTTGATTGTATGTAATTTTTTGAACAACTTCTGTAACAGGAGAATCGTAAATTAAAGCAAGTTGTTCACCACGTCCAGCTTTTATATTTTCCTCCAAAGCCAAACGACTCATGTTTATTTTTCCATCAACAAACCATGAATAATATCCGTTTTCATTTTGTTTTAAGATTTGTTCTGGAAAAGTTGACCATGCTAATTTCTGGGCTTCTTCCTTCCAAAAAAGCTCAGGTTCTTCAATACTTTTTGAGTATAAAGTTTTGTAATCCATTTATGTGTGTGTTGTGTTTTATTTGTTTTGTTAAGTTAGAAAAATGTTTAGAATTAATAATAAAGTTTAAAATGTTTGTTTTAGGACATTTAAATATTTATCAACTATACAATAAAAAGTAGTATTTAATTGTAAATTGATAAAATCAGATTGTATTAATCAACTTTTATTGTTAAATTAATAGTGTAAAAAATACATTATAAATTTATATTGAATAAAAATAATGACTTAAAATAAGCGATAAAATCAGTTGAATATTATAGTCTATAAAAAATAAAATATTGTATATTTAATCCTTCGAAGAAAGCAGATATATAAAGGGAATTAACGCTTTTTTCTAAATCAACAAAAACATAAGAAAGATGGATACGCCTCATGTTATTACAGACGAACAATTAGAGAGAGAGAACATTGAGATAACGAGACGTTATAAAGAGATGCTTCAAAATACATATGTCACTTTATCAGATGAAGACAAAAAGCTGATTCGTAAAGCTTTTGATTTGGCTGTAGACGCGCACAAAGATCAGCGTAGAAAAACAGGCGAGCCATACATTTATCATCCGATTGCTGTTGCCAAAATTGTAGCCGACGAAATTGGCCTTGGAGCTACGTCTATTGCCGCTGCTTTGATGCATGATGTGGTAGAAGATACAGAATTTACGTTAGAAGATATTGAGAAACTTTTTGGTAAAAAGATTGCAAAAATTATAGACGGATTAACAAAAATTGCGGTCTTAAATAAACAAGATGTTTCGATACAATCAGAAAATTATAAAAAATTATTACTGACTTTATCTGAAGATGTTCGTGTGATTTTGATCAAAATTGCCGATCGTCTACACAATATGCGTACGTTAGAAAGTATGCGCGAGGATAAACAGTTGAAAATAGCATCCGAAACCATTTTTATTTATGCGCCTTTGGCTCATAGAATGGGATTGTATAACATCAAATCAGAATTGGAAGATTTGAGTTTGAAATACACTAAACCAGATGCATATTTTAATATTGAACATAAATTAACAGAAACTGAAGCCGAAAGAAAAAAATACATTGATGATTTCTGTAAGACTATTTCAGAAAAACTTGAAGCCGAAGGTTTAGAATTTGAGATAAAAGGTCGTTCAAAATCAATCAATTCAATTTATCGAAAAACGGTTAATCAAGGAATTCCTTTCGAGGAAGTTTTTGATTTGTTTGCCATTCGTGTAATTTATCGTTCGGATAAAAAGAATGAAAAATTCTTAGCTTGGAAAATTTATTCGTTGGTAACGGATTTATTTATTCCAAATCCAAAACGTATGCGCGACTGGATTTCTCAACCCAAAACAACTGGTTATGAATCGCTTCACGTAACGGTTATGGGACCACAAGCGCGTTGGGTAGAAGTACAAATTCGTTCTGAAAGAATGGACGAAGTTGCCGAAATGGGTATCGCTGCGCATTATAAATACAAAGAAAATGTCTCGGATGACGAAACGAAAGTTGATGAATGGATTCATCAAGTTCGTGAAATGTTGGAGCAAGAAGATACAAAGGATGCGATTGAGTTTATGGATAATTTCAAGTTCAATTTGTACTCCAAAGAGATTTATGTTTTTACGCCAAAAGGAGACTTGCATTCGTTGCCAAAAGGAGCAAGTTCGTTGGATTTTGCTTACTCTATTCACACCAACGTTGGTGACCATTGTTTGGGTGCAAAAGTGAATGGAAAATTGTATCCATTGTCGCATCAATTGCAAAGTGGAGATCAAGTAGAAATCATTACTTCAACGCAACAAAAACCAAAATTAGAATGGTTAGAATATGTTGTAACGAGTAAAGCGAGAAGTAAAATTAAAGCTTCTTTAAACTCAGATAAACGTAAAGTTGCAGAAGATGGAAAAGAAATTATTCAACGAAAATTAAGACACTTAAAGGTTGATTTTAGTGAAAATACGATTAATCAGTTACAGCAATACTTTAAGTTAAGTTCGAGTCAAGATGTGTTCTATAATGTTGCAATGGGAATTATTGACAACAACGATTTGCGCAAATTTGCGGAACGAAATACAGGCTTTACTGGATTAATTAACCGTTTCAGAAAATCAACATTTAATACGACTAAAAAAGATGATATTCCTGTAGACAAAACGAAATTAGATAGTCTTGTTTTTGGGAATGATGAAGAGCGTTTAGATTACGAATTAGCGAGTTGTTGTAATCCAATTCCAGGTGACAAAGTATATGGTTTTATCACAGTTTCAAAAGGAATAAAAGTACATAAGGTAGATTGTCCAAATTCAGTTTCGTTGCAAGCAAATTATGCGTACAGAATTATAAAAGCGAAATGGATTGATTCTTCTCAACAAGAGTTCAAAGCGTTAATTGAGTTACAAGGATTGGATCGCGCTGGAATGGTGAGTGATATTACGTTAGTTATTTCGAAAAATAATTCATTGAACATGCATAGTATTAATTTGTCTGAAGATGCAGGTATTTTTGATGGAAAGATTACGGTTTCTGTTAAAAATAAAGCCGAATTAGAAAAAATTATGATGGAATTGAAGAATATTGAAGGAATTCAGTCTGTAAAACGAACATATAAAAATTAGTTTTTATAAAATATTTGATTAACTTCATATAAATTAACGATTTATGAAAAAATTATTATTAGCTTTTGCATTCCTTCCAATGTTGAGTTTTGCACAAGATGTAAATGAATCTCCACGTAAAGGAATTTTTGATAGTTCGGTTATTAAAGAATCAAATGATCCAGCAGTTTTTGTGGATGGAGAAAGAGTAGATAAAAGTGTTTTCACTAAAATGAATCCAGATGATATAAAATATATTACTGTAAATAAAACAGATAAAAAACAATATCCTAATGGCAAGATTGAAATTATTCTGAAAAAACAAAAAGAATCATAAATAGAAAAAGTCCAACATTTAGTTGGACTTTATTATTCGCTGATGTTACTAACAAAGGCACAAAGTTACACAAATCTTTTTGATAATATCGCTTCATTTCTCTTGAATAATCTTATTAATTTTACATCCCGAAAACAAACAAACTCACGATGAACAAACAAAACTATAATCCAATTGAAGAAGTACTTGAAAAAATCAACGAAAAAGGAGGTTGGGTTAATACGCATTCACACTTAGACAGAGCTTATTCATTGACTTCGGACACTTTCGCATTATCTAATTCTTACCTAAAAGAAAAATGGCATTTAGTTGATGATATGAAACGCAATTCATCTGTTGATGATATTTATTTCCGAATGGAAAAAGCAATTAATTTCATGTTAGAGCAAGGTTGTCAAGCAATTGGTTCGTTTATTGATGCAGATGAAGTAATTGAAGATCGTAGTATACAAGCAGCTCAACGCTTAAAAGATAATTACGGAAAAGACATCGAAATGCGTTTTGCAAACCAAGTGTTGAAAGGGGTTATTGATCCTAAAGCGCGCGAATGGTTTGATATGTCTTCTGATTTTGTGGATATTATCGGTGGTTTACCTGCAAAAGATTTCGGTAGAGAAGACGAGCATTTAGATATTTTATTATCAACTGCAAAAGCAAAAAATAAATTGGTTCACGTTCATGTTGATCAATTCAATACAGACGAAGAAAAAGAAACTGAGCAATTAGCTTTGAAAACGATTGAACACGGTATGCAAGGAAAAGTTTCTGCGGTTCACTCAATTTCTGTAGCGGCTCATCCAAGAAAATATCGTTACGAATTATATGATTTAATCAAAAAAGCAGATATGCACATTGTTTCTTGTCCAACTGCATGGATTGATCATAATCGAACAGAGCGTTTGGCACCTTCGCACAATTCAGTAACGCCAGTTGATGAAATGATTCCAAGAGGAATTAATGTTGCCTTCGGAACAGATAATATTAATGATATTTACAAACCTTTTTCTGATGGTCATTTGTTAACAGAACTGCGTGTAATGCTGGAGTCTTGCCACTTTTATGATGTAGAACAACTTTCGAATATTGCAACAGTAAATGGCTTGAAAGCTTTAGGAATTCAAAAATAAAATGTATATTTATACAAAATTAAATCTCGCAATTGCGGGATTTTTTTTGGAACACAAAATTAAAAACCACAATAAATTATGCGATTAAATGTACAGAATGAAACGGCTCAACTGCAAACCGTAGTCTTGGGTCGAGCAGAATCTAACGGAGCTAATCCTACACTTGATCAGACGTTCGATGCAAAATCTTATGAAACCGTAAAGAATAACGATTATCCAAAAGAAGAAGATTTGATTGCGGAAATGTCAGAATTTGAACAAGTTTTGAAGAAATATAATGTTGAAGTTTTACGTCCAACATTGATCGAAGATTGTAATCAAGTTTTTTCTCGTGATGTCGGTTTTGTAATTGAAGATGAATTCTTTATCGCGAATATTATTCCAGATCGTTTAGAAGAATTACAAGCCTATCGCGAAATAAAACGTCAATTCAAAGGAAATAAAATCAATGCGTTACCAGAAGAAGTTTATGTAGAAGGTGGCGATGTAATTTTGTATAACGACTATATTTTTGTTGGAACGTACAAACAAGCTGATTTCAAAAATTATAAAACAGGACGCACAAATGTTGAATTTGTAGAGTATATCAAAGCTAAATTTCCCAATAAAAACGTCTTGGATTTTGAATTGAAAAAGAATGATGAAGATCCTTACGAAGGAATTTTACATTTAGATTGTACATTTAATCCTGTTGGGAAAGATAAAGCGATTATTTATAAAGACGGCTTTTTATTTGAGCATGAATATCAGCAAATTGTCGATATTTTTGGGAAAGAAAATTTATTCGAAGTGACAAAAGAAGAAATGTATTGGATGAATCCTAATGTGTTTTCAATTTCTCCTGAAGTTGTTGTTTCTGAGAAAAATTTTACGCGTTTAAATGATCATTTAGAAAATGTATGGAACATAAAAGTGGAACGAATTAATTACAGAGAAGTCTCTAAAATGGGAGGTTTATTGAGATGTTCTACAATGCCATTAATCAGAAAATAACATGAAACAAAAACAATATACATCAACTATTTTGATGGTTGAGCCAACAGCTTTTTATTACAATCCAGAAACGGCTGTTAATAATTATTTCCAAACGGAAACAACAGATTCTCAAGAAGATATTCAGAAAGAAGCGTTAGAAGAATTTCAAGGAATGGTTTCTGCTTTGCGTTCAAAAGGTGTAAATGTTATCACGATCAAAGATACTGCTTCGCCACATACGCCAGATTCTATTTTTCCGAACAATTGGATTTCTTTTCACGATAACGGAAATGTAGTGTTGTATCCGATGTTTGCAAAAAACAGGAGAGAAGAGCGTCGTGAGGAAGATGTATTGAGTTTGTTGGAAGAAAAAGGTTTTCATATAGATGATGTAATTGACTTTACATCGGCAGAAGAAGACGAAATTTTCTTGGAAGGAACAGGAAGTATTATTCTTGATCGTGAACATGAACTGGCTTATGCATGTATTTCTCAACGAACTGACGAAGATTTATTGATTGAATTTTGTGAGGAATTAGAATATACACCAGTTATTTTTCATGCGAATCAAACTGTAAATGGAGAACGTAAACCGATTTATCACACCAATGTAATGATGTGTATTGCAGATAAATATGCGATTATTTGTTTAGATTCTATCGATGATAAAAAAGAAAAGAAAGCGGTTTGTGAGTACTTATTAGAAGCTGGAAAAGAAATTATTGCAATTACAGAAGCGCAAATGCATCAATTTGCTGGAAATATGTTGCAAGTAGGTGGTTTAGGACAATCATATTTGGTGATGTCGCAAACGGCTTATAATTCGCTTAATCAAGAACAAATTTCTAAAATTGAGGCTTATAACCCAATTTTACCTGTTAAGATAGATTTGATTGAAAAATTAGGTGGAGGAAGTGCCCGTTGTATGATGGCGGAAGTTTTCTTACCAAAGAAATAAAAAATACACAAAAGGCTACAAATTTCGTAGCCTTTTTTAGTTATACTCTGTCAAGTGTTTCCAAAAACGTTTGGGCATCATTTGGATTTGTAACTTCGAATTTTTCCTTGCTTCGATTGTTGTCGAATTAAAATAAGATTTCCACAATTCTTGGTACAAATTTTCATTTACATCAATGTATTCAGTTAGAGCAGTTGAAGATTTTGGTGTAAAATTTAATTGTATTTGTTGAACATTTCCAGAAGATTTTTCATAATAAATTCCATATTTTCGAATCGTGTCGTAAATAATCCAATTCTGGTCAGCATATCTTTTTCTGAAATGATTAATAATTAAAGGTAAAACATTATATTTTGGATCAGTTTTCGCAAAAAATAAATCTTGATTAATCTTTTCAAAACGGATAAATGCTTCATGATGATGCTTTTCTCGATGAACTGATCGATACATTTTCATGACATAAAAAACATAATCATTTCCATAATTTAATTGAACTGCAGCTGTTTCATTTATGATTAAACAACAATAATAAAACAGCTTTTCGTAGGCTTCAGCTTCTTCTGACAAGAAAACAGCTTGTATAGCTTTGTAACTGGTTTTATTTAGTTTGTCTTTTAGTTTTTTATGTACTCTTTTTGCTTTTGTTTCATCTGTAATCACAGTATAAACTTCATCAAACATCGATGGTAAAAAATCTCTTTCAGAAACTACTTTTATTTGCTTCGGTTTTCTAACATAATAATCAAAAATCAGCGTTAAAAAACCTTCAAAACTATTATCAAAAACATAAATTTCCATTAGTCAAAAAGATTTAATTGATTTGGCTGATTTTTAAGATATTTACTTTTACTAAAACTCAAAATTCTATTTTTAATTTGCGAACCAAGCAAATCTTTTTGTTGAAATTGATCATCTGCACACGTCATGAAA
Organism: Empedobacter sp. R750; assembly: GCF_030324345.1. Taxonomy (NCBI): domain Bacteria; kingdom Pseudomonadati; phylum Bacteroidota; class Flavobacteriia; order Flavobacteriales; family Weeksellaceae; genus Empedobacter; species Empedobacter sp. R750. The sequence goes on along the minus strand of NZ_JACAGF010000001.1, from coordinate 398,565 downwards.
AATTTTGCTCTATTGTAAGCAATTCCAAGACGTTTTAATTGATAAGAATAGATTTTCCCAAACTTTCGAGCGGTAACAATTTTCTTCGCAGATTGAACACCAATTCCCGGAATTCGTAGAATTAAATGATAATCGGCTGTATTAATATCAATCGGATAAAGATGTAAATTTCGTAAAGCATAGCTCAATTTTGGATCAATATCAGTATCCAAATGAGGATTTTGTTGATTAAGAATCTCCGTTACATCAAATTGATAAAAACGCATTAACCAATCTGTTTGATACAGTCTATTCTCTCGTAACAAAGGTGGTTGAGTTCCGATAGACGGCAACATATTATCATTGTGATTGATTGGAATAAAACCTGAATAATACACACGTTTTAACTGGAAATCATTGTAATATTGATTTGCTGTATACATAATTTGCATATCATTTTCGGGCGTTGCACCAATTACCATTTGTGTAGATTGCCCAGCAGGAACAAAGGTTGGAGTAGATTTGATTAATTTTCGTTCAGCATTAAACTCAACTCGTTGTTGATGAATAAATCCTAAAGGTTTTTTTACATCTTCGTGTGATTTTTCTGGTGCAACTAATTTAAGTCCTTCTTCTGTTGGCATTTCGAGATTTATGGACATTCGATCAGCATATAAACCAGCTTCTTTCAATAATTCATCACTCGCTCCAGGAATCGTTTTGAGATGAATATATCCATTAAAATTCTCTTCAAGACGTAACTTTTTCGCAATCAAAAGCAAGCGTTCCATCGTGAAATCAGTATTTTTGAAAATTCCAGAACTTAAGAATAAACCTTCAATATAATTTCGACGATAAAAATTAATCGTTAAATCAACCACTTCTTGCACTGTAAAAGCAGCACGTTTTACATCATTACTTTTTCGAGAAACGCAAAAAGCACAATCATAAATACAATGATTCGTCAATAGAATTTTGAGTAAAGAAACGCATCGACCATCTTCTGTAAACGAATGGCAAATCCCCGACATAGATGCATTTCCTAAGCCTTTGTTTTGGTTTTGTCTTTTACTTCCGCTCGATGAACACGAAACATCATACTTCGCTGCATCTGCTAAGATGCTCAACTTTTCATTAATTCGATCAAAATTCATTCTACTTTGCTTTAAGCAAAATGAATTCTTTTAAAAGTCAAACAATGTCGCTGAAAAAAGTTTAACAAAAAAATTAATCATATTCTAAATTGATTAAAAGTTCAGTCTTTAATCGGCTGATAAAATTACAATCTAATTCAGCAAGAAGAATATCAATTAGTTGAGATAAAAAATCGCGATGAATATAATTAAATACAAAGGTTTTTTCATTGGTCATAAAATAAAAATCAAAATGACTAAAATAACCAGAAATTGATTTAATCTCTAATGTTGGAAGCTCTTCGGGCTGAAAAAAATCACTTAATTTTGAGCGATAATTATGTATTTTCTTGATAGAATTTGAAGTAGAATCAACATATTCTATATTCAAATCTTCAATTTCATCTGAATAAAATTGAAATAAAAATTCGTTTTTAGGATAATCATTTATGTACAAATTGAAACGATTATCTTTTTGGTATAACTGAAAAAGTCGATTAAATTCTTGCACATTATTGATCATAATAGATGAAGTTAAATGATTGATTTGAATAAATTTAATGACATTTAGTTAAATAATCAAATAAAAAAGAGCCAAATTAGCTTGGCTCTTGTATTTTTAGTAACGTACTGTTCTTGTTGTATTTGAAATTGGTTGATCGATATCTTTGGCGTATTGTGTGCGTTTTGTCCAATTTTTGTGATTATCATATTGATATTTAATCGTCGAAATATTCTTTACTTTTCCTGTTTCATCAAGCACTGTTTCTTCGATAATATTATTGTTTTCATCAAATTTTCGAACATATTTATTGACTTGTTTATTGTCTTTGTCTACATAAGTTTCCTCTATTGGATTGCCTTTTGCGTCATTTTTATAATTCAACGTATAAGTTCCTTGATTATATTTCACCAATGTTTTGACTAAAAATCCATTTTGATATTGAAACGTTTTCTCGATAAAAACATCCGAATCTTCCAATAAATTAGTTTCTCTTTCGTAAGTTACATTCTGATTTTGATCTAATTTATATTCCGTTTTAGAAACATTGACATCATTTTCGCTTTTCGTCACGATATAACCATCTGTTGTATATTCGTAATCAAAATTGAAAACTAAACTTTCGTCATTGTTTTTCATTTCTCTCGAAATCAATTTATTTGATTCATTGTAATTAAATGTTTCAGCAAAAGTTTTATTTCCAGCTTCATCAAAATAATCACGTTTTGTTGGATTTCCATCTTTATTATACGTTGATTTTGTGTAATATTCGGTTTCATAACCTTCGATAAACTTCATGCGAATACGTGCTTTTTGCATCGATTCTTCAATAAAAGTTGGATTTCCTAAAACATCATTTTGCTGTAATTCAGATTTTTGAGCAAATGCAAAACCTGAAAATAATATCGTAATTAAAGCAATGTTTTTTAACATATGTTGTATTTTTTTATTCTTGAATAGAAAGATTAACCAAAATTAATCCAAAAATGTAGATTTCTTGATCTATTTAAAGGTGAACGTAAAAACTAGAACTTATATTTGAAAAAAATTAAAAAAAATGAGCACAAAATTTAAACTTTTAGGAAATCAACCTGCATTTATCGATTTATCATTGTTATTAGTACGTTTAGCTGCTGGTGGATTTATGTTTACACACGGATTCGGAAAATTACAAAAATTAGTCAATGGTAATTTTGAATTTGGTGATCCAATTAGACTTGGACCAGAAGTATCTTTGGGTTTAACGGTTTTTGCAGAAATTCTTTGTGCTTCTTTAGTTTTAGTTGGATTATTTACTCGTTTAGCAGTGATTCCACTAATCATTACAATGTTAGTTGCGGTATTTATCGTACATGCGGATCATGATTTTGGTAAAAAAGAATTGGGATTATTCTATTTAATCAATTATTTAGTTATATTTTTATCAGGCGCAGGAAAATATTCTTTAGACAAATTGATCCTTAAAAAATGATAAAAACATTAACCTATAGCTTATTGATTTGTTCTTCTGCATTATTTGCTCAATCAAAAAATATGAAAAACATTGTTTATACGCCATTAACAAAGGCAGAAACGACATTAATAAAAGAAAAGAATTCCTATGATCCTTTTCGTGTTTTATTAACGACTTCGGATGCAGATACAAAAATCTTAAAATCAATTTCTATTGATATTGATCCAAAAGATCCGTTAATCAAATTATTGGCCGATCGTATGTATGCGACTGTACAAGATGAGGCGAGTAAAGGTGTTGGAATTGCTGCTCCGCAAATTGGGATTAATCGCAACGCGGTTTGGGTGCAACGTTTTGATAAAGAAGGCGAACCTTTTGAGTTTATTATCAATCCAAAAATTACTTGGTATTCGGACATTGTTCGTCACGGTCGTGAAGGTTGTTTATCTATTCCTGATATTTTCGGAAAAGTGTATAGAAGCTTGGTTCTTCGATTGGAGTATTATGATTTGGATGGAAATTTTCATGATGAAACGGTAGAAGGTTTTACAGCGGTTATTTTTCAGCACGAATACGATCATTTAACAGGAACGTTATTTACGGATCGAATGAAAGAGCAAGAAAAGCTAAATTATGTGAAAGCAGAAGTAATGAACGATGTTTTTTACTTGAAAAAGACTGGTTCTTTTATAGATGACGACGATGATGAAGATTAAAAATTTCTTAAAACGTAGAAATTATTATGCTTGGCATAGTTTTTAGTTTAATTTTGCGAAAAACTTATTTAGAAAATTGTTAGCATACACTACATATAATCATCCAACGAGTACAGAATGGGTTACTTTTGTTCATGGAGCAGGAGGAAGTTCTACGATTTGGTTCAAGCAATTGCGTGAATTTCGCAAACATTTTAATGTTTTGTTAATGGATTTGAGAGGACACGGACGTTCTAAGAAAAACTTGAAAGCGCTTTTCGAAAAACGTTATACTTTCAAATCAGTTTCAAAAGATGTAATTGATGTTTTAGATCATTTAAATATTGATAAAACGCATTTTGTTGGGATGTCTTTAGGAACGATTGTAATTCGACAATTGGCAGAAGATTATTCGGAGCGATTCAAATCAATGGTGATGGGAGGCGCTATTATGAAAATTAATTTCCAATGTCAATTTTTGATTAATGTTGGAAATACGTTCAAACATATGTTGCCTTATTTGATCTTGTATCGAATTTTTGCTTTCGCTATCATGCCAAAAAATACGCACAAAGAATCAAGGTTATTATTTATCAATGAAGCGAAAAAATTGTATCAAAAAGAATTTTTGAAATGGTTCAAACTTACTGCGGATGTCAATCCGTTGCTAAAATGGTTTCGAAAAGTTGAATTGAATATTCCGACTTTATATGTGATGGGAGCAGAAGATCATATGTTTTTGCCTTCGATTCAGGAATTAACAAAAGCGCATACTAAACATTCAGAATTGATTGTTATCGATGATTGTGGGCATGTTGTCAATGTCGATCAACCACAAATTTTCAACGATAAAGTAATTGAATATATTCATCGAGTTAAATAAAAAATACTAAAAAAAGCTTCCTAATTGGAAGCTTTTTTTAGTCTATATATTGTTGTATAAAATTATATCCTAAATCGTAATAATGTTTTTGATTATTTTCAAAAGTTAATTCAAATTGTTGACCATTTCCTTTTATACTAAGTAATTTACAAGGATTAATTTCTCCTAATTCTCCACCAAAATAATAGTAATAAAATTGTATTTTATAGGTTTGTTGATTTTTTATTGATATTTTATTTGAAGGATGCTTCATTAATTCTGTCCAAAATAAGAAAGTTTGTGCTTTGCTTAATTGTTTTCCATTAATATTGATTAAACTGAGTAGTGGGAAGTATTCAGATTCATGGTATTTCTTTTTATTATTCATTAAAGAACCTGAATAAGTAAGAGCTAATTCTAAACTCGAATAAGAAGGATTCATTGGATAAGCATAAACACGTATCGATTTTATAATTTTATCCTTCTTTATGACAAGTAACAAATCTTCTGATTGATCTGTAATTTGTTCTTCATAATTATCTTTTAATGAAAGTAATTCTGCGTCATTAATTTTCTGCTCTAAAAATTGATGAAATTTTTTATCTAATTTACCTTCAAAAACGCCCTTTTTTCCATTAAAAGCTTCATTAGCGCTAATAATAGTTCCATTTTTTTGAATAGCGATATTTATTATACTACAACTTCCATAACAACCACTTGTCGTATAAATAATTTGATCATAATCTAATGGAGTTTTGGTATTATTATCTCTTCTTCCAAGTGTATCAAGACTCGAATCATTATTATATTTGATAACCATTTCTTCTTTATTTATTGATAAAATTTTAAAAAATGGTTTTGGTCTATTGATAGAATCAAAATAATGAACAGTTGAATCTCTTACATAGAATTTGATTGAATTACCTAAAAATTTAGTAGGTATAAATTTTTTATGCTCTCGAATTCCATAAGTTTCATAGATACCATCATAATATCCTTTATTATTATATATTGAATCCTGATCGAATTTATAAATAACTGGATCTAAAACTGCCATTTTAGTTGACCAGACACCTTGTATTTGTTCTAATAGTTTATTGTCAGCTTCGGAATTATTTTTACAAGAATTAAAAGATAATATAAGTATAAAAAAATAGATGTATTTCATAAATAATATATTGAATTAAGATACAATATATTATTTATGAAAAAAAGCTCCCTAATTGGAAGCTTTTCTATTTATTTTGATCTTTTTTCTAACAAATCTGGGCGACGTTCTTTTGTACGTTCAATTGCTTGTTCATGCAGCCATTCTTCAATTTTAGGAAAGTTACCCGAAAGTAAAACATCCGGAACTTTAAGACCTTTATATTCGGCTGGACGCGTATAAATTGGTGGCGCCAACAAATCATCTTGAAACGAGTCTGAAAGGGCAGAAGTCTCATCACCAATTACACCAGGTAACAATCTAATAATAGAATCAGCCAAAATAATTGCACCAAATTCTCCTCCCGAAAGCACATAATCGCCAATCGAAATTTCTCTTGTAACATACATATCTCGAATACGTTGATCGATTCCCTTGTAATGTCCGCAAATCATCATAAGATTTCCTTTCAATGACAAATCATTCGCAATTGTTTGATTCAACGTTTCACCATCTGGAGTCAAATAAATAATTTCATCATAAGTGCGTTCATCTTTCAATTTCGAAATCATTTTGTCCAAAGGCTCGCACATAATCACCATTCCAGAAGTTCCTCCGTACGGATAATCATCTACATGACGATAACGTCCTTTTCCAAAATCTCTCAAATCGTGAACATGAATTTCAGCTAAACCTTTGTCTTGCGCGCGTTTCATAATCGAGGCAGAAAATGGACTAACTAATAATTCGGGTAAAACTGTGATAATATCTATTCGCATGCTGCAAAGATATTTGTTTAGCTACGTTTGCGCAAGTTTAAATCTATTTTTTGAATTTGATTGTTTTAATAGAATTTATAAATTCTTCTTGTGACTTTTCATCTAAATTGTAACCAATAAAATTAAATTTTGAAGTTGAATTTTTAATAGTATCCATATAAACTGCAATTAATTTATGATGATTTGATTGTATAAGTTTTGCTTTTTGATGATCAATAACAATATAAGAAATCTGATATTCTGATTGTACGATAGAATCAATATTAGTTTTGTGAAGTTTATTGATATATAACTCAGAGATTTTTTCCAATTCTAAATCAGGATTATTATTTAAAATAATTGTAAAAATACTATCTGCAATTTTAGCATTAATATCAAAATCTCCGCCTGCAAGTCTGCCATAATCATAATCTAAGGTATCATTATTTGGTGTAATAATTCTTCCAACTTCAGTATCAATTCCGCCTAATTTCACTTTTTTCCAATCTTTCGGAATTTCCATAGAGAAACTTCTAAATTGAATCGTTTTATAATTCTTTTTATTGCAAGAAATTAATCCAAAAAATATAATGAATGATAAATATTTTAACTGATTATTCAAATGATTGATTTTCTTTTAAAATTAATAAATATAATTGATATTATTCATTAGCCTTATTCAAATGAAATCGAGTAAATTTGTCTAAAATTTTAATCAAATGTTTTTATATAACAGACATAGACGACTACGCAAAAATGAATCAATTCGTAGTATGATTCGCGAAAATCATTTGTCACCAAACGATTTTATTTTACCAATTTTTATGGCTGAAGGAGAAGGTGTGAAAGAAGAAATTGCTGCAATGCCAGGTATTTACCGCCAATCTCTTGACAATACTGTAAAAGAAGTAAAAGAAATTTGGGATTTAGGTATAAAATCAGTTAACATATATTGTAAAGTTAGTGATAACTTAAAAGATAATACAGGTAAAGAGGCTTGGAATCCAAACGGATTGATGCAAAATACAATCAAAGCAATTAAAGATGCAGTTCCAGAAATGATTGTAATGCCTGATGTTGCCTTAGATCCATATTCAATTTATGGTCACGACGGAATCATCAAAAATGGAGAAGTTATTAATGATGAAACTGTTGACGCTTTGGTAAAAATGACGTTGTCTCATGCAGAAGCTGGTGCAGATTTTGTTGCGCCTTCTGATATGATGGATGGTCGAATAGGAGCGATGCGTGCTGCGTTGGAGGAAAACGGTTTTCATAATGTAGGAATCATGACGTATGCTGCGAAATATGCATCATCTTTTTATGGACCTTTCCGTACAGCCTTAGATTCTGCGCCAGTTGATTCTCAAGAAATTCCGAAAGATAAAAAAACCTATCAAATGGATTACCATAATTCGCAAGAAGCGTTGCGCGAAGCAATTGCAGATGTAGAAGAAGGTGCAGATATTTTGATGGTAAAACCAGGAATGGCTTATTTAGATATTGTGAAATTAGTGAAAGATAATTTACAAGTTCCGGTTTCTGTTTATCAGGTTTCAGGTGAATATGCGATGATAAAAGCTGCTGTAGAAAAAGGTTGGTTAGATAATGATAAAGTTATTTTAGAATCTTTAACTTGTTTCAAAAGAGCAGGATCTGACCTAATTTCAACTTACTTTGCAAAAGAAGCTGCAAGATTATTGAATGATCAATAAATCAGTTCAAAAAAGAAATAAAAAAATCCACTTCGTTTGAAGTGGATTTTTTATGTTTTAAAGCGAATAATTAACCATTTTCGCTGTAAATTGTTGTTTTTCTAATGTAGATAGAAAATATTTTTGTTCAGCTTCAGCTTGTTCTTTTTTCTGATAATTCTTTTCGTAACCCGTTTGAATTTCTTTTAAAGAACCAATCGTTCCATTTTTCAATAAATAATTCTGAAACTTTGTATATCTATCTGCCAATTTGGCGTAGATATCTTTGTTATCGATGTTTGCTTCATAAACATCTGTCACATAAACTTCATTATCTTGTCCATAAGCGATGGAAAAAAAATAATAAGTTTGGTTATTCTTTGTTTGACTGAAAACCACCCCAGTAACAAAGAATAAAAATAGTACTAAACCTTTTTTCATTCAACCAAAATTTGAGTTGGCAATTTAAACATTATTAATCAATTGTATACCTTGTTGTGTGAATTTATATTATTCGGTATAATTTTTTTATATTTGTGTCCTAAAATTGACTCAAAATGTTTCAAAATCTTCAGGATAAATTAGATAAAGCATTACATACCTTAAAAGGAAAAGGACAAATTACAGAAATTAACGTTGCAGAAACCGTAAAAGAGGTGCGTAGAGCCCTTGTTGATGCCGATGTTAGTTATAAAGTTGCAAAAGATTTTACAAATACGGTAAAAGAAAAGGCTTTAGGTGAAAACGTAATTACGTCGCTTAATCCTGGACAATTAATGGTAAAAATTGTTCATGATGAATTAGCAAAATTAATGGGAGGTGAGGTTACTGAACTGAAAGTAGACGATAATCCGACAATTATTTTGATTGCTGGTTTACAAGGTTCTGGTAAAACAACTTTTTCTGGTAAATTAGCTAATTTCCTAAAAACTAAGAAAAACAAAAAAGTATTATTAGTTGCTGGTGATGTTTATCGTCCAGCTGCCATCAATCAGTTACAAGTTTTAGGAGAGCAAATTGGTGTAGATGTTTATGCTGATTTAGAAAACAAAAATCCTGTAGAAATTGCTCAATCAGCGATTGTACAAGCAAAACAAAATGGAAATAATGTAATTATTGTCGATACAGCTGGTCGTTTGGCGATTGATGAGCAAATGATGGATGAAATTCGTCGCGTTCACCAAACAGTTAATCCTACCGAAACTTTATTTGTTGTAGACTCTATGACAGGTCAAGATGCGGTGAATACTGCAAAAGCTTTCAATGAAGTATTGAATTATAATGGAGTTGTTTTAACAAAATTAGATGGTGATACACGTGGTGGAGCTGCATTAACGATTAGAACGGTTGTTGACAAGCCAATCAAATTTATTTCTACTGGTGAGAAAATGGAAGCTTTAGATGTTTTCTATCCAGAACGTATGGCAGATCGTATTTTGGGAATGGGTGACGTTGTTTCGTTAGTAGAGCGTGCTCAAGAACAATTTGACGAAGAAGAAGCAAAACGTTTACAAAAGAAAATTGCCAAAAATAGCTTCGATTTTGATGATTTCTTAAAACAAATTCAGCAAATCAAACGTATGGGTAATATGAAAGATTTGGTTGGAATGATTCCTGGTGCTGGAAAAGCGTTGAAAGATGTAGATATTGACGACAATGCTTTTAAAGGTGTTGAAGCGATTATTCACTCAATGACGAAAAAAGAGCGTCAAAATCCAAATATTATCGATAATTCTCGTAAGAAAAGAATTGCAGCTGGTTCTGGAACATCTTTACAAGAAGTGAATCAATTATTGAAACAATTCTCTGAAATGGGTAAAATGATGAAATTTATGAATTCTGCAAATGGTAAAAAGATGATGGAAACAATGTCTAAAAATATGCCAGCAGGTGGATTCCCAGGAATGCCAAAAATGTAATAACAATTATATATAACTAAAAACCTCCAAATTATTGGAGGTTTTTTTATAGATTTTATTTTTGCTTCGTAAACGTTAAGTTTGAACCATCAACGTAGGATTGATCCAAAATCAAAGTCGTAGATGTATGAGTCGAAAGCTGTTATAAAAAGTAAGATAAAATGTTTCATACATCTATTTATTTGTTAATTATAAATTTAAATAAAAAACGTTTAACTAAACATTAAATATAAAAGTTAGTGGTATAAGGTTATTCAATTTAACATAATATATATTATAACATTATTATTTCTATGAAATATTAATGTTAATAATCTTTATTATGTTAAATAAGAAAATTAAAGAATCTCCTAGACAGATATTTTTTATAGAGTTTAGATATCCTTTTTGGAATATCCATATGTTCTAATTATTCTAGATTAAATAATCTAAAATTTGAATGTTCTTTGCTTATTATAATTTCATTGTACCGGTTACAATAAATATAGTTTTATTTGGAGCAACCTCAAAAACCCAAGAATTAACAATTTTTGAAACTTTACACTTTATATTTAATTCTTCATAAATTTCACGTTCAAGAGTTTCTTCTGGCAATTCATTTGGTTATAATCTTCCTCCAGATAATTCCCATTCATTTCGATTATTCTTTATCAATAAATATTTACCATTTATTCTGATTATCCCTTTTATAGATATACATTCTTCTTTCTCTAAAATCGATAAATTCAATCACTTTCTATTTAACATAATCTATGACCTAATAACATTGCTTCTTTTGATTAATATTTAATGTTTTATTAAAATATGATTTTTGTTCTATTGCTATTTAGATTAGTTTAAAATAAATTTGCAACACAATTTTCTTATTGATGAAAAAAGGTTTATTAGCGCTCTCACTATTGGGTACATTTAGTTTTGTAAATGCCCAACGAATTTTAACTGGTACTGTGACGGATGAAAATGGTCAAAAATTATCTAATGTTCAGGTTCAGGATCCTCAAACCAAACGATGGACACAAACAAATTCGGACGGTTTTTTTACAATAGAATTAACGAACGAGAATACTAATTTGTCTTTTTCTCAAAAAGGAAAAGAAACACAAGAAATTGTTGTAGACTCTTCAGAAAATAATGTTTCGATTGTCTTATACAATCAAACTTTACGTTTGGAACAAGTTGATATTTTCCCGAAAAAGAAAAAGGAATATTCAGAAATTACGCTTGGTAAAGAAGCAATAGAAAATGTGCAAGCGTTTTCGTTAAACGAAGTTTTGCAACAATTACCAGGACAAGTTACAATGGATTTTAACAACAACGAATTCAAAAATGTTGTTTTTAGAACTGCGATTTCTTCAAATAATTTGGGATTATCAGGAAGTTTGTCAAGTAATACAAATAGTGATCGCAAAGATTATTTTCAGAATAAAGCGTTTGGGACGTCGATTGTAGTCAATGATATTCCAATTTCAAACAATGAAAATATGCAAGCGTTTACCTCTTTAAATGGTGGTGGTTTCAATGATTTTAACAATCCAAGCTATGGTGTCGATTTGCGTCAAATTACAACGGCTAATATCGATGAAGTAAAAATTATTCAAGGAATTGCTCCTGCAAAATATGGTGATTTAACTTCAGGACTAATCATTATCAATTCTAAAGTTGGTTCAACTCCCCTACGCGCTTCTATTTCGATGTTAGATGCGACAACAGAATATAATATATCAAAAGGTTTCAAGCTTAATGATAGAAATTTCTTGAGTTTGTCGGGGAATTATTTGGCTTCTAATGAAGATGTTCGCGATAATTTGAAATCCTATAATCGTATTACAACAAATGCTGCGTGGAAATCATCGAACAAAATCAATACATTGGTTAATACTTTAGAAGGAAGTTTTGCAATCAATAATGATAAAATAAAATATGATCCAGATGATATTTCGGATCCTAAAATAAAGAATGATAAGTTCACGATTCGATTATCTAATAATCTGAAATGGAACTTGAAAAAAGATTGGATTGATGCTTTAAATGTTGACGCAAACATCAATTATGAGAAGCAAAATTCGAAAGAAGAACGTTGGAATAATGTCGCAACTGCTGCGGTCACAACTTCTACGGAAAATGGAATTTCGGATGCGATATTTTTACCAAATCAATATACATTTGTCAAAAATGTAGAAGGAATTCCGATGTCTACTTTCTTAAATATAGAAGGTGTAAAAAATTACGAATCTAAAAACAATTGGAACCATACTTTTTCTGTTGGTTTATCTTCTCGATCAAGCTCTAACAAAGGTCGCGGAACATATACGGACGAAAATACAACGCCTAATTATTATACATTAAGTGGAGCAAAAGGTGGTTTGGGTTATCGTGATTATAATTTCAAAAACACCAAAACGCAATGGCAATTGTCTGTTTATGCAGAAGATAGAATTGTGAAATTTGGCGAAAATGATAATGTTTTCAAGTTAGATTTAGGTTTTAGATTCGATAATCAATATGGAAATAACACATTTCAACCGCGTATAAATACATCTTACGCGTTCAATAAAGTGTTTAGAATTCGTGGTGGATACGGAATTGCTTCTAAAGCACCTTCGTTGAATCAACTATTTACGGGAGATCGAATTTACGATCGTTTGTTGGGAGACGGAATTTATTATGTCAATAATAAGCAATATGGCTGGATTGAAACGTTTCTTTTGGAAGGAAATAATTTAAATTTGAAACCAAGTAGATCTTACAATTCAGAAATAGGTTTTGATGTTAATTTGCCTTTCGGATCATTAAATGTAACAGGATATTATAATCAATTGAAAGATGGTATTTCAAAAGTTTATCATGCAACAACTTTAGAAGGTTCTACAATTAGTGTGGACACGTCTACTTCTACTCCAACCTATTCTGTAACTGGAAAAGAAGCTTATCAAATTATTTATAATACTTTAGAAAATAACTTAGAATCGACGGATAAAGGTATCGAAATGTTTATAAATTTTAACCGAATCAAATCTCTAAATTTAGATATTTCGGTGAATGGTTCGTACACAAAAACAACAAATAATAAGCCTGTTTATGAATATGAAGCTTCTACAAATGTTTTAGCAAAAGAAAAATATGCTGTCTATTATAATCCAAAATCGAATGATGAAGCTTTAATGTTTGGAACAAATTTTAATTATCATTTGAAAAAAGTTGGATTGATTTTATCTCTTCGTACAGAACATATTTTTATTCAAAATCATGATAAATACAACAATAGAAATCCAATAGGATATTTGGATGAAAATTCTGTTTATCATGCAATTCCTGTCGAAGATCAAGGAAATACAGATTTGTACGGACATTTGATTAAAGCGCCACAAAAAACATTAGCAGAATTACAAAATTCATTGCATAATTTCCATTTACGCATTTCGAAAGATTTCTTGAATGGATTCAAAGTATCTGTTTATACAACAAATGTTTTTGGTTTAAAACCTACTTATATCAACGATTCTGGAGAAAGAAGAGTCTCTAATATTGCAAAATTTTCATTGGGAGGTAAAATTGAATACACTTTCTAATTCTAAACAATTTCAAAAAAGATTATTATGTTAAAAAAATATATACTTCTCACTCCTATTTTAGCAAGTTTATTATTTAATTCTTGTTCTGATGATGATTTTGGAAATTCAGCGGTTCAACCCGTTACATTTACAACAAAGGTTACTTTTGATAGCGATTTTGATGCTTCAAAATTACCTGTAAATGCGAAAACAATTCTTAAAAATACGCAAACAGGAATGATATATGAAGCGGTTACTAACAGTAATGGTGAAGCGGTTTTTCCTCAACTAATTCCAGGAACATATTCAGCGAATGTTAGTTTTTCATTGACTCCAGCAGAGTTTGAAACTTTATTTGGATATGATGCAGGAACGGAAGATAATATTGAGTTTAATGGATCTGCGCAAAATGTGAGTGTAAATTCTTCAAATATTTCAATTGCTATAGAGTTGAATTCGGCTAAAATAATTGGTGGTTTAATTTTAAAACAAATCTATTACGGAGGTTCTGATATCAAAGAAGGCGCTTTGTTTAGAGATCAATTTATTGAGATTTACAACAATTCGAATGAAGTAATTTATGCAGATGGTTTAATTTTTGGGCAATTATTTGGTGCTAATACAGTCGAATCTCAATCATATTCTCAAGCAAATGGACAATTAGATTGGTCCAAAGGTGAAGGAAATACAAAAGGTGCTGAAGCGAATACGGGTTATGTGTATGTTGCGAATGCGGTTCGTATTCCAGGAAATGGAACGACTTATCCAGTTCAACCAGGTCAAAGTATTACAATTGCGCAAACGGCGATAAATCATAAAGGAAATTATACCGATGCAAATGGTAAAGTGATCGAAATTCTGAAACCAGAGTTAACGGTCGACTTATCAAATGCCGATTTTGAGGTAAATATGACGAGTTATTTAGGTTCTCAATATTCGTATGATATTCAAAATCCTGCTGTTCCAGATTTAGATATTGTGTGGTGGGCAAATGGAAATAAAGATTTATTGTTAGACAATTTAGGTCGTCAAGCTTATATTCTTTTTAGAGCTGATGAAAATGATATAAATGGTTTTGGTAAGGTGAGAAATCCATCAAATAAAACAACATATCAATATTTACAATTGCCGAATGATTTTATTTTAGATGCTGTAGAAACAACACAAGATATGGGAACTAAATTGGTTCCGAAAAAATTACAGAACAAACAAGATGCTGGTTATGCTTATTTAACAGCGGGTTCTTATACATCAACATCTATTATTCGTAAAACTCAAAAAACAATTAATGGTCGTATAATTTTGAAGGATACAAACAATTCCACAAACGATTTTGTAAACATCAAAGCTGAACCAAAGATTTTTGCGCAATAGAAATTAAAAAACATGAAATCAATTGATTTAACAACATACGATAACAAATTATTGAAAATTGTTTCTTTTGCGTGTTTACTTTTCGGAAGTACATCATTTGCACAAGAAAATGATTCGATAAAAGTAACTTCTAACGAAGCTGAACAAGTTGTAAAAGATTTGAATTGGCAATTACCCGTTGCAACACATTCTTTACCGATTAAAGATTATACACATACAGGGATTTATTTGAGTCATCAAAACAATCAATTTGCGCGTAAACAAACAGCCGAAGAAACAAATCGTTATGGTTTTTTGAGCGAAGGTTTGTACACAACTGAAAATGGTTTTAGAATTTTCGGAATGATAGATTTGCAGAAATTCAATGAAAAAAATCTATCATGGAATCTTTCTGATGAACGTACTGATGAGCAACAAGTGCTTTCTCCGCAATATTTCTACGTTCCGCGTGCAGCAGATTGGGATAATCAGCAATATTTGATTCGTGGTGGAGTTTCGAAAAATTTTGGAAACTTAACATTAGCTGCTAAAGCCGAATTGAATGTCAATAAAATGGCGCGTAAATTAGATCCTCGTCCAGAAATCAAAAACAATAAATTAGTTGGAGAAATTCAAGTTGGTTATGAAATTTTTGATGGACATCAAATTTTTGTATTAGGTGCATATGGTCGAAAAGACAAGGATTATAGCTTAAAGTATAAAGGAAGAAATCAAGATGTAGAAGAAAATTCAAGTACCTATTTGCGTTACATGGCAGGTTATGGTCGCGAAATTAATAATCCATTGAGAAATAAAATAGATAACGAAAAAACAATTTACGAATATTTTACACGAAATATCATTTCTAAAATCGGTGGTGGATATCAATTTAGTTCAGACAATACAAAGTTGATTTTAGGTTACAATTACCAAGAAAATCAACAGCGAATGTATGATAGCAAAACCAAAGAAGATAAGTTCTTTATCTATGTTTGGGATATCAACGAGCATTTTGCTTATGCGAATTTTATGACAAAATTTGATAACAATACAATCAATGCGCGTTTAGATTTTTCGAGAAAAGATGGCGAAAATTACGATGTTTCTATCGGTGGAATGAATTATCAAAATCGTTTACAAAATCTAAATTTAGATGTTAATTTAGCGAATCGTGATCTTACAAAAATGAATTATTTTCTTGGATTCAAAACAAGCTATAATCAGAACAAATATTACGATGCTTTAGCGATATATGACATGAAAATTAAATCGTTGGATGTTGGTATTTATGGAAATAAAGATTTGATGTTGAATAATAATTCGAAATTAAATGTCGGTTTAGCTTTTAATTATTATGCATTGTTAGATTCTTATTTTGATTATACAAAAATGACTGGAGTAAACGAAGATACTTTTTACAACAATGTTGCGGCTTATGATTATGCGTACAATACAACCAATCATTTTGATGCTTCAACGTCTATTCGTTACATTTTACCTGTAAAAAACAATAAAACAATCGAGTTGTATACGCAGTTAAAAGGTATATTTGCAACAAATAAGAGCAATTTTACCGAAATCAATACAGATAATACGTATTTAATGAATTTCGGAATTCAATTAAATTATTAGAATGAAGATGAAAAAAATGCTTCCAATCGTTGCATTTGGTGCGACTACTCTATTTTATGCGTTTAATAGTAACAAAATAATCGATCAAGGTTATACAGTTACCGAATTACGTGCATTGTATAGTAGCGGAGATCAGTCAAAATGGCCTAAACCAATTGTGGACGAAAGTGTTTTGAAAGATGGTTTTGAAGATATTGGTACATTAGGCGAAGTTCCTTTTCCTAAAGATAATCCGTATTCTAAAGAGAAAGCTGAGTTAGGAAAATCCTTATTTTTTGATCCTCGTTTATCAAATTCCAATCAAATTTCTTGTGCAAATTGCCACGATCCTGAGTTGAATTGGGGCGATGGTCGTCGTGTTCCTTATGGTGAAGATCGACAGTTGGGAGCGCGTAATTCGCCGAGTTTGATGAATGTTGCTTACTCAAAAGTAATGTTTTGGGATGGTCGTGCAAAAACATTGGAAGAACAAGCAGAATTTCCGATTCGTGATAAAAAAGAAATGAATCATCACATTGATTTTGCAACAAAACGAATTGCTGAAATTAATGGTTACAAAGAATTATTTAAAGCCGCTTTTGGTGACGAAAAAGTAACGAATGACCGTATTACAAAAGCAATTGCAACTTTTGAACGTACAATTTTATCTCCGAAAAATAGATTTGATAAATTTATTGCAGGAAAATCGGATGAATTAACTGATCAAGAAATTGAAGGTTTACATCTTTTCCGCACAAAAGCGCGTTGCATCAATTGTCACAATACAGCGTATTTTTCGGATAATAAATTTCATAATATTGGTTTGACATATTATGGTCGAGAATACGAAGATTTAGGTTTATACAATACAACTAAATTGGCTAAAAATGTTGGCGAATTCAAAACACCTTCATTGCGAGAAGTTCCTCAAAATGCACCTTATATGCACAACGGACTTTTCCCTACAATTCGTGGCGTAATCAATATGTACAATGCCGGAATGTTTCATTTTCAACCAAATGAGAAACAGAAAAATGATTCATTATTTCCGAAAACAACAGAGTTAGTTCAGAAATTGAATTTAACTGCTTCGGAAATGGATGCGTTAGAAGCTTTTTTGATGAGTTTGAAACAGAATCAATACAAAATGCGTCCACCGCAATTACCAAATAAATAACAAATTATAAATAGCAAAACGACTCAATAAATTGAGTCGTTTTTTATTTTGCTTTGAAATTTAAGGTTACAACTTAGCTAACTCTGTATTAATAAAATTCATTTCATCAGCAGAAATAGTAATATCCATTGCTTTGGCATTGGCAATCGCTTGTTCCGCATTTCTTGCGCCAGCTAAAACTACAGTAATGGCAGGTTGCAAACTCGTCCATCGTAAAACCAATTGCGAAAGTGTAGCATTCTTTTCATCAGCTATTGGCTTGATTGTATCCAAGAACGATTTTACTTTTTCCAAATCAAATTGTTGGAAATACCCGTTTCTATGATCGTTTTCTTTTAATTTTCCGTCTGTAAAGTATTTTCCAGTCAACAAACCTCTTTCCATCGGGCTGTACACAATAATTCCTAAATCTTGTTGCTGTGCAAATGGTACCAAATCATGCTCTATAGCGCGATTCAACATGCTGTAGCCAACTTGATTGCTGGCAATATTTAATGTTTTGCGAGCTTCTTCAACCTGATCGACAGAATAATTGCTCACACCTGCAGCACGAATTTTACCTTGTTGAATCAAAATTTCCAAGGCTTCCATTGTTTCTGAAATGGAGGTTGTCGTATCTGGCCAATGGATTTGCAATAAATCGATGTAGTCCGTTTGCAAGCGTTTTAAACTTTCTTCCACTTCCTTGATGATATTGGCTTTTGAAGCATATTTGTACACTGGAATTGCTTTTCCGTTTTCTTCTGCATCAAAGAAAAACTCACCTTTCCCTTGGTTACTTCCATCCCAAACTAAACCAAATTTAGTAAGCAATTGAATCTTCGTTCTATCATAACCTTTTATGGCTTCACCAATCATTTTTTCGCTCAATCCAAATCCATAAAAAGGGGCTGTATCTAAAGTTGTTACGCCGTTTTCAATAGAAGCTTGAACCGAAGCAATACTATCTTTCTGCTCGTTACCGCCCCACATATTTCCACCGATCGCAAAGGCTCCGTAAGTAATTGCTGATAATTCTAATTCTGTATTTCCTAATTTTCTGTATTCCATTTTTATAGTTTTTTTGTTAAATAAATCTGTGGCGTTTCTTGTAATTTTTCCGAAACAATCTTACCAAATTCTTGTATGTAGCTTTGTTGATTATGCAGATCCAAACCTTCTTGGTTTTCCCATATTTCATAAAAAACAAACTCGTTTTCCTCTGTTAAACCTTGGTGCAAATCATACAATAAACATGCTTTTTCCTTCTTTGTTTCTTGAACCATATTTTGCAAAACTGCTTGAACTTCTACCTTAAATTCAGGTTTTGACTTAATAATTGCTGTAATATATATGTTCATTTTTTACTTTGTTAAATTTTTAAATACCTCTTCTAAATGCGTCTTGTAAGCTTTTTCGTAAACGTCTACACGCTCTTGTGTTGCATTTTTTTCTAAATCATGAAAATGAAATCCGTTGATTCTTTCTAGTGCGGCAAACTGATTCATTTTATGAAAACCAAATAATACTCCTTCATCAACTGATTTTTGATCAAAAAACTCGCCCGTTAAGGTGAAAGCTGTTTCGGGAGCATTCCATGTGGTATTGACCATGTATTTTTTGCCATGCATCAAACCTCCAGTTCCGTAATTGATCTCTGGATTTTTACGTGAACGACCATCATTTTTATAAATCCCATTTTGATGTCCTGCTGTAAAAACTTCGTCAATGTAAAGCTTCATGCGATTTGGGACTTGAAACCACCAGATCGGAAAATGATAAATAATCACATCTGCCCATTTAAAATTCTCAACTTCAACAGAAGAATCAAACTCATCATTAATATTGGTTGTACGAAATTCGAACCCTTTTTCCTTAAAAAAAGCTACTGTCCAATTGTTTAAAGTTTCGTTGAAAGCTCCGCTTGAATGCGCGAATTTTTGTGCTCCATTTATAATAAATATATTCATTACTATCTTTTAATTATTGACAGTGCAAATTTCTAATCTAAATTTGTATTATAAAAATAATTTAAATTATACATTTGTATCATTATAATTATACAAAAGAAAATTATGTAATGGAATTTAGAATGGTTGAGAACGTTTAAAGCCATTTACGAAACAGGTACCTTATCTGCAGTTGAATTTAAATATTACTACGCAGCAAAATAAAATGATAATTTAATTAGCTACTAAAATTTTTAATTGATTTTGAATAAATACTTGACTCAAATTATTATTGAGTTCATTGTATTTTGATTGCAACACTTGATTTTTAGACGATTTGTAAACCGAAGCATCAACTTTATCAAACTTATATTTTATTTCTGTGGTTTCAAAAGATTGCTCAGAAGCTTTGACAATTTCAATTAAAGAATTCGTCAAATCTTCCAATAAATTCAGTTTTTTTAATTCAAGATTGACCAAATCATTTAAACGTTTTTCTTCTTTATTTTTTTGCGCTTCATTCAATTGCAATTCAATTTTTTTCAATTCACGTTGTTGCGCTGTATTTCCTCTCGAATAAATCGGAATAGAAAGATTCAAGCCAATGTATTGACTTTTATTGTCTTTTAATTGATTCCCAAACTGAAAATTTGTATCCGCTAAACTCTTAATTTTCTGCGCATAAAAAGTTCCGTACGAATAATTCAAAAATAAACTTGGTACATATTTCCCAAATAACTGCTTATATTCTTCATTGATTTTCTTTGTATTCAACTCAAATTTTTCAATAGATGGATAAGTTGAAAAATTGAATTCATTCTGATTTATTTCATCTAATAAAGGTTGTTGTAACGTCATATTTTCTGGTAAAATACTTCTAATATTCAACAATTGAATCAATTCAGTTTTACTTATAATTTCATCATGTTTAGATTTTTCTAAATCATTTTGATCTTGAAGTACGATAACTTGAATATCATAAAAATCACTTTTCGGACGCTTCCCTTCCTCTACTTCCTTTGAAATTCGAACAAATTGTATCTGAGAATTTTCCATTTGAGATTTCAAAACAATTCGCCATTCTTGCAAACCCAAAGCCGCCATATATTTTTCTAAAACTAACAAATCATATTGATTTTGAATTGTTTTTAATTCAAGTTTTTCTAATTCGATATTATAGTTTTGAATTGTTGTTTGATTTAATTTAGAGAAATCAAACAAATTAATTTGAGCATTAATTGACAAATTATCTGACTGAATATTAGAAGGTTCTCTTGTATTATTTGAAGGATCAATTGAGGATCCAAAATTATAAGCATGTGAAACGGAAGCATCAATAGTTGGTAAAAATTGCGAAGCAAAAGAACGTTTTGTTTTCACTTTCTGATCAATTTTTATCGACTGAATTTTAAAATCAGGTTGATTTTCTCTCCCTAAATTCAAACAATCTTCTAACGTTAGGTTTTGTGCTTTTCCCAAAAATGAGAAAAGCACAACCATTAATAAAAAATATTTAGCATTCATAAATAGAGAATTATTCGTATTTCAGGTAATTTAAACTATTGATTCGTGTAGCAGAATAAGCTTTTATTAAAACAACAATTAAGGTTAAACTCAATAATAAAACAAAAGCAAACACATAAATCCAGATTGAGATATCAATGCGATAAGCAAAGTTTTCTAACCATTTTTGCATCAAAAAATAACTTGGTAAAATTGCAAGTGCAAAACCTATAAATGCGAAATAGATATATTGTTTTGATAAAATTCGTAGTAAAGAAGACGTTTCAGCACCTAAAACTTTTCGAATGGCTATTTCTTTGTATTTACGTTCGATTGTGTAAGATGAAAGCGCGAATAATCCAAACAACGCAATTGTAATCACAATAACATTCAAGATCTTGAACATTTTTTCTTGTTTTGTATAATTTTCATACGAACGTGCAAACTGTTTGTCTACAAATTCATATTCGAAAGGATAATCTTGATCAACTTTGGCTTTCCAAAACTTCTCGATATTATCTATGGTCTGTTTATCAGTATCTATTTTAATCAAAACATCTTGCAAATTGTACGATAACCAATCAACAACTTTGAAATGGAAAAACATCATTGGTCGTATTTTATTTTGCGGTTCTCCTAAATTGAAATCTTTTGTTACACCAATAAGCTTCAATTTTTGTCCATTCCATTCAAATTCATCATTCAGTTTCAACGTTTCTCCAAAATATTTTTTTGCGGTTTCATTTATTAATACATTCGAAATTGTATCGGACGAAATCATTGGATTTAAATCTCTTCCTTCTTTTAATTGAATTTTCATCATATCCAAAAAACCAAAATCAATTCCCATATTATCTGTCACCAATTGTTTTTCTTTTACTCGAAAACTTGTATTAGACATAGCTCCAAGAGAACCAAACTTGAACGCAGTAGCATTTACAGCTTGTACACCTTTTATTTTTAGTAAATCTTGTTTGAAACTGTTATAAAAATCAAACTTTTTATCAGCTAAATCTTGTCTTTTAAATGGAATACTAATTACTTGATTACCTGAGAAACCTAAATCTTTTTTTGAAATGTAATTCATTTGTTGAATAACAAGAGTTCCTGCAACAATAAAGAATGTAGCAATTGAAAATTGTAAAATCAACATTCCATTTCGTAACCAAATTCCATTTTTACTTCTTGAAAAATTACCTTTTAAAACGTTCAGTTCTTTAAAATTTGAAACATAAATAGCAGGGAAAATTCCAGCAATAACAACTACGATAACAAAAATTACAATCAAATATGGAATAAACGAAGTAATATACAATTCTAAATTTTTGTCAATTAATTGATTATATGTAGGCAAAAAAACTTCAACAAAAGCTAATGCAACAATAAATGACAAAACTGTGGTTATTGTAGTTTCTATGATAAATTGTAAAACAATATTTCTTTTTGTAGCACCAACAACTTTTCTTATTCCTACTTCTTTCGCTCTTCTAATTGCTTGTGCAGTAGAAAGATTTATATAATTGATAATCGATAAGATCAAGATTAAATAAGATAACCCTAAATTGATTTGTAAGAATAGTTTATTCCCCATTCCTTCTGGCAATCGAGAAACTTTTGCATTTAATCTTGAGTCGTTTAATGATTGGAACTTTACAGTTACTGGTTCATAAATCTTTACAAATTCTTTTACAGGTATTCCTTCGTTTTTTGCATTTTTTAAAGTATTATTTTCATAAAAAAGTTGTGTTCCTAATTTTTCAACTTCTTCTTTATCAGCAGTATTTTTTAATTTGATAAATAATCCAGAACCATAATTTCCCCATTGATCTTTTGTATCTTCTAAACGTTTATAGATATTTGAAACAACCATTTTAGGTTGAAAACTAGTATACTTGTTTGTTTTAAAAACTCCATAAATAGGCATTTTTCTGCCATCAAAAGTTGTCAAAGTTTTTCCTACAGGATTTTCAGTGCCAAAAATTTTAGCTGCCTCTTTTTCTTCTATTGCAACACCATATCTATTTTTTCGAAAATTATCTACACTTCCTTTTACAAACTTGAATGGAATAAAATCAAAAAAATTCTGATCTGTACTAGTAATTCCAGTAACATAAACTTTTTTATTATCGACGTAAAAAGTTTCTTGTCCATACCAACCTTCAAACCAACAATAACTTTCTATCTTATCTGATTTTTCTTTTAAGTAACGAGGTAAAGGTTCAACACTTGTAGGCCAAGTTTCTCCACCTTTTTGAAATACAGTTAATGTTTCAAATACGCGATCAATATTCGGATTCCATTTATCGTAACTCGTTTCATCTTTCCAATATAAAGTCGAAAAAATAACACCAGCAATTCCGATAGCTAAACCAAGAATTGTAAGAAATGTAAACCCTTTGTTCTTGATCGTATTTCTTAAA
Source organism: Empedobacter sp. R750 (assembly GCF_030324345.1). NCBI lineage: Bacteria > Pseudomonadati > Bacteroidota > Flavobacteriia > Flavobacteriales > Weeksellaceae > Empedobacter > Empedobacter sp. R750. The sequence continues at coordinate 374,880 of NZ_JACAGF010000001.1, read as the reverse complement.
TATATTTTAAACCAATTTTTTAGCATCGATTATATTATTTTTTTCGAATTAATAAGAATCACCATTTTCATTCAAAACTTTAGAAAGCTTATCACGTTGAATTGTTATATCAGTTGGTAAACCTTTTATCGTAATCTTACTAGCCGTATTTGCATCTACTAAAAGTTTTTGTGAAACCCAACTTGTAATTGAAGAAGCATTATTTGCTATCAAATTTGCTCTTGTTGCATTCAGTTTTTTCAAGTCTGAAATGGATCCACTTGTCGCCTTTATATCTAATTGTTTAGTTTCTCCTTTTAAAGAAACTATTGCTCCATTTGAAATATTAATCGTTGTGTTTTCTGAATTGATTTTTGATTCCCAAATAGATCCAGAACTCATTTTAGAAGTTATAGTTTTAGAGGTGATATTTCCATTCAATTGAGCACCAGACGACAAATCAATCTCTAAATGATCGGTTTTTAGAGATTTAAAAACGATTTGTGCTCCAGAAGTTTGTTTAATTCTCAACACATTTGATTTAAAATTATCTTCAAACGAGATTTTTGAGCCAGAAGTCATCGAAATCCTTTCTAAAGCTATACCATAAACACTTATATCAATCTTTGAAATTGTAACATTTGGTTGGTTTTTAGTATCTATATAAACTTCTAAAACATTATTTTTTGTACTTGTAATAATGTAATTTAAATTTTCTTTTTTATCTGTCTCGACAATTACTTTTGGAGAATCTGAGTTATAGTAATTGATATTTACGCCTGATTTACAGATAATTTCGTTAAAATTTTCAATATTTCTTGATTCTGTAATTTGAGCATTCAATAAGATTGTTGTCAAATTGAACAATAGAAGAATATAATTTTTCATGGTTTATCAATTTAAATTTTAGTTTTCTCAAAAACATTTACATTTTTCTGATTCATTTTTTCAGAAAGAATTTCACCATCTTTCATGGTAATAATTTTATCAGAATAAGCCGCGTCATGAGCTGAATGCGTTACCATCAAAATTGTAGAACCTTGCGCATGTAAATCGGTTAATAGCTCCATCACTTCATTTCCATTGATACTATCCAAATTTCCTGTTGGTTCATCAGCCAAAATTATTTTAGGATTAATCACCAAGGCTCTTGCAACTGCAACACGTTGTTGTTGACCACCAGAAAGTTGCTGTGGATAATGTTGTAAACGATGAACAATATTTAATTTTTCTGCAATTTCTTGTACTCGTTTTTTTCGTTCTGAGCTTGAAACTTTAGAATAAATCAAAGGCAATTCAATGTTATCATAAACTGATAATTCATCAATTAAGTTGAAATTTTGGAAGATAAATCCTATGTTTTCTTTTCTAACTTGAGAACGTTTCGATTCGTTGGCATTATACATTTCAAGATTATTCAAAGCATAACTTCCTTCATTGAAAGAATCCAATAATCCAATAATATTCAATAAAGTAGATTTTCCACAACCCGAAGGTCCCATAATGGAAATAAATTCTCCAGAATTGATTGTTAAATTAATCCCATTCAAAGCTTTTGTTTGAACATCTTCTGTAATAAATATTTTTGATAAGTTTTCTATTTTAATCATGATGTTATTTTTTTATTGTTAATTCTTGTACTTCTTTATAATCTTCGTAATTCGAAATAATTACTTTTTCATTTGTTTTTAATCCTGAAATCACCTCGTAAACACTCGGATTTTCTCTACCTAATTCAATTTTTCTACGTGTTGCTTTATCGTTATTGATAACAAAAATCCATTTCCCTTGTGTTGTTGTATAAAAGGATCCTTTTGGAATAACTAATTTCTTTTCTTTTTCGGATAAGATCAATTTTACTCCTACGGATAAACCTTCTTGTAAATTTTCGGGAATTTTATCAATAAATTCTAATTCTGTTTTAAATTTTCCGCTTTTTATTTCTGGAGAAATCTTAGTCACTTTTACTTTTATGATTTTTCCTTTAATTTCGATTTGTCCATATTGATTCTCTTGTATTCGATCCAAATAATATTCATCAACCATTGCAACCAATTTGTATCCGCTTAGAATATCCACTTTTCCAATACTTTTCCCTGCTTCTATTGATTGTCCTAATGTCGCTTCAAAAGAGCTTAAACGACCAGTTTCAGGTGCCAAAACCAAGAAATTTTGCTTATTTTTTCGAAGTGTTACCAAACTTTTTTGCATGATAGCTAAAGCTTCATTAATTTGTTTTAATTGAATCGAATTTGATTCACGTTCCTTAACTAAACTTTTCTGTATAATTGCTTTTCGTTCTTGTTGGTAGCGCATTTTTTCCTTTGTATTTTCCCATTCATTTTTCGCTAACACTTCTCTATTATACAATTTTTGATTCAATTCATAATCTAATTTTGATTGATTAAAATCGTGTTCAATTCCTACAAAATCCTTTGATAAATCCAATTCTTGATTCCGAATAGATAGTTTTGCAACATTTAATTGATTCATTTGTTCGATAATTGCCGTTTCTTGCGTCAAAAAATTAAGTTCCGTATTCGGATTATATAATCGTGCAATTGGCAAACCTTTTGTAACCATTTCTCCATTTTCTACAAATATTTCTTGAACAGAACCACCTTCTATCACATTGATAAAGATTGAATTAATTGGTTCTATTTGTGCCTGAAAAACAACAAAATCTTCAAAATAATCTTCAGAAACGTCTTTTATCATCAATTCATTTGCACTTACAGTTAAAGCTCGTGGTCGATTCATCAAATAAAAACTCGAACCACCTAAAATTATGGTTGTCACAGCAATTATTCCGAGGCGTTTATATTTTTTATTTTTTTGATTGATTTTCGTATCCATTATTTATTAAATTTACCAAACAGCCGTTTATTTATGGTTATTTTACTAATTATCAATACGTAATAAATGTGCCCAAAATTTATAATTTCTTAAAGCATTGAAATCAATTCTTTTAAAAACTTATAATAAAAATTGACTGTCCGAAAACGAACACTTATTTGTTCAGAAACGGACACATGACAAAACTAAATATGAAGAAAACTTTAGCCACTATACTGATTTTAGACGATCAAGAAGAAATATTAATTGCAAGTCGACTACTTTTGAAACGTCAATTCGAAACAATTATCACTTGTTCTGATTCCAAAAAGATTCAACAAATCTTGGTAGAAAATGAAATTGATGTTGTTTTAATGGACATGAATTTTAGAACAGGTTATGAAGATGGAAAAGAAGGAATTTTTTGGCTGAAAGAGATCCAACATACGCAACCAAAAACGAAAGTAATTTTGATGACGTCCTATGGAAGCGTAGAAACTGCGGTTGAAGGTTTAAAATTGGGTGCGATTGATTATATTTTAAAACCTTGGGATAATGATAAATTGGTTGATCTTATAAAAGAAGTGATAAAACTGCATAGAAAATCGAAACAAATAAAAGAACCGAAAGAAAATAAATTGTTTTATGGAAATTCTCCGAGTATCGTAAAAGTGTATAAATTCACCAATAAAATTGCAAAAACTGATGCAACAATCTTGATTTTAGGCGAAAATGGAACGGGAAAATCAGTTTTGGCAAAATCAATTCATGAAAATTCTACTCGAAATACTGAAAAATTTATTCATGTTGATTTAGGTTCTTTAAACGAAAATCTCTTTGAAAGTGAGTTATTTGGATATAAAAAAGGAGCATTTACTGATGCGAAAGAAGATACAATTGGTCGATTTGAAGCTGCAAATAATGGAACAATTTTTTTAGATGAAATCGGGAATTTACCAAATAATTTGCAAGCAAAAATTTTGCAAGTGATTCAGAATAAAGAAATTATTCGTTTAGGAGAAAGTTCACCAAGAAAAGTTGATGTTCGTATAATTGTTGCTACGAATGCGAATCTTGAAAGAGCAGTAAAAGAAGGTCAATTTAGGGAAGATTTATATTATCGAATCAATACAATTTCAGTTACAATGCCGAATCTTAGCGAACGAAAAGAAGATATTAAACCTTTGATTGATTATTTTTTAGAACTTTATGCTGATAAATATGAGATTGAAAAACCATTTATTAATGAACAAATTTTGCTTCAATTAGAAAACTACAATTGGAACGGAAATATTCGAGAATTGCAAAATAGAATTGAACGTGCAGTTATTTTGGCTGAAGAAAATGAAATTACGATTGAAAATTTAGGTTTCACAACATTTATTCCTCAAAAAATAACAGATAATTCAAATAATTTGAATGAAATAGAACGAAATAAAATTGTAGAACGTTTACACTTTTTTGAAGGAAATATTAGTAAAACTGCAGAAAATTTAGGTGTTTCTCGTGCTGCTTTGTATCGAAAATTAGAAAAATATAACATTACGAATTATAAATAATGAAACGCAATTCTCTTATTTTTCAGTTAGTATTTAGAATACTTTTTTTAGAATTTCTTTTGTTTATGTTGGCATTTCTTGGAATCAAAAACTATTGGTTTTCATTTACATTTGTTTGCATTATTTTGATTGCTTCGATTACTGAAATAATTTATTTTTCTAAAAATTATCTTTCTAAAAATCAAATAATTATAGATGCTTTATTGTATAATGACTTTAGCTTAAATATTAATCAAAATCAATATAAAAAAGACAATTCTGCATTAAAATTATATCATAAAATTAGAGAAGAACATGTTTTAAATTCGTCTAAAGAAATCATTTATCATCAATTATTGAATGCCGTTCCGTTTGGTTTTTTGATTCTTAAAAAAGAAGAAAATGATCGAAAAATTATATTTATCAATCATCATTTTCAACAGATATTTAGCGTTCCAAAATCAAGTTCGTGGAATTATCTAAAAAAATTGATTCCACAGTTTTGTGAAACTTTAGAAAATAAAGAATTTGATGATTTTAAAAATACAATTGATATTCAGATTAATGATGAAGAGCGACAAACTTATCTAATTCAGAACACAAAAACGTTGATTGCACATGATGAATATGCGATTATTTTTATCGATTCAATTCAACGTGTGATTGATTCTACTGAAAAAGAGGCTTGGATGAATATTATGAAAGTTATTGCGCATGAAATTATCAATTCTTTGACGCCGATTTATTCATTAGCGAATACCACAAAAACTTATTTTGAAACGGATAATTTAGACAAAAATGATTATGATGATATTCGTTTGAGTTTGGATACAATTATGAATAGAAGTCAACATTTGCAGACATTTGTAGAGCAATATCGTCAATTGACCATGTTACCAAATCCTGTTAAATCGACACAGAATTTGTATGAAATTGTCCAAGGAATTGAACAATCTTTTTCGGCTGAATTTCATCAAAAAAATATTGTTTTTCAGAATTTAATTCCACAAAATATTGAAGTTGAAATTGATCGAATTTTGTTTGAACAAGTTTTGATTAACTTAATCAAAAATGCGATTTATTCATTAGAAAATGCAGAAATTAAATCAATTGAAATTTCATCGAAACAAACCGATAATCGATTGCAAATTATTATTCAAGATTCTGGACAATTGATTGATGAAGAAATCATTTCCAAAATATTTTTACCTTTTTATACAACACGAAAAGACGGCGCAGGAATTGGTTTGACACTTTCCAAAAATATTATAGAAGCGCACAAAGGTTATTTGTATTATCAACAAAATGATGGCGTAAAACGTTTTAATATCATCTTAAAGTAATTGGTAAAAAGTGTAACTTTAACCTCTAATTATATAATACTTTCTCGCCAAAATCTTTGGAAATTTGTCCTATAAAATTACTGTTATGAATGCACAAACACTTACTATACCGATTATCAATTTGAATTCAGAAAAAGATGTTGAATTAATCAATAAATTACTTTCTGAAACAGAAAATCTTGATGAATATACTGTGAATTTAAACGCTAAAACGATTAATGTTTCGGCAAAAAAATTATGGAAAGTTTCCCCTAAAATCTATGAAACTTTAAAGCAAAATAACTTCAAAATAGATTCTGTCGAAAAATCATATCCCGTTCTCAATATGACGTGTGCTTCGTGTGCGAGTAGTTCTCAAGCGAATCTTAATCGTCAGTTGGGCGTTGTAAATGCGGAGGTGAATTACGGAAATGGAATGGGAAAAATCGAGTACATTCCTACTCTTGTTTCTCCAGAAAATTTGAAAAATGCTTTAGTAGAAGTTGGCTATGATTTGGTGATTGATGAGTCTAAAAATCAAGATGAAGAAATAGAACAACTTCACGAAGAAAAATATAAAACGCTGAAAAATAAAGTGATTTGGGCGCTAATATTTGGAGTTCCTTTATTTATTATCGGAATGTTTTTTATGGATATGCCTTACGGAAATTACATTATGTGGGCACTTTCTACGCCAATTCTTTTTATTTTTGGACAACAATTTTTCGTCGGTGCTTGGAAACAATTGAAAAATAAATCGGCTAATATGGATACTTTGGTTGCTTTGAGTACTAGTGTAGCCTATCTTTTTAGCGTTTTCAATACATTATTTCCAGAATATTGGCACAGCAAAGGTTTACACGCGCATCCTTATTTCGAGGCTGCTGGTTTAATCATCGTTTTTATCTTGATTGGTAAATTGATGGAAGAACGTGCGAAAGGAAATACTTCCGAAGCGATCAAGAAATTAATCGGTTTACAACCTAATACTGTGTTGGTTGTGAAAGATGGAAATCAGGTTGAAGTGAAGATTGAAGATGTACAAATTGGCGATTTGATTGTTGCAAAACCTGGAGATAAAATTGCGGTTGATGGAATTATTGTTTCGGGAGAATCTTTTATCGATGAAAGTTCATTGACAGGAGAGCCAATTCCGGTAGAAAAAGGAATTGATGCGAATGTTTTTTCAGGAACTTTAAATCAAAACTCTCCTATTCAATATAAAGCCTTGAAAGTAGGGAATGATACACTTTTGTCTCAAATTATTCAATCAGTAAAAAATGCACAAGGAAGTAAAGCGCCAGTTCAACAATTGGTAGACAAAATTGCAGGTGTTTTTGTTCCGATTGTGATTATTATTGCAATTTTAACGTTTATTACTTGGTTAATTTTAGGTCAAGAAAATGCTTTTACAATGGCACTTTTATCGATGATTACTGTGCTTGTTATTGCTTGTCCTTGTGCACTTGGATTGGCAACGCCTACCGCGATTATGGTTGGAATGGGAAAAGGTGCTGAGCAAGGAATTTTGATCAAAAATGCCGAAAGTTTAGAATTAGCGAAGAAAATTGATACAATTATTTTAGATAAAACAGGAACAATTACCGAAGGAAAACCGAAAGTACAAGAATTGATTTGGTTTGATGATTCTGCTAAAAATGTGCTTTATACAATCGAAAATAATTCACAACATCCTTTAGCAAAAGCGATTACAGAACATATTGGGAAACAAGATATTTTACCTGAACTAAAAATTGAAGATGTATCTGGAAAAGGTTTGAAAGCTAATATTTTAGATAAAGTTTATTATGTTGGAAAAACAAGTTGGATAAATGAATTAAATATTCAGATTGATGAAAAGGTTGAACAAGCTATTCAAGATTTTTCGACTAAAAATTATACCACTTCTTTCTTTGGAAATGATGAAAAAGTTTTGGGATTAATTGGAATTTCTGATGAAATAAAAGCAACTTCTGTTGAAGCTATTAAAGCTTTTCATGAAAAAGGAATTGAAGTTTGGATGGTAACTGGTGACAACGAGTTTTCGGCAAATGCAATTGCAAAACAAGTCGGAATTGATCAAGTGGTCGCAAATGCTTTACCAAATGATAAAATGAATATTATCAAAGATTTGCAACAAAAAGGAAAAGTTGTTGCAATGGTTGGTGATGGAATTAATGATAGTGCAGCGTTGGCTCAGGCAGATGTTTCGATTGCAATGGGTAATGGTTCTGATATTGCGATTGATGTGGCAGAAGTTACGTTGATTGGAGGAGATTTGACAAAAATAGATCATGCAATTAATTTATCTACGCAAACGGTCAAAACAATTCATCAAAATTTATTTTGGGCATTTATTTACAATATAATCGGAATTCCAATCGCTGCTGGAGTGCTTTATCCAATTAACGGATTTTTGTTAGACCCTATGATTGCTGGCGCAGCAATGGCTTTGAGTAGCGTAAGTGTTGTAACAAATAGTTTATTGTTAAAGTATAAAAAGATTTAATAATCTCTAAAATATTTATAAAAAAATCGGCTAAATATTTAGTCGATTTTTTTTTTTTATAACAAACGATCATCCCAATTATAATCTTCTAATTCTTTGATTTTAACCTTTGAAGCAAAACCAGGATGTTTTGTATTGATTAAATAATTATACTCTTTTGGAATAATTGACGATGGAACTTTCATGACCAAATATTTAAAATCTTGATACCAAGCAGAACCAATTTCTTGTAACTCGGGATAAGCCTCTACAGATTGCCAATTTTTAGGTAATTTAGACTTCTTTATTTCATAAATCTCATCTTCTTCACAATCAATTTCTATCACTAATAATTTGTACGAATTATCAATGCTAATAGAACTTCGGTGCACGACCAATTCTAAGGTTGAGAGCGCACGAGAACTTCCTGTGTAAATAACAAATTCATCATTTTTATTCCATCTGTTGGCAACTCCAGAAGCTTGTAATGATTTTGAATATCTCGCTTTACGAATATTGAAAACTAACATTATTACACGTTTTCTCCGTACTCTATCGCAGTTAAACGATTATCGATAAATTTGAGACCTGAAACTGTATCAAGAAAATCTGCTGGCGATTTTTTATCTAACAAAACATTAGGCGTTGTTAACCATTTCTCAAAATCATCTTTTGTATTGAAAACCTCCAAACCGTGCTTGTATAAAGAAATCAATAAAACAATATGCTCTTTTGTATTGTCTTTAAGAGATACATCTTTTGTTTTGTAATTTCTGTAGGTACGCGTTGTGATATTTAACCAACTTGAGATTATTTCGTCTTTTAGCGTTGATAATTCATCAAGATATTGAATGTATTTTTGATCAATATTATAACGATTTACGTAAAAATAAACACTCGTAAAATCTCTTACTTCAGGGATTTCATTTATGATTTGTTCGTATTTTTTTAGTTTAACAGTTGCCATAATTCTAAACTTTTACTAAAGTTACAATTTTTCCTCTTAAGAAAGGAACTTTTTCTCAAATTTAAATAAATTTAACAAAAAAAGAGGTTACCTAAGCAACCTCTCTGTGATATAATGATTTAAAAATTTCTTATTTCAAAGAACCAACCATATCTTCTGGTTTCACCCATTCGTCAAATTCTTCCGCAGTTACATATCCTAATGCAATAGCAGTTTCTTTTAACGTAGAGTTATTTTTATGAGCTGTTTGAGCAATTTCTGCAGCTTTGTAGTAACCAATTTTTGTATTAAGCGCTGTAACCAACATTAATGAATTATCAACTAATTCTTTGATACGGTTATAATTTGGCTCGATACCTTGAGCACAATGCTCATCAAAAGATACACAAGCATCTCCTAATAAACGTGCAGATTGCAAGAAGTTTGCAGCCATAACTGGTTTGAAAACATTCAATTCGTAATGACCTTGAGTTCCACCAATTGTAATCGCAACATCGTTACCCATAACTTGAGCAGCAACCATTGTTAACGCCTCACATTGAGTAGGATTTACTTTACCTGGCATGATAGAAGATCCTGGTTCGTTTTCTGGAATGATAATTTCTCCAATACCTGAACGAGGTCCAGAAGCTAACATACGAACGTCATTAGCAATTTTGTTTAATGAAACAGCTAATTGTTTCAAAGCTCCGTGAGTTTCTACGATTGCATCGTGAGCAGCTAATGCTTCGAATTTATTTTCTGCTGTTACAAATGGATGTCCTGTAAATTCAGCAATGTATTTAGCAACTAAAACATCGTATCCTTCTGGCGTGTTAAGACCTGTACCTACAGCAGTACCACCTAAAGCAACTTCAGATAAATGTTCTAATGTATTTCTTAAAGCTTTTAAACCGTGGTTTAATTGAGCTACGTATCCAGAAATTTCTTGACCTAATGTTAATGGAGTTGCATCCATTAAGTGTGTACGACCAATTTTTACAACAGATTTAAACTCTTCTGCTTTTTTAGCTAATGTATCACGTAATTGCTCAACACCTGGAATTGTTACTTCAACAACTGCTTTATAAGCAGCAATGTGCATTCCTGTTGGGAAAGTATCATTAGAAGATTGAGATTTGTTAACGTCGTCATTCGCTTTAAGAACTGGTTCACCTTCTCCAATTTTGAATCCAGCTAAAACTTGCGCACGATTAGCAACTACTTCGTTCACATTCATATTAGATTGAGTTCCTGAACCTGTTTGCCAAATTACTAAAGGAAATTGATCATCTAATTTTCCTGCTAAAATTTCGTCACATACAGCCGCAATAGCATCACGTTTTTCAACAGGTAAAACACCTAATTCAGCATTTGCATAAGCAGCAGCTTTCTTTAAGTATGCGAAACCTTCTACAATTTCGTGAGGCATAGAAGCCGCAGGACCAATTTTAAAGTTGTTACGAGAACGTTCTGTTTGAGCACCCCAATATTTATCTGCAGGAACTTTTACTTCCCCCATGGTGTCTTTCTCAATTCTGTATTCCATTTTGGTATTTTTTATTATTTATTATTGTTTACTTATCTCACAAATTTAAGAAATCGTTTGATGAAAGAAAAGTGATTAATGTTAGTATTTCTATAAATTTTATTTACTAAGTTTGTATCACATAAAAATAAAATCATGATTCAATTTTTAGGTTTCTTATTATTCTTAACAATCGCTTTATGCGGATTCTGGGGTATCATCTTTTTTGCAACGATGGCTATTTCTTGGATTCCATTTTGGGTTGCGAATTTAAGAAAAGAAAAAGCAGGAATAGTAACAGCAGAAGATCCTCGTCCGATTTTACCAAATCAAGAAGGAATCACAGTATTATTCAAAAAATAATAAGCTGTTAAAAAAATTTAAAAGGAACTTGACGAAGTTCCTTTTTTTATTTATTCTACTTTCGAATCTTCTTCGTAATTTCCTTCCAAATAATTTTTCAAACTAATTCGGATAATTTCTGTCCAACCAGCTTCAAAACTTTCGCGCGAGAAATTCTTATCATCAGGCGGAAAAGTTTCAATTCCTTCATGAATTAGCGTTAATTTTGTTTGCGGAACAATTTCATCTGTTAATTCATCCAAAATAAATGTAACAACAGAATTTCCTTCGTAGACTGGATATTTCCATGTATAAGCTAATAATTTAGTCGGCTCTACTTCTACTATTTTACAATGATGTAAATATGATCCGCCATAAAATTCAAACTCAAATCCAACTTTTGGAACAAACTTCTCAATATCAAAATACCATTTATCAAAAGCAGCTTTTGTCGTCAAGGCATTCCACAGTTTCTCAATTGAAACATCAAAAATTTCTACTATTTCTACAGGCTTTGCACTCATACTCTATTTTTTTATGATTTTGTTTAATTTACTAATTTTAATTATTATTTAAATTTAGCCCAAAATTTAATTGTTACATTTGCTATTGTAAAATTTTTAAAATGAAATTTAATAAGACTTTTTTAAGTGTTTTAGGACTATTTGCTGGTCTTTCGCTATACGCGCAACAAGAGGTTAGCCGTCCAAAATTAGTAGTTGGTATCGTTGTCGATCAAATGAGATGGGATTATTTATATCGTTACCAAGATAGATATTCTACAGGAGGTTTCAATCGTATGTTAAACGAAGGTTTTAGCAACGAAAACACCTATATTCCTTATATACCTACTTATACAGCTATTGGTCATAGTACTATTTATACGGGTTCTGTACCTGCTATTCACGGAATTGCTGGGAACGATTTTATCATTCAAGCAACAGGACAAGAAATGTATTGTACACAAGATGACGCTGTAAATGGGGTTGGTACTTCTTCAAAAGCTGGAAAAATGTCTCCAAAAAACTTGTTGACATCAACAGTTACTGATCAATTAAAATTAGCAACAAATTTTCGTTCAAAAGTATATGGAGTTTCGTTAAAAGATCGTGGAGGAATATTACCTGCTGGTCATTTTGCTGATGCTGCTTTTTGGTTTGAAGGGGAATCAGGAAATTGGGTTTCGAGTACATTTTATATGAATGAGTTGCCAAAATGGCTGCAAAAATTCAATGATAAAAAAGTTGCTGAAAAATATTTAGACAAATGGAATACACTTTATCCGATTGATACGTATGTACAAAGTGAAAAAGATGGAAATCCATACCGCGAAAATTATAAAGGATTAGATAAAATGCAATTTCCTTATGATTTGAAAGCATTGAAAAAAGACAATGGTTTAGGTTTGATTCGCTCTACTCCTTTCGGAAATTCGTTAACAAAAGATATCGCAATCGAAATTATTGATAACGAAAAATTAGGTCAAAACGAGAAAGGAATTACAGATTTCTTAGCGGTTAGTTTCTCTTCTACCGATTATGTTGGACATCAATTTACGCCAAATACAATCGAAGCTGAGGATACTTATTTGCGTTTAGATAAAGATTTGGAACAATTATTTAATCATTTAGATCAAAAAGTTGGAAAAGGACAATATTTAGTTTTCTTAACTGCGGATCATGGTGGAGCTCATAATCCAAAGTATTTCCAAGATAAAAAAGGTAATGCAGGATACTTTCCAACAGGAGAAGTAAAAAAAGCATTGAACGCTAAATTACAAGAGAAATTCAAATCTACTGATATTGTACGTTCATTGACAAATTATCAAGTTCATTTGAATTATCAAACAATCGAACAAAATAAATTAGACGAAGAAGATATCAAAGAAGAAATCGTAAAATTTATGCAAAAAGTTGATGGCGTTTCTTTCGTAGCTGATATGGATAAAATTGGAGAAGCTTCTATTCCTGCAATTATCAAAGAACGAATGGTTAATGGTTATAATCGTAAACGTAGCGGTGCTATTACTTATATTTTAGAACCACAATGGTACGGCGGAAAACAAAATGCTGGAGGAACAACGCACGGAACTTGGGGTTCTTACGATGCTCACATTCCATTTGTTTTGATGGGTTGGGGAATAAAACACGGTAAAAACAATAACCGTGTTTATATGACAGACATCGCTCCTACAGTTGCAGCTTTGCTACATATAGAAGAGCCAAACGGAAATATTGGAGAGCCAGTTTCTGAAGTAACAAATCCAAAATAATCTTACAAAAAATAATTAAAAAAACGCAACTTAATTAGTTGCGTTTTTTTTTTTTACTATAATTATTATTTACTCTATTTCAATTATTTACTTTTTAGAATTAAAGAAATTAACGATTAACATCTATTATGTAATTTTAGTAAATCAGGAATTTATATCATTGATAATGAAAAAAATATAAATAAGAGGGATTAATGAGGGATTTGTTTTAAAGGATAAATCAACATTTTTCGTTGATTTGTAATAGAACGTAATTATTACAAGATTATGAAAAATTTTAGAGAAATACATATTGGTAGTTTTATTAAGAATGTTGTTCAAGTAAAAGAAATAGATACTGGAAGAATCTTAAATTTCTTTAAATGTCAAGAAGATCAAATTGAGGAAATGTATAACAAATCAAGTTTAGATTCAGATTTAATTCTTCGATGGTCGAAGTTATTAGAATATGATTTGTTTAGATTATATTCTCAACATCTCATGTTGTATAGTCCTGTTATAACGAATAAAACCAATAAAAAAACAAATGATAATTCGTTGCCAAAATTCAGAAAGAATATTTATACGAAAGAGGTTATTGATTTTATTTTAGATCAGATTAAAAATGAAAAAATGAGTAAGAGAGAAATTATAGAACGTTATAATATTCCAAAAACAACATTATATAAATGGATAATTAAATACAATTAATTCTAATATTCTACACAATATTAGTAAAAGAGTATAATTTTCTCCAATTAAATTAATAATTTTAACAATCTAAATACATCATAATGAAAAAGACTTTTTTAAGTAAATTAACTTTGACATTATTCTCTACCAACCTATTTTTTTTATTATCTCCACAAGTAGATGCATGCACAAGAGTTGTCTATAAAGGTCCAGAAAATACTGTAATCACAGCTCGTTCTATGGATTGGAAAGATGAAATTGATGCAAATATTTGGGTTTTTCCTAGAGGTCTAGATCGATCTGGTAATGTCGGAAATGCTTCGGAAAAATGGACTTCAAAATACGGAAGTGTAATTGCAAGCGCTTGGGATATTGCGACAACAGATGGCATGAACGAAAAAGGACTTGTTGCAAATGTTTTGTGGTTAGTAGAAAGCCAGTATCCGCAATTTAATCCAAAAGGAACAAAACCAGGTGTTACAATTGCAGCTTGGGCTCAATATGTTTTAGATAATTATGCTACAGTAAAAGAAGCTGTGGATGATTTGAGAAAAGAAAAATTTGTAATTGTTTCTGATTATATTCCAGGTACTCAAAAATTTACAACTTTACATCTTTCAATTTCTGATGCAAATGGAGACAATGCAATTTTCGAATATGTAAATGGTAAATTGAAAATACACCACGATCCATCTTATACAGTAATGACAAATTCTCCAGTTTTTGATGAGCAATTAGCAATTAATCAATATTGGAAAGGAATTCCAGGAACAATCATGTTACCAGGAACTAACAGAGCTGCTGATCGTTACGTAAGAGCATCATATTACATAAATGCGATTCCGCAAACCGCTGATACTCGTACTTCTATTGCAAGTGTTTTTAGTGTTATTAGAAATGTATCGGTTCCGTTAGGAATTTCTTCAGAAGCAGAACCTAACATATCATCTACAAGATGGAGATCAGTTTCAGATCACAAAAATCTTGTTTATTACTTTGAAACTACAAAAACTCCAAATACATTTTGGGTTGATTTAAAGAAAATTGATTTTAGTAAAAATGCAAAAACAAAACGATTAAGCGTAAGTAAAAATGAAACATATGCTGGCGAAACTTCACAACTTTTTAGTGATGCAAAACCATTTACATTTGTTGGAATTTAGATCGAAAAATTAATTAATATTTTTTGACAAATTGTTCTAAATCAACATTCAATATGATTGCCAATAACAAACATTTTATACCTGCCTTTCTATTATTTGGATTTATTGTTAATGCTCAACAATCGAATGATTCAATTGATATTTCGATAAGACCTTACACTAGTTTGAGAGGTCATCTTGCTATGCATGATAAAGTAATGGAGCTACAAGAAAATGCCTCTCGTGCTGGAATTGAAATTAATCTAAAAAAAAGGAAACATTGCATTTGTAGCTGGTGTTGAATTACAAATAAATATGTTCAAAGGAAACTCGTCGTTTAATGTTGATGGAAATCTAGATAGTGATCTTTTGACAATTGTTTCAGAACAAAAACAACAAGTTTTTGGTAATCGCTTGGGTTACTTAGGAATTGATTTGTCTAAATATGGTAAAATAACATTTGGTAAACAATGGAGTGTTTACCGAGATGTTACAGCTTATACAGATCGTTTTAATGTATTTGGAGGACGCGCTTCTGCAACTTTTACAGGTGGAACAGATGGAGGTTTGCTAGGAACAGGACGAGCAGATCAATCAATAATTTACAGAAATAAAATTAAAGCTTTTCAATTTGGTGCTCAAATCCAAACAAAAGGTGGAAATGATGATAAAATTATTGATGGTTTTGGTTTTTCTGCTCAATTAGAATTAAATCAAAATATTAGTATTGGAGCTGCATTTAACCGTGCTTTTATAGCTCAAAACTTAATTGATGATAATCATATTCTAGGTTTATCTGGACATCCAACTTTTTATTCAATTGGTTCAAAATATACGAGTAAACAATTTGATGTTAGTCTACTTGGAATCTTACAACAAAATGGAGATTTTACACCTATTTCATATCAATCTGAAAATACAATTAATCCTTCTTATGTTTTTGATGCAAAAGGTTTTGAAACTGCTATGAAATATAAACTAAATAAATTTTCAATTTTAGGAGGTTATAATTTATATGTTCCTGAAACAAAGAAATCTGTTGAAAATATTAGTATTGATAAAAAATTCAGACGAAGTGATTTGATTACCGGATTAGAATATCATCCGATGAAATATGTACAATTGTATACAGAACAGCGCATCTCTTTTGGTAAAAATTATGCTGGTAAAAAAGAACAAAGCGTTTTTACATTGGGAATGAAACTAGATTTATCTAGACAATTTAACAAGAAACTTAACCTATAATAAACCATAACTAACTTAACTTTTCTCTCTATTATTTGAAATAATTAATAAAACGAAACTTAAAAAATCATGTTTAACTTTTTTCAAAAAAGCACATTTTTAATTCTATTAGCATCAAGTACTCAAACTTTTGCTCAAGACTCAATTCAATCCGATAATTCTTGGCATTTCAAAGTAGAACCAAATATGATGTTGCCACACATGAAAGGAAAAGCGAGTGTTTCTCGACTTCCGAATGTACATGTAAGTCAATCTCCATCAGACTTTTTTGAGCATTTGAAATTTGCCGGAATGTTAACTTTTGAAGCCGAAAATAAAGATTGGGTAATTACATCTGATATTATTTATGCTTCTTTAGCTGCAAATGTTAAAAAAGATCCTTTAGTTTTGGATGGCAAATTAACATCAAAACAATTCTCTTTTGAAGCTGGTTTATTGAGAAAAATAACTCCTTGGTTAGAAGCTGGAATTAGTATGAACCTTGTAAATATTAAATCTGGATTTGATGTAAATCTAATCAATCCAATTTCTTTAAAACCAATGCATTTAGATCGTAATCTTTCTAAAACCTGGGTAGATCCTATGTTGGTTGCAAGAACAAGAAATTTACCAAACAAAAAGTTTTTGTATAATGTTTCTGGAGAAATTGGAGGATTTGGAATTGGATCAAAATTAGCTTGGCAATTAGAAGGATTGGCTGGTTATCAATTCTCTAATTTATTTTACGCAATGGCGGACTATCAAATCATAAGTATGGACTACGAAAAAGGAAGTAATAATTCCAATTTTGTTTATGATATGGATATGTTTGGACCGATGATAAAAGTCGGATTTAATATAAAATAGTTTTAAAATCAAACTGAAAAATATATAGAAAACGTTATCTATTAATGATAACGTTTTTTTACTTTTATAAAAAATAAAACAGAAATGACTTTCAATTCGCCAATCATATCAGCACAAGAATTACAAGATAATTTACCTCTTAAAAATTTAATTATTTTAGATTGTACGATTGATAAAGTTGGAAAATCGATTAAAGATGAAGAATTAGAATTAATTCCGAATTCTCTTTTCTTTGATTTGGAAGGAAAATTTTCTGATCATTCTTCGCAATTTCCTCATACACTTGTTGATGAAGAAACTTTTACAAAAGAAGCTCAACATTTGGGCATTAATCAAGATTTTATCATTGTTTGTTATGATCGTTGGGGCGTTTATTCTAGTCCGAGAGTTTGGTGGATGTTCAAAGCTATGGGACACAAAGAAGTATATGTTTTAGATGGCGGATTAACTCTTTGGCAAGAAAATAATTTTGACACAACTTCTACTTATTTTCAACCTAATGTAAAAGGTAACTTTATTGCTGATTTTCAATCGAATTGGTTTGCTGACACACAAGTTATGTTAAATGCAATAAATGATGAGTCGAAAATGATTATAGATGCTCGATCAGAAGGGCGTTTCAAGGGTACTTCCCCTGAGCCAAGACAAGGTTTACGAAGCGGACATATTCCAACTTCTAAGAATTTATTTTTTGAGAATGTTTTAGCTGGTACAACATATAAATCAAAAGAAGAACTAAAATCTATTTTCGAAAAATTGACAGATTCATCCAAAGAAAATATTTTTTCATGCGGTTCTGGAATTACAGCTTCTATCCTAGCCTTAGCTTCAACAATTGCCGGTTTTGATGAGGTAAGAGTTTATGATGGTTCTTGGTCTGAATGGGGCGCTGACGAAAACTTACCGATTAAAAGATAATTTTCGACTTCTTTTTTCAACGAATTATAATCATTTAATTTTACAACTTTTACATTTTCACTTTCTTGTAAACCACAAGCGGTTGTTGTAATAATTGGAATTCCATAAGAAACAGCTTTTATAAGTTGTCGTGGTTGATTTTCGATAATTGTTGGATAAATGATTAAATCAATTTCATCATAATTTCCATTAAATTTTTCAACTTCGACATCATTCCAAAAATTATCCATTTCGAGATTTCGTCCAAGAATTACCAATTTTAAATTGAGTTCTTTTGCTAATTTTCGCATTTCATACGCTCCTTTTCTACCAATTGCAGAAGCAGGAAAAAGAATTTTATTCCCAGTTTTTTGATTCAAATTTTGTTCAATATTCCAATCAAGTTTCACAATTTTATTTTGAAACATTTTCTGAATATCTGTATGTGGACTAATAATTTTTTGCGCTTTGTTTAACGCATTATTTTCTAAATCAATTAAATTTTTATTTGCTCTAAAATCTTTCAAAGTCTTACTTTCTGGATAAATGAAATGTGAATAATCCAATCTTTCATGCAAAGTTTCAATAGGTAATCTTGTCATCAAAACATCAAAAGTTCTTCCGCCTAACATTCCGTTTTTATAAATAAAGGGCAATAAATTTTGACTAATAACTAAATGAGTACTTTCGATTGGAATTAATTTTGAAGCAGAATTTGCTATTTTTTCATCTAGTTGTAATGATAGTTCGAATGGATTTTTATTTTTGGAAAATCGTAATTTCAAAGCTCTATAAATTCCAGAAAATAAAGTTGTCTTGCTATCTTTATGAGAAGAAAAACTCCAATTATAGCGATTCGTTTTGACGAAAAAATTCTTTTTCATCGAAAATATAAAACGATCATTCTCATTTATATTTTTCGAAATATATGCATCATATTCTGGCCATTTTTCATCCAAAATATAAGTCGTCGTTTTAATATGTTGATTTTTATGTGATTGATCTTCATGTTGATGACAACTATCGTTTCCACACGAATAACAATCATTTAAAAAATTGAAAGCCAATTTACTATCAATATTTTCTGATAATTTTAAATCTTTATTTTGACTTTTATAGCGAACAATTAAATGAGTAGAAGTTAATTCAGTTTCGATTCTAAAATCATAAGCCGAACGAAAACGTAAATCAATATAATTCCATTTTACAGTCGCATCGCGATCCTTTTCCGCCAACGAACCTTGTATGATTTTGGTATGTTTATGACGCTCAATAATTTCGAAATTTGCGTTCAAAGCCGCATCATACAACGCATTAGATAATTGGCACAAACCTCCAGCAATCGTTGGTACAATGCAACCTTCCTTTATTTCTCGACCAACCACATAACCTTGACCATAATTTGGATTACCAATATGTTTCCAAAAGCTAAATGTTTCGTTGGCTTTAATTTCTAAACCATTAATTTTTTGAGAAGCAATTCGAAGATTCTGAATTTTACCAGCTGTTAAAATCCAATTTTCTTTTGTGTCATTTGGATTCCAAAGTTCACTTTCAGAAAATGCAATAATCGGTTGATCAATTAATTTTGAATCAAATTGAAATTTTGTAGGATTATCTTGAATATTTTTCAGCCCACGAAGACCAATTAAAACAGAAGATTTTAATTTAAAAATAAGACTTTTCGTAAAACTATGTTGTTCTATAAGTTCTGGTTGACTCAAAATAGTAGATTTAGGTTGTTGATTTATAAAATTATAAAAATTTTGACTTCCAATAATTATTAATATTAGTGATTATTAAATATGTTAATTTATTTTAGTACTTTGTTTTGCATAGTAGTATATTTTATATAGATTTGTAAAAGTTATTTGATGAATAAAATTACAATTTTGATAAAAATATAGTTTTTGTCATGTAACTATTTAAAAGAATTAACGTCTATAATAAAATTAACACTATGAAACATCTATTTTATATATCTGCATTATGCTTGAGTTGCACCGTTATGGCGCAAACAAAATTTTCAGGTAAAGTATTGAATGAAAAAGATAATAATCCTATTTCTTTAGCTGAAATTGTTTTATTGAATGAAAAATCTGAACTATCAAATGTTACAGACGAACAAGGAAATTTTGTTTTTGAACAAGTTGAAGCTGGAAAGTATGATTTTGCGATTTTGGTAAATTTTGATACGATTTATAAAGAAAAAATAGAAATTAATGCTGAATTAACAAAATCATTCAAAATTAATATGCCAAATATTGATTTGAAAGAAGTTGTAATTGCTAAAAAAGTTTTTCAGAAAAAAGCTGATCGATTTGTTTTCGATGTTTCAAATTCTCCTGTTGCAAAAGGAAATGACGCGTTTAATCTGCTTAAACAAACGCCTTTAGTTTCTTCTACAGATGGGAAAAATCTTAAAATTCTGAATAAATCTGACGTTATTATTTACATCAACGGACGAAAATCTAATATGGATAATGAAGCTGTGATAGAAATGTTGAAAAATACACCATCAGAAAATATTCAGAAAATTGAAGTCATTACAACGCCTGGAAGTGAATTTTCTGTTGAAGCAAATACTGGAGTCATTAATATTGTGATGAAAACGACGACAACAAACGGTTTGAATGGAAATGTGAGAATTGTAGATCAACAGGCTTATTTTAATAGTCAAAGATTGAATGCTGGTTTAAACTATAGAAAAGATAAATTGGCAATTAATTCTGGGATTTATATTGGAAATAACAAATCTCGAGAGAAAAATATTTTATCGAATGGAAATGCTCATTTTATCAATGAATCGAGAGGAATTGTAGATGATCCAAATAAGAATGTTGGCGGAAATGTAGGATTTGATTATGAATTAGCTAAAAATCAGAATATTGGTTTAACCTATAATTTTAGATACAATAAGAGTTTTGATTCAAAATTTAAGTTAGATAATTTTTATAATCATGAATTTAAAAATCAAACAATTAATCTCGAAAATGCTCAAACAAGAAATCATTCGTTCAACTTAAATCACGAAATAAGAACTGATAGTTTGGGAAGTAAATTAGTTACAAATGCTTCTTTTCTTAATTATAAACGAGAGATGAGAAGTACAAATACAACAATCCCTGTAGATAATGAAAATGTTGAAATCTTCAGACAAAATGTACCTCAAATTATCAATAATTTTAGTGCAAATGCTGATTATACGCTAAAAACTAAAAAAGAAAATACGTGGTTATTTGGAGGAAGTTATACATTCACAAAAACGGATAATGATACTAAACAAGAGAGTTTTGTGAACGATAATTTTATCAAAGATGAAATTTTGAGTAATCATTTTTTATACAAAGAAAACATTGCTGGATTGTATTTAACTTTTGAAAAACAAGTTTCTGAAAAGTTATCAGGGAAAATTGGAACACGATTAGAAATTACAAAAACGAATGGCGATATTCTTGATAAGAATAATTCATTCAAAAATAATTACAACAATATTTTACCTTATTTATCTCTAAATTATGTGATTCATCAAGATCATAATGTCAGTTATTCTTTTTCGAGTCGCGTTCGTAGACCAGCTTTTTGGGAATTGAATCCATCAAGAGTTTATCTTACTCAGACAAATTATATTCAGAACAATCCATTTATGATGAGTTCTAAATTCTATAAACAAGAGTTAAATTATTTGTATAAAAGCGCTTATTTTTTCAATGCAGAATTTGAATATATTGACGATGCGACAAGTCAATTGCCTTTGCAAGGAACAGTAAAAAATCTTGAAACAGGTGAAACAACAGAGTTTTTGCGTTACATTAGAATGAATTATGGGAACAAAAAATCATTAAACCTTTCGGTTGGAATGAATAAGAGTTTTTATAACGGAATTTGGTCTGCGAATTATATGTTTATTTATATGTATCAAGCATATAGAGGGATTGTCGATAGTGATCCTACCTATATTCAAAAACCTGGTTTTGAAGAAAAAATTTCGACTTATGTTGTTGATCGTCAAGCATCGAATATTTATTTTAAATTAGATAATACAATACGACTTTCTTCGAAAAAAGATTGGTTTTTAGGTGTTAATTATTGGTATCTATCACCTTTAGAAATCGAACTAGGGAAACTTGGAAAACAACACAGTTTTGATGTAAATATCAAAAAAATATGGAATAATTGGACTTTAATGTTCGAAGCTTATGATTTATTCAATACAAATGTCACAACAATAAATAGTAAACAAGAAAATGGAAGTTTCAATAATGTTTGGCAAAACCAATACAACAGAGAATTTTCAGTTAGTTTATCATACAAATTTGGAAATCAAAAACTGAAAAAATCAAGACAAATTGATGAAGCAAATAGTACAATAAAATCAAGATTATAAAAAATAAATAACATGAAAAAAGACTGCAAATTGCAGTCTTTTTTGTTTATTAAAAAATTCAAATTGAATTGATTGTATTATATTTTAAATGATAAATTTATCTCCACTTATCCATCTCGAAACGAACAGAAAAAATGTTAGAATATAATCCCAAGCCACTGTCTCCAAAGTTTGTTAAAGCATAATCAATCGAAATTCCTTTGTATTTGAAACCTACCCCAACATTTGGCTGAATTTGAGTTTTATCTTTCCCATCAAATTGCGAAATTTTCTGTAAATTATTCAATCCTCCACGTACAAAAACCATGTCATCATAACCTAATTCAAGACCAACTTGTGGCGAAATCGAAAATCCTTTTCCAGAAATTGCAGCATTAGTTTGTTGAAATTCGATATTCATATCAATCTCTCCCAACAGCGAAACTCGTTCATTAAAATCGAAACGTTTTCCAACTCCAAATTGTAATTTAGGCATTGTTAATTCGATATTTTCTCCTGGCAAATCATTCAAAATTGTTGGCTCACCTTCGTTACTTGGCTCGTCAACTGTAATTTCTTTTAACTTTTCTTTGTTAATACTCCACGCATTGAAAGTCGTTGTAATATCGCGCGCCATCAAACCAAAATACATTTTATTATCAGTACGATATTGCAAACCAAGATCAATTCCGAAACCAAATCCTTGCGCAAATTTCCCAATATGTCGATAAACAATTTTAGCATTTGCGCCAAACTGAATATCTTTATTGTTGAACACATTTCCCGCATAAGACATCGTCAAAGCATAATCTGCTGTAGAAAATTTAGAGATTTTATCGTAATTAATATTTCCTTGATTATCAATTAATTCCGTAGTATTCAAAATATCATCAACACCAAAACGCGTAAACGAAAAAGCTATCGTAGAATTACTTTCTCTCAACGGAATTGCAACCGCTGCATAATCAAATTTCGCAATCGACTGAAAATATTCAGCATGCATTGCTGCAGCTTCCCAATCATAGGTAATTTCCGTTAATCCAGCAGGATTCCAATAAGCCGCATTTGCATTTCCAATATTCGCCACAACCGCATTACCCATTGCAAACGAGCGCGCATCTGCACCAATATTCAAAAACTCGTTCGAATATTTGCGTGTGGTTTGAGAAAAAGCAAATTGACTTGCCAGAACAGATAATATAAGGAATGTCTTTTTCAAAATTGATGAATTACGAATATAAAAACTCAAAAATAGTGGTTTTATTGTGTTTAAAAAGGATTCAGATTAATTTTTGTTTGTATTTTTGCGATGAAAAATTCATTTATGAAATTATTTACAATTCCAAATTTTCTAACACTACTTAATCTTTCATGTGGTGTATTATCAGCCATTTTCATGATTTCGAGCAATGCTCAAATCACAACTACCACAGTTACAATTGTGATGGTTTTGATGTTGATTTCATTAGTTGCTGATTTTTTGGACGGAATGGTTGCACGACTAATGAATATTGGTAGCCCGATTGGAAAAGAATTGGATTCTTTGGCAGATTGTATTTCGTTTGGTGTTGTACCAGGATTGATGTTATTTTCGATGTTTAATCATTTTTCAACTGATTTTATTTATGAAAATGAGAATTTAAAAATTGCTGCAATTTCATTATTTGCTTTTTTAGTTCCTGCTTTTTCGGCGTTACGATTAGCAAAATTTAATTTAGATGAAGATCAAGCAACGTATTTCAAAGGTTTGGCAACACCATCAAATACCTTATTTATTTTCTCATTATTTTCTATCTATTACAATAATGGACAAATTATAAATCCATCTCTTGATCCGTATTTATTAATTGCCGTTTCTATTGTATTTAGTGTTTTATTAATTGTCGATTTACCATTATTTGCCTTAAAATTTAAAGGATTGAGTTGGGCAGAAAATTATTATAAATATATTTTCTTAATCATTACATTAGGTTTAGTGGCTTGGTTGCAAGTTGCTGCAATTCCGCTAATCATCTTATTGTACATCCTTATCTCAATCATTTTTAGAAAAGAAATTACAAAATGAAATTAACTAAAAATATCTGTTTCTTTGATTTAGAAACAACTGGAACTAATGTTTCAAAAGACCGTATTGTTGAAATCTCTATCGTGAAAGCTTTGACAGACGGTTCAAAAGAAGTAAAAACTTGGAAAGTTAATCCTGGAATTCCAATTCCACCAGAAACAACTTTAATCCACGGAATTTCTGACGAAGATGTTGCCGATGCGCCTTCTTTCAAAGAACTTGCCCCTGCGATTATGGAAATGATTAAAGATTCTGATTTGGCAGGATATAATTCAAATCGTTTTGATATTCCACTTTTAGCAGAAGAATTATTACGTAATGGTTTTGATTTTGATTTATCAAAACATCGTCCAATTGATGTGCAAGTGATTTATCATAAAATGGAACCTCGCAATTTAAGCGCTGCTTATAAGTATTATTGCGATAAAGATTTGATTGATGCACATTCTGCGGAAGCTGATACAATTGCGACTTACGAAGTTTTGATGGCGCAAATCGAGAAATATGACGAGCTTGAAAATGACAATAAATTTTTGAGCGAATTTTCTTCTCAACGCAAAACGGCTGATTTAGCTGGATTTATTCAGTACAATGATAAAGACCAAGAAATTATTTCGTTTGGCAAGTATAAAGGACAAGTTGTGACGGATATCTTTGCGAAAGATCCAGGTTATTATGCGTGGATTCAGAATGCCGATTTTCCTTTATATACAAAGAAAGTTTTTACTCGAATCAAATTACAAAACGGTTTTTAAGCGATGAAAATTATTTGTGTCGGACGAAATTACGTCGAACATGCAAAAGAATTAGATAATCCAATTCCAGAATCGCCTATGTTTTTTATGAAACCAGATTCGGCCATTTTAAGAAAGGGTTTTCCTTTTGTTATTCCAAGTTTTACGAAAGAAGTTCATTTTGAAACGGAAATTGTAATTAAAATTGATCGAGTTGGAAAAATGATTCAACCTCAATTTGCAGATCGTTATTTTTCAGAAATCGGTTTAGGAATTGATTTTACAGCGCGCGATGTACAACAAGAATTGAAAGAAAAGCGTTTTCCTTGGGAAATTGCGAAAGCTTTTGATGGTTCTGCATTTGCTTCTGATTTTCATCCAAAAGAAAATTTTGATTTAGAGAATTTAGCGTTCAAATTAGATCGAAATGGAGAAAACGTGCAAACAGGAAATTCAAAAGATATGATTTTTCATATCAATACGTTGATTGCAGAATGTTCTAAATATTTTACCTTGAAAAAAGGCGATTTAATTTTTACAGGAACGCCAGCTGGAGTTTCTAAAATCAATTCAAAAGATACCTTAGAAGGTTATTTGAATGATGAAAAAGTATTCGAAATAAAAGTGTTGTAATCATTAAAAATGAAAAACATATTTTCATTTATTATTATATTTTTATTGTTTTCTTGTAAAAAAGAAAACAATATTGTTACACCTATAATTCACGAGAATGTAACAACAATGAATTCAATTTCTGATAATTACGATTCGATTACTACAAAAGTGAAGAAACTTGGTGATGAAGAAGCTTATTCAGAATTATTTTATCATTTAAAAGATTCAAATTTTGAAGGTAGAACAGATTCTTTAATGGTTTATTCAAAAATAATGGCAGAAAAATATCACTTTGAAAAAGCTTATATAGATTATTTGGATGCTATAACTGAGAAATATGGAATAGAAAATGATATTGGAAATTATTCAACAATTAATCTTTCACAATTAAAATCTAAAGAAAAGCAGGAAATTATTGATTGGCTTTCTAAAATGGTTGAAAAAGGAATAATTACAGAAAAACAATTTCAAGAAGTTAAAAAATAATAAAAGAGCGAAATTTCGCTCTTTTATTGTTTATACCACTACCTTTAATCAGAAATAAAATTAAAAATGGAAGACTATATAAAAATTGAAGAAAAACTACAAAATGATTTTGATTTATTGAAATCGAAAAAGAATAGAATTAGCAATATCAGGCTTATTGCATTTATTATTTCAGTTGTATTTTTCTTGCTTTATGTTACGTCGAGCAACAATTTATATTTGATTATTTCTTCTATTTTATTTATTGTTTTTATCATTTTAGTAGTTAAAACTTCTAAAATTTCTTCGCAACTTAATTATTCCATCCAAGCATTAGAAATTATTAATCAAATAAAAACTGATAATTCTATCGATCAATTTGTTGAAGATAATTCTCAGTTCAATAATGTTTACAACAAAGATTTAGATATTCTGGAAGGAAATTCGATCTTCAATCGAATCAATAAAACGCAAACTCGTATTGGTAATTTACAGCTCAAACATTTTTTATCGAATTTGATTTTAAACAAATCTGAAATTATTGATAGACAAAATGCTTTTGAAGAATTGGCTGAAAAAAGAAATTGGATTGTGACATTTTTGACGTTTACTAAGCGATTAAACATGAATCAATCTTCAATTTTTGTGTTCGAAAATCGTGTATTTAATACTGATTCAATAAAATTACTTCCAATCATCATTTCTGTTCTGAATATTTTGTGCTTTACCGCTTTAGCAATTATTGGTTTTCCGAAAGAAATTGTTTTTTATTGGATTTTGGGTGCAGTTATTATTCCGAATGCAATTTCCATGTTTTATAAGCAACAACTTCGACGAATTGCGGCGTACACGACAATGAAAGCAGATGAATTGGATAATTTATATGAAGTTTTTCGACATATTGAAGAGGAAAAATTTGAGTCAAAACTAAACGCTGAAATTAAAAATAAGTTTGTACATCCTTTCAAATCATCGGATTTAATCAAGACAATTTCTTCAACAAAAGAAACTTTAGATGCAGCAAATTTCCCACTTGTAGGCTTTGTGTTGAATACATTTTTCTTGTGGCGATTACATTATTCGATCAAATTTGAAAATGAAATTCAAAAAACGGTTCATCAAATCAAACCTTGGTTAGATGAATTAGCCAAATTAGAAGCCTTCGTTTCATTTGCACTATTCAACGATAAACATACTTCATTTACATTTCCCGAAATCGTAGAAGAACCGTATGAATTAAAAATTATCAATGGTTTTCATCCTTTATTAGATGAAAAAATAGTTGTGAAAAATGATTTGGAAACCAATCGTCCAAACAATATTGCGATTATTACAGGTGCAAATATGGCTGGAAAAAGTACTTTTTTGAGAACAGTTGGAACAAATTTGGTTTTAGCGATGAATGGCGCAAAAGTGAGTGCAGAAAAAATGTCATTTTACCCAATGGATTTATTTACAAGTATCAGAACGGTTGATAATCTGTCATCTGGCGATTCTTATTTCAAAAATGAGATTAACAAATTGAAAATATTAATTGAACGTTTAGAAAATAATCAACCACAAATCATCATTTTAGATGAAATTTTAAAAGGAACAAATTCGGAAGATAAATTAATTGGTTCGCAGAAATTTTTAGAAAAATTAATCAAATCTCCCACAAAATTGATTGGTTTTATTGCGACACATGATTTGGAATTAACGAAAATGGAAAGTGAAAATCCGGATCATATTATTAATTATTGTTTCGAATTAAAAAACGTGGACAACAATTATTATTCGGATTATAAATTAAGAAAAGGCACAACCAAAATGATGAATGCCATTTTCTTAATGAAACAATTTAGAATTATTGATTAATCTTAAATTGTTAATTTAATTCTTTGATAAAATTCGCATCAATCGCATTAAAATCATCAACAATACAATTTGCTTTTGAAATATCTTGTTGTTTCGAATTTACACTTTTGTAACCCAAACAATACAAACTTGCTCGTAAAGCCGCTTCTACTCCATTTTTACTATCTTCGATAACAATACATTCGCTATGTTCGGACTTTGCTAAATCAGCGGCATGCAGAAAAATGGCTGGATCTGGTTTTGATTTCGGAAAGTTTTCGCCAGAAACTTTATGCGTAAAATATTGATTCAACTCAAAACGATTAAAAACACGATCGATTGTCGATTTTGAAGCCGATGAAGCCAAAATCAATTCAATTCCATTATTGTATAAATCTCTAATCAACCTCTCAACACCATCAATCAAATATAAATCTGGTTTTGTATCAAAAGCTTCATTAAAAATTGTACGTTTTCTCAAAACCAAATCGTTCACTTCATCTTTCAAATTGAATTTATCTTTCAAGATTTGATAAACATTTTTTGTCGATTGTCCTGTAAATGTGGCAAATAATTCTTCCGTAACCGGAATATTTAGTTCTTTATAATGTTCGAAATAAGCATATTTATGTACTGGTTCTGTATCGACGATTACGCCGTCCATATCGAAAATTACAGTTTTAATCATTATTATTTTGTTTCTACAAAATTAACTTTTTTAAGAAAATGATGTAAAAGTTTAAACTTTAGAATGATTTTAAATTAATCGATTATATTACTGATATAAAGGGTTATATCCGAAACCAAACAACAATACTTATGTTAAAACTTAACATTAAGATAACATTTGCACGCTTTTTGTAAAATTCTTGGCATAACAAAGTTAAAACTGAAAATTTGATAAAAATGAAAAAAGTATTATTAGTAGCTGTAATGGCATTAGGAATTTCTCAAGTAAATGCTCAAAACTATAAAAATGCTTTAGGTGTTGTTGTAGATTTAGGAGACGGAGAGACACTCGTAGGTCCACAATTCAAGCACTCTTTTGATGGTAAAAATGCGGGTAACGTACAAGTTATGTTTGGAGATAACATTACTGTTTTAGGTGCAGATTATACGTATAATCAACCTTTTTCTGGTGCAAATGGATTAGGATGGTATGTTGGTGTTGGACCTCAATTATCTTTTGTAGATGGAGGTAAATTTGAGGACAAAACTTATTTTGCAATTCGTCCGCAAGCTGGTTTAGAATACAAAATTCCTTCTGCTCCATTGGCTTTACATTTTGATTGGAAACCATGGTGGAACTTAACAAACGATTCTAACTTCGAAGCTGGTCGTTTTTCTTTAGGATTTAAATACACATTTAACTAATCAAACGTTAAAAATATAGTAAGCCACTCACTTGAGTGGCTTTTTTTATAAGTAAAATCATATAATCTATACATAAATTAATTTTATTCCTCTGAATTAATCGTTATTTTTGAAAGATTTTGGATTTTATCTAAGACCAATTATAGATTAACACTATTATTTGATTATTCAAGATATAATTCCGAATTTTAACTTAGTATTAGATTTAATAACATTTATAGAAGATGAAACAATTAATTGGGACAGGAGTTGCTTTGGTTACGCCTTTTCAACAAGATGGTACCGTAGATTATGCTGCATTAGAAAATTTAGTAAACTATAGTATCGATGGCGGTGTTGAGTATTTAGTTATTTTAGGAACTACTGCAGAAGCAGCAACACTTACAAAGGATGAAAAGAAACAGGTAATCGAAACAATAAAGAAGGCGAATGCTAATCGTGTTCCGATGGTTTTGGGTATTGGAGGTAACAATACGGCAGAAGTTATTAATGAATATCAAGAAACAGATTTAAGTGATTATATCGCAGTTCTTACAGTTTCTCCTTATTATAATAAACCAAATCAAGAAGGGATTTACCAACATTATAAAGCGATTGCAGAAAGTACAGATGCCAACATTATTTTGTATAATGTTCCTGGTAGAACGGGTTCTAATATCTCAGCAGATACAACAATTCGTTTAGCAAATGAATTCAAAAATATTGTTGCAATTAAAGAAGCTTCACCAGATTTCTTACAATCAACAGATATTATTCGTAAAAATACACGCGAAGATTTCAATATTATTTCTGGTGATGATGAATTCGCTGTACCAATGACTTTAGCTGGAGGTTCTGGTGTTATTTCTGTTATCGGACAAGGTGTTCCAACTGTTTTTACAGATATGATTCGTAAAGCAATCAACAAAGAAGTTGTTGCTGCTTACGAAGGTCATTACAAAGTTGTAGAAATTACACGTGCTATTTTCGAGGAAGGAAATCCTTGCGGAATAAAAGCTGTTTTAGATAACAAAGGCGTTTGTAAACCATTTACAAGATTACCTTTAGTTCCAGCATCAGCTAACTTGACAACAAAAATTAACCAATTATTATCAAACATCTAAAAAAATAAAGCTATGATAAAAGATACAATATTAGACGCATTAAACAAACAAATCAAATTAGAAGGAGATTCTTCTCAATTATATTTAGCTATGGCTTCTTGGGCAGAAGTGAAAGGTTTGGAAGGAACTGCAAATTTCTTGTACTCGCATGCAGACGAAGAACGTATGCATATGTTAAAATTAATTAAATTTATTAACGAAAGAGGCGGAAAAGCGTTTGTTCCACAAATTGAAGAACCAAAACAAGATTTCACAACATTGAAAGAAGTTTTTACTGCAATTTTAAATCACGAATGCTTTGTATCTGAATCAATTAACGACATTGTAGGCTTAACATTAGAAGAAAGAGATTATTCAACTCACAATTTCTTGCAATGGTATGTTTCTGAGCAAATTGAGGAAGAAAAATTAGCAAGAAATATCTTAGATAAGTTAGAAATGATCGGATCTGACAAGGGAGGTTTATATCTATTTGACCGTGACGTAGTTACGTTAAGCGTAGACGCAACAGCGGAATAAATCAAAACTTTGAGATTTTATTAAGAGGATAAGAAAAAAATATTTTATACTTTAGTCCTCAAATTTTATTAAATTTGCAGAATGTTTAAAAAACTAAGCTTAGTAGTTTTAATTGGCGCTTCTTTAGTGTCTTGTAACAAGACCTATAACAAAGCGATGAAAAGTACGGATAAAGACGAAATCTTTACATTGGCTACACAATTGTATCAAGATGGTAAATATGATTTGGCAAACGAATTGTATGAAAAAATTTCTACATCATTTGTAGGAACAGAAAAATCTGCGGACATTGCCTATAATATGGCACAAGGTAACTTTAACGAAAAAAGTTTCCGTTTAGCAGGACATCAATTCAAAAGCTTTGCAGGAGCTTATCCTATGGATAGCCGCGCAGAAGAAGCGTTGTTCAAATCTGCATTTTCTTATTACAAAGATTCGCCAAAATATGACTTGGATCAAACAAGTACATATACAGCAATCAGTGAGTTACAAGGATTTATCAATTCGTATCCAGAATCAGCACACGTTGCAGAAGCGAATAATTATATTACAGAACTTAGACAAAAATTAGAGTTAAAGTCTTTCGAAATTTCAAAAGTTTATTACAAAACAATGAAATACAAGGCTGCTGGAGTTTCTTTTGACAATATGGTTGATGAATATCCAGATTCTAAATTTCGTGAAGAAGCAATGATGTATTCATTACGTTCTAAAACAGAATTGGCATTAAATTTCTCTCGTATCGAGAACAAGGATTTACGTTTACAAGATGCTAGAACACAATATCTATTGTTAACAAGATATTATCCACAAACAAAATTTAAAGCAGAAGCTGATAAATTGATGGAGAAAATCGACAAAGATATGGTGGAGACTAAAAAACAATTAGCTGATATAGAAGTAGCTAAAAAGAAATTTGAAGCTGATCAAGCTGAATTAAGCAAAGAGCAAAATAATAAATAATAGTAAAATATATAAAATTCTTTCATTATGAATTTCAAGGATATCGGTGCAGCACCAACAACACAAACTTATGATCGTAATAAAATCGATGAGAAAACAGGAAACTTATACGAATCGATTGTAATTATGGGTAAAAGAGCAGAACAAATCAACCAAGAAATGAAAACTGAATTAATTCAGAAATTGGATGAGTTTGCTGCACATACAGATTCTTTAGAAGAAGTTTTTGAAAACAGAGAGCAAATCGAAGTTTCAAAATTCTACGAAAGATTACCAAAACCGACTTCTATTGCGGTTAAGGAATGGTTAGACAATGACGTATATTACAGAAATCCAAATGAGGATAAATAATGTCTGTTTTACATAGTAAAAAAATTCTTTTGGCAGTTTCTGCCGGAATAGCGGCCTACAAAGCCGCTTTTCTTGTTAGAGGGCTTATCAAAAAAGGAGCTGATGTCAAAGTTATTATGACGCCAGAAGCTCAAAACTTCGTTACTCCACTTACACTTTCCACGCTTTCCAAACATCCAGTCGAATGGGAATTTTTCGGTGATAAAGGGGATTGGAATAATCATGTGGAATATGCTCTTTGGGCAGATTATATGATTATTGCGCCTTGCACAGCAAATACGTTGTCACATATGGCAGATGGGACATGTGATAATTTAGTTCTAGCAACTTATCTTTCAGCTAAATGTCCTGTATATTTTGCTCCAGCAATGGATTTGGATATGTACAAACATCCTTCAACTTTAGAAAATATTGCTAAATTAGAATCTTTCGGAAATATTTGTATTCCTGCTGAAGCTGGTGAATTAGCAAGTGGATTGGTTGGAGAAGGTAGAATGGCTGAACCTGAAAACATTATTGCGTTTTTGGAAAGTACAATCGAAGCTACTCTCCCACTTCACGGAAAAAAAGTAGTGGTTTCTGCTGGTCCTACATACGAAAACTTAGATCCTGTTCGTTTTATAGGTAATTATTCTTCTGGAAAAATGGGATTCGAGATTGCGAAAGCTGCTACTAATTTGGGTGCTAAAGTTACCTTGGTCAGTGGTCCAAGTCACGAATCTGTTACCGGTTTTCCTATCGATCGAATAAATGTTGTTTCTGCTCGTGATATGTACGAAGCGATGCACGCTAATTTTGCTGATGCTGATGTTGTTGTAATGTCGGCGGCTGTTGCAGATTATCGTCCAAAAGAAATGGCTGAGCAAAAAATTAAGAAAGAAAATGATGATAATTTAATTATCGAATTGGTGAAAAATCCTGATATTCTAAAATCGTTAGGCGAAATCAAAACACATCAATTATTGGTTGGTTTTGCGTTAGAAACGAATAACGAAGAAGAATATGCAAAGAAAAAATTAGCCAAAAAGAATCTTGATTTTATAGTTCTTAATTCGATGCAAGATAAAGAAGCTGGTTTTCAGAAGAATACAAACAAAATTACAATTATTGACAAAGATTTATCAATGCAACAATTTGATGCAAAATCAAAAACAGATGTTGCAAAAGATATTTTAAATGTCATTTTAAATAAGTTATAAAATTTATTATGAAGAAATTAGCCTCAATTTTCTTTTCGTCGTGTTTAGCTATTTCGGCTTTCTCGCAAAATATTATTGCAGATGTAAAAGTCGATTATTCTCAAGTTCAAGGATCTAACACACAGGTTTATCAAACTTTAGAAAGATCATTAAAAACATTTATTAATTCAACAAAATGGACAAATGATCGTTTAAAAACATACGAAAGAATTGAAGCTAGTTTCGTCATTAATATAATTGAACGAGAGGGAAACAGAATGAAAGGTACGATTTTAGTACAATCTCGTCGTCCTGTTTTTAACTCAACGTACTATACGCCTGTTCTTAATTTATCTGACGATAATTTTACGTTTCAATACCAAGAATCTGAAGAATTAATTTTCAATGATCGCAAATTCAGTGGAAAAAATTTGACAGATGTATTAACGTATTACATTTATTTAGTTTTGGGATATGATGCAGATACGTTTGCGAAAGAAGGCGGAACTGAGTATTTCAAAATGGCGAAGAAAATTGCTGATTTCGGTCAAGCAAATAATAACTTCTCTGGTTGGAGCGAATTAGATGGAATAAAATCGCGCACAGCTTTAATTAACAATATTTTAAAATCGGATAATTCTACACTTCGAAATATTATCTATCAATATCATAGAAACGGCTTAGACATTATGTCTGAAAACGAAGTTCGTGGTAAAAATGCGATTGGAAATACGTTATTACAATTAGAATTTTACCAAAGAGGAAATTATTCTCAATTTTATCCGCTAGAACTTTTCTTAACAGCAAAAAATAGCGAAATTAGTCAAGTATTTTCAGGCGGACAGGTTTCTACGGTGAATATCGAAAAACTAAAAGGAATTTTAAATTCAATCGCGCCAAAATACAACGACAATTATTGGAATAAATTGAAAAAGTAAATGTTAAAAACTCTTCGCGTTAATAATTTTGCCATTATCGATCAATTGGAGATTGATTTTCATCAAGGTATGACCACAATTACCGGTGAAACTGGTGCTGGAAAATCGATTTTGTTAGGTGCTTTAAAATTAGTTTTAGGCGAACGTGCCGATTTAAAAGCCTTGAAAAATATTGATGAAAAATGTATTATCGAAGCTGTTTTTGAGATAAAAAATCTTGAATTAAATGATTTTTTCGAAGAAAATGATTTGGATTACGAAGACGAATCTATTCTGAGAAGAGAATTATTACCATCTGGGAAATCGCGCGCTTTTATCAATGATACGCCTGTTAAAGTCTCTATTTTGCAAGAATTATCAGAATTATTGATTGATATTCATTCTCAATTTAATACACCTAAAATTTTTGAAGCTGATTTTCAACTTTCGATGTTGGATATTTACGGAGAAAATAAAGACTTATTGAAAGAATATAAGAAGGATTTTAACCACTATATTTCTACGAAGAAAAAGATAAAAGACGCTCAAAATTCGTTAGAAAATCAATCTCAAGATTTAGAATATAAATTGCATTTGTGGGAAGAACTGAACAATGCTTCGCTAAAAAATGAGGAATTAGAAGAGTTGGAAATCGAGATAAAATCTTTGTCAAACGTAGAAGAAATTATTTCGACTTTGAATGAAACTTACCAATTTTTGGAGCATCCTGAAATGGGAATAATTTCTCAATTGAATGAAGCAAGCAATAAATTGAATAAAATTTCGGATTATAATTCACAATACAATTCGATTTACGAGCGATTGATTTCATCAAAAATAGAATTGCAAGATATTTCGGGTGAAATGAGTAGTTTGATAGATTCGACTGAAATTAATCCTGAAAGATTACAAGAAATTACAGATCGCTACGATTTGATTCATAAATTATTACGAAAACATAATGTGATTTCTGTTGAAGAATTAATTGCAAAACGTGATGAATTAGAAAGTCAAACTTCTGGGTTTGATAATTTGAGTGATTTAATTATTCACTTAAATAAAGAATTGAATTCAATTTCAGAAAAACTTGAAAAACAATCAATTAAGATTAGAAAAAATAGATTTTCTTCTATCGAAATTATTAGAAAAAATATCTTGAATACGTTGTCACAATTAGGAATGGAAAATTCTCAATTAACGATTCAATTAAACGAAACAGCAGATTTCACAGCAACTGGAAAAGATGAAGTTTTGTTTTTATTCTCGGCAAATAAAGGAATGGAACCGCGTATTTTCGAGAAATCTGTTTCTGGTGGAGAACGTTCTCGATTGATGTTAGCGATTAAAAAATTATTGGCAACGCATCAACATTTACCAACGTTGATTTTAGATGAAATTGATACAGGAATTTCTGGAAAAGTTGCGAATGAAACAGGAAAAGTAATGCAAACAATGGCTGAAAATATGCAACTTTTAGTAATTACGCATTTGCCACAAGTTGCTTCAAAAGGAAATTATCAGCTAAAAGTTTACAAAGAAGTTGTTGACGAAACGACACAAACAAATGTGATAGAACTTTCTCAACAACAACGTTTAGAAGAAATTGCTCAAATGATTTCTGGTTCAGAATTAACAGATGCAGCAATCAATCAAGCAAAAGAATTAATGAATTTGAATTAAAATTAAAATTCTAGATCATATAATATCAAAAAAGCTCGAGAAAATTCTCGAGCTTTTGTTTTGTATAAATCTGAAATTATTTCGTTAACTTTTCCAGCGAATATTCAATCATTGCATCAACTGCTTTGTAAGAATCGGCACTAAATTCACCTAAAATTCTATTCGCAACAATTGCATTTATTGATAACGCTTCGTGTCCCATCATCGCTGATAATCCATAGATTGCAGAAGTTTCCATCTCGAAATTAGAGATTCTTAAACCTTCGTAATTAAAAGTTGTTAAACGCTCATTAATATCAGCTGGATTTGGTTGCAATCTCAAATAACGCCCTTGAGGTCCATAAAAACCACAAGCTGTAGCCGTTACTCCTTGAATCGTTTTTTCAGAAGCCAATTTATCTAACAATAAATCAGATCCTTTTACTAAATATGGACGAGCTTTATTCGACGACCAATCTACATGTTTGATAAAAGCATCTTCTACCTCTTTATTCATCACCGCTTCGCTCCCAACATAATAATGTAAAAGTCCATCTAAACCTAAACCGTGAGAACCAATAACGAAACTATCTACAGGAATATCTGCCTGTAAAGCTCCAGAAGTTCCCATACGAACAAATGATAGTTTTCTGAAATCTTTTTTGATCTCACCAGTTTCTAAATCGATGTTAGCCAAAGCGTCTAACTCAGATAAAACGATATCAATATTATCCGTACCCATACCAGTCGAAATAACTGTTAAACGTTTACCATTCAACGTTCCTGTATGCGTTACAATTTCTCTTTTGCTTGCTGTGTGCTCGATTGTATCAAAATGTCTTGAAACTTTTTCGACACGATTCGGATCACCAACAGTTATAATAGTATCTGCTAAATGCTCTGGTCTTATATTACAATGGTAAACACTTCCGTCTGCATTTAAAACTAATTCTGATGCTGCTTTACTCATGATTTAAAATTAAAAATAAGAGAACAATATACGATTTTTATCAGTAAAAATTGCAAAGAAAATGTTAACCTCCTACTCTTTTCACTTTAAATCCTTTATCTTTCAGAAAGGCCATAATCTTATCGCGATAATCTCCTTGAATGATGATTTGTTCGTCTTTAAAACTCCCTCCAACACCCAAAAATTGCTTAATTTCTTTTGCTAAAAGTTTGAAATCTTCTGTTTCTCCTTCGTAACCTTCTATAATTGTATTTACTTTCCCTTTTCGTTTCTCAAACTTACAAATTAAGGGTTCTTTCTGAATCCATAACTCATGTTGTTCTTCATTTGATACTTCTTCTGGCTCAGGTATATGATCGGGAAAAAGATTTTTTAATTGATCTTGTAAATCCATAGTATATGATGTAATCCTTGTAATAAATGGCGTTGTAAAATCGGAATTCGTCCATTTGTACCATTATATTTACAAAGATAAAATTTTATTGCAGTTGTTTTATAAACCAATTTGGAACTTTATCTGAAACTATTTCAAGTTCATTTCTCTTAACTTGAGCAAATAATCTCATTTCTTGAGTTGAATTATCAAAAATATAGGCTTTATCTACAATTTTTAAAGCTGGAAATAAATTCATTAAAGTAGAATGATATCTTTTAATCACCTTTTCATCAGGTACAGCGTGTCCACCTTTTTCTACTCTATTTTCAATTCGAGAAATATTAATCAAAGGATCTTCAATGCAGACAAAATACATATATGTTTTGAAACCACGCTTTTTAGCATCCACTATTTCATCAATTTTAGAAGGATGACTCATTACCGTCTCAAATGAATAAGATTTACCTTTAATCAATAAGTGTTTTCGGATAAATGAAGTAATAAAAGATGCTTCGTAACTATGTGTAGACTTAGATTTATCAACCAAAACATTATTTCGAAACTGCACATCAATTGCTTTTCCTTCATTATTTGCTTTTTTGAATAATGAAATTGAAGCAGGCTCCGCTTTGAAATCTTCAAAATCTTTTTCGGTAAGTTTTAGTTCATATCGATCCAAATCAATAAAACCTTTTGAAGAAATTTCTTTCTCAATCAAATCTGAATTGATAAAATATCCAGCATTAAATTTTGATGAGATTGAATCAAATAAAGTAGACTTTCCTGATCCATTTGGACCAGCAAAAACGCGTAAACGTTTTATTTTAGACATAATTTAGCTCCTTTTTTCAATTCAGCTGGAACTTTTATTCGATCTATTGTTTTAATCACCTTAATTTCTCCATTAGGTTTTCTCTCGATGATTCGATTTCCTTGAACATATTGAACTGATAAATCTAATGCTTCCGAAACTCTAATTGCAGCTTGTGATGCAGACTTAGCTAAACGATTTAACGCTCCTGCTTCTTCTAATTTTAGTATATCTGATTCTTTGTTCATAATGATAGAAATTAAATTAACAATAATTATTCACCAATAAATATACGCAAATTTAGTCAAACCATTGTAATAATAAAAGCTTGACTTCATTCAAAAATCTAATCTTTTGAATCTAAATCATATAATTTTTATAAAAAAAACGATAAAATAATTATTTGATAATTTATTCCTAACAGATTAACAATAATCGATATTCATCTTTATTTTCTTTCGGTGCGCGATGTACACAAGGCAAAACTTTTTGTTCTGGATGATCAACTGCCAATCGCCAAAGATTTCCTAATCCTAAATTAATTGGTTCTACACCTGGACGAATTTGATAATGCAAATCAAAGAAATATTCTTTCAAAAAATCTTCAAATCCATCGATGTGTTCATCATATAATTCGAATAATTTTTCTCTAATTTCAGGAATCAAGATTTTTTGTTGGGCATCTTCATTCGCTACAGTATCACTGGCAGCGCCATAATATGTACACAAAAAAGTATCCGTAGGAATTGGCGAACGATCAACGTGAAATGAATAAACATCTGTTGAAATAAAATCAAATTCACTATCGCGTTCGTAGCATTTTAGTAAATTTAAAGTTGGCGAAGCACCGAAATCAGTTAATTGTTGTAAATCATTAATCAAAATATTTCTCGCTTTAATTCCTTCTTTAGATAAATCTAAATCATTCAAATCATCAATGGAAATAACAGTAATATCATCTTTTAAAATCAATTGATTCACAATTTCCTCAAAATCACCTTCCAAATTTCGCTGCCAATTTATCGCATTATTTTTCCCAGAAAAAGCTGTATGTACAAGTTCATCAAACGAAGAAACGACAAGAACTTGTTGTTGATTAGAATTATTTTGAGCAATCAT
Source organism: Empedobacter sp. R750 (assembly GCF_030324345.1). NCBI lineage: Bacteria > Pseudomonadati > Bacteroidota > Flavobacteriia > Flavobacteriales > Weeksellaceae > Empedobacter > Empedobacter sp. R750. The sequence continues at coordinate 335,407 of NZ_JACAGF010000001.1, read as the reverse complement.
ATAGCCACAAAATTACTATTTATCGAAAAATAATTCAGTCTAAAAATTAAATTATTCCGAATGCAAATTCTCCTTTACAAAAGTTGTATTTTTACCAAAGATTAAAAGACAATGGAAAAAGAAATTATCACCAAAACATTTACATATAAAGGCCACACCAAAACTTTTAGCGCAGAAGTGCAACCTTTACCACCTTTCAATCCAGAAACTATGGATCGCGTGAAGTATGAGGAAACTAAAGAAGCCCATTATATGCTTGCCGAAGCGGAAGTTTATAACCAGAAAACAGAATGGTTTTTTAAAATTGAACAAGAATTGCAAAAATAATGAAACGACACTTACGCTAAGTGTCGTTTTTTGTTTAAGTTTAATCCACAAAATTAAAACATGAAACAAATTACTCTAGCATTATTTACACTTATTACGCTTTCAGCTTGTACTTCTAGCAAAACGGTTTTTCATCAAAAATGGACAACGAAACAAGCACCAGAAAATTTTGTTGCTCGATTTGAAACAACAAAAGGAAATATTGATATCGAAGTTGAAAGAAAATTATCACCAAAAGCTGTAGATCGTTTTTATCAATTAGTTAAATATAATTTTTTCGAAGATGGTACTTTTTATCGCGTTGTTCCGAATTTTGTTGCACAATTTGGAAATACAGACACAATTGTTTCTAATCAATGGAAAAAATTTATTGTAGAAGATGAACCTGTTATTGCTGGAAATAGTAAAGGAGCTTTGAGTTTTGCGCGCGCTGGAAAAAACACAAGAGATTTGGATTTGTTTATTAATCTGAAAGATAATCATCGTTTGGATACAATCAATTCGAATGATGTTGTAGGTTTTCCAAGTTTTGGAAAAGTAGTGAACGGAATGAATGTTGTAGAAAGTTTGTATGATGGTTACGCTGGACAAACAATGGAAGACGAAGAAATTTTTAACAGTACAAAATTAATGCGCGAAAGATATCCAAAGCTTGATAGAATCTTGAATGCAAAAATCATTAAACTGAAAAAGAAAAAGCAGTAAAATAATGTGACATAAAGTTTTAACATGACACAAAAATCAATTTAATTGTTTTGGCATGTACTTTGTAATACATAATACGTTTTTAAAACATATTTTGTGAAATGAAAAAATCAAAATTCTTTAAAGTCGCTGGAGCAGCAGCAATGGCAGCTCAAAAAGACAAATCTTTTTTTGAAAAAGTAAAGGCTTTTTTCAAAATGTTAGGTGATTACAAAAATGGAAGTTACAAACCTGACAACATGAATTTATTTCTTGGATTTGCCGCAACTTTATACATTATTTCTCCTATTGATATTATTCCAGAAGCGCTATTTGGACCTTTTGGTTTGATAGATGATTTTGGGATTTTACTTTTTGGAATGAAATATTTCAACAAAGAAGTACTGAAATATCTTGCATGGAAAGATACACAAAGAGCCTATGCAAATGTTGAAGATGCAAAAATTATTGAATAACAATAAATTAAATAGCTATCAAAAATCCGATTGAATTTTCAGTCGGTTTTTTTGTTTTTAGATTATTCAAAAAGTGCGCTCTTTCTCATAAATAAAATTTATTATCTGCCAATTATTCATTAGATTTGAGCAATAACAATACTAAAAACTAAAACACGTGAATAATGGTAATTATTAATAATTTCGATGAATACAAAGCTTTCGAAGGTAAAGAAATAGGTAAATCTGACTGGCATATAATAAATCAAGAACAAATCAATCGCTTTGCTGATGCGACTTTAGATCATCAATGGATTCATACAGATCCTGAAAAAGCAGCTAACGAAGGACCTTTCAAAAAAACGATTGCACATGGTTATTTAACGCTTTCTTTAATTCCTCATTTATGGGATCAAATTGCGGAAGTGCGTAACATCAAAATGTTAATCAATTATGGAATAGAAAGTTTGAGATTTGGACAGGCTGTTTTGGTTGATAGTGAAGTAAGATTAACTGCAAAATTGAAATCTATTACAAATTTGAGAGGAATTGCAAAAGTTGTCATCGAAGCAAATTTAGAAATTAAAGATAATCCGAAACCTGCTTATACAGCGGATGTGGTTTTCCTTTACCACTTTAATGATTAATCAGAAATTAATATAATTTACAAAGCTTCTATTTTTTATAGAAGCTTTTTCTTTTCATAAAATATCGAAGTATCTTGCGCTCGATTTTATATAGCATGCAAAAAATTCAAAATACTAAAACCTTAATTTCTATTGTTGGACCGACTGCAATTGGTAAAACAAATTTGGCAATAGAAGTTGCAAAACATTTTCAATCAGAAATTATTTCTTGTGATAGTCGTCAATTTTTCAAAGAGATGAAGATAGGAACTGCTGTTCCTTCTGAGGAAGAGTTGGCTGAAGTGAAGCATCATTTTATTCAAAATATTTCTATTCACGAAAAATATTCGGTTGGTGATTTTGAGCGCGATGGTTTAGCTTTTTTGGATAATTATTTCGAAACAAATGATATTTGCGTTATGGTTGGCGGTTCTGGTTTATATGAAAAAGCGATTACAGTTGGCTTTGACGAATTTCCAGATGTTGATCCTAAAATCAGAGAAGATTTGAATAATGAGCTTGCTGAATTTGGAATTGAAAAATTGCAAAAAGAATTGGAAGAAGTCGATCCAAAGTATTTCGAAGAAGTTGATATTTTCAATAAACAGCGTGTAACACGTGCTTTAGAGATTTACCGAGCTTCGTGTTTACCTTTCTCTCACTTCAGAAATCAAGATTTGAACAAACGTCCATTTAACATAATTAAAATTGGTTTAGAACTTCCTCGTGAAGAAGTGTACGACCGAATCAATCGTCGAGTTGATATAATGATGAACGAAGGTTTATTAAATGAAGCCAAAAATTTATTTTCGTTAAAAGATTTGAATGCTTTGCAAACTGTTGGTTATCGAGAATTGTTTGATTTTTTTGAAGAGAAAATTACATTAGATTTTGCAATTGAAGAAATCAAAAAGAATACAAGACGTTTTGCAAAACGACAAATGACATGGTTCAAAAAAGATGAAACTGTCAATTGGTTTTCTCCTTTCGATCAAGAAAATATCATTAATTTTATATCGAACAAAATCTAAATTATGGAAAATTTTGTTGCCATCGATTTCGAAACTGCAAACAATTATCGAAATTCTGCTTGCGCGGTTGGGATTGTAACTGTGACGGATAATGTGATTACGGACGAATATTATACGTTAATTCAGCCACCGTTAAATCAATATAATTATCATAATATTTTGGTTCACGGAATTCGTCCCGAAGACACAATTGATGCACCAAGTTTTGAAGATGTCTATTTTGAAATCAAACATCGTTTGCAAAATCAGCTTGTTGTTGCACATAACGAATCATTCGATCGTTCTGTTTTGAAAAATACAATGGAGTTTTATAGTCTTAATTATTCTCAACTTAACCTTGCGGAAAAGTGGGAATGTACATACAGAATTTACAAACAGAAAGGAATTGTTCCTACAAAATTATCCGATTGCGCTCGCCGATTTAATCTACAACTCAACCATCACGAAGCTTTATCTGATGCAAAAGTTTGTGCTCAATTATACTTATTAAAATAGTTTTTACTAAAAATTTATCTGGTTAAACGTTTAAAAAATAATTCTCACACAAATTATAATATATTTATATTCAATATTATATCCATTTACAAATATTTGTAAGTATTTACAAGTATTTAAAATTGATTAATCACACTTTACTGATCAGTTTTTCTAAGAAAAATTTAATGAAGTAAAAATTCAATTATAAATAAGGTTTGATTTTGTGGAATGAATTGAGAATGTAAAAATTTGAAAATTAACTATCAGAATTTTTGATAAGATGAAGTATAAACTAAAATTTAGTTCTAAGAATTTCGTTCGAAATTGGATAATTTTAAGAAATTGAAAAATTGATTTCAATTAGGAATTTAATCGAAGAAGAAAAATAATGACGTTATGTATTTAACATAATTAAGAAGATCATTTTGGGAAGATTTATTTTAAAATCGAAGATGGATTCCTCCCCTACTCTTTTTAAAAATACAAAAAAAGGTTGCAATTGCAACCTTTTCTTATAACATTATAACGCCTTCTATTTTTGAAACTTCTTTGTAATAATTGATTACTGTATCCGCATCAATCACATAAAGTTTAATCGAAATAGATGTATATTTTCTATTTTTTGAAGCTTTATATTCAAATTCAGCATTTGTTCCAGCAAAAATTTCTTTGATTTTTTTCATCGTTTCTTCACTTGAAGGATAAATGAATTTGAACAAATAATCTGCTGGAAATTTTTGTACATCATCTAATCTCTCTCTAAATTTTGCATAAAAATCTTGCTCGTTGTGAGAGCTATCTGGTATTTCTTCGAATGTATAATCTCTATTTGTGTCCATATCTATTATTTTATTGTTACAATGTCAAAAACAATACCACTTCACATTATTGATAAAATATAGAATTAATAAGACATTTTGGCATATTTTAAATCTTATAATTTCAATCTCATCATATAATCAATTTGTTCATCATCACCAAGTCTGAAAATATGTTGATCAAATTTTTCGAAACCATTTTTTAAATAGAAATTAATTGCAGAAACATTCTTTTCCCAAACTCCCAGCCAAATTGTATGTAGGTTGAGATTCTTCGTTATTTCTACAGCTTTATTAAAGAGAATTTGTCCAATTTTCTTTCCTTGAAACGATTCTAACACATAAATTCTTTCAATTTCTAAAGAATTCATATCATAAACTTCTGTTTGAGCATCACCAATATTCAATTTCAGATAACCGACAATTTCTTGATTAATCATTGCAAAAAAGAACAACGAATTTTGATTCTTTAATTCTTTTAATAATTGATCTTCTGAAAAACTTTCGGTCAAATATTTTTGCATATCCTCTTCTGAATTAGAAGAAGAAAATGTATCTGCAAATGTCTTTTTAGAGATTTCTTGAAGTTTTAAAATATCTTTTTCTTCAACTCTTTTTATTGTAATTTCTTCGTTCATTAATGCGAAACAAATTTTAATCCTACAATTGAACTAATTAATGTAAAAATAAAGAATATTCTCCAAAAATTAGCAGGTTCTTTGAATACAAAAATTCCGATTAAAACTGTTCCAACAGCACCAATTCCAGTCCAAACAGCATAAGCAGTTCCCAAAGGTAAAGTTTGTGTTGCTTTGATTAACAATGCCATACTTACGACCAAACACACTGCGAAAGCGCCGTACCACATATACATTTCTGAGCCTGTTGTTTCTTTGGCTTTTCCTAAAGACGATGTAAATCCGATCTCGAATAATCCTCCTAAAATCAATAAAATCCAATTCATTTTGTTAATATTTTGATGCAAAGATGAATTAGAAAAAAATAGTATTTTTTTACAAATGTTAAAAAATTATTCGCTTAAATTTCGGCGCGAATTCTACTTAATGTCACTTGGGAAATCCCTAAATACGACGCGATATAACCTAATTGCACACGATTAATCAAACTTGGATTTTCTTCTAACAATTTTTTATAACGATCAATCGCCGTTCCCAGTTGCCTAGAAATAAAACGCTCTTCAGTTTTTATCAATTCAATTTCAGCAAGTTTTCTTCCCCAATTTGCAATCTCTAAATTAGTTGCATAAAATAACTGTAAATCAGAAGATTTAATTTCATATAACTCGCAATCTTCCATCAATTCAATTGTTTCGTAACTAATTTTATTTTCGACATAACTTCGCATCGATAAAATCAAATCGCCTTCTTTCCCAAACCAAAACGTAATTTCTTTTCCATCATCAATTATATACGCGCGAACAATTCCTTTTTTGATGAAATATAGCTTTTTTTCAACTTTATCGGCATCAATAAGCGTGGTGTTTTTTGGTAATTGAATCAGTTGCATTTTATCTGCAATCAATTGAATAGACTGCGAGGAAAGTGGTGAAATTTGATCTAAGATTTGTTCTATTTCCATTATTGAAACTTGTCTAGTAAAAGTAAACAAAAAACTCAACCTAAAATAGGCTGAGTCATTCAAATTAAATTAACACCTGAAATCTACTTTGCATGTAGACCGCATTCTTTTTTACTATTATCTTCCCACCACCATCTACCGGCACGAAAATCTTCGCCTTCGTTTATAGCACGTGTGCAAGGAGCACAACCAATACTTATGAAGCCCTTATCGTGTAGTGGGTTGTAAGGAACTCTATTTTCTTTCAAATACTCAAAACAATCCTCTGTTGTAAAATCAATCAATGGATTGAATTTGAATAATTGTTTTTCTTCATCAAACTCTATTTCGTGCATATCATGTCGATTATTCGATTGCTCTGCGCGCAAACCTGTAATCCAAACTGATGCTTCTTTTAATGCACGATTCAGAGGAATTACTTTTCTGATATAGCAACATTGTTTTCTTAAATCAACCGAATCATAAAAAGAATTAATTCCATTTTCTTCAACAAACTTTTCTAACTCCTCTGTTGGCGGATAAAATGGTTTAATCTTCGCTTGATATTTCAATTCAGTTTTGTTCCACGTATTGTAAGTTTCCTGAAAAACACGTCCTGTATCTAAAGTGAAAATCTCAATATTATCTAATTTTTGACTCAAAATAGCATGCGAAATAACTTGATCTTCGAAACCAAAACTTGTCGAAAAAACTATCTTTTCTTTTACATTATCATTTAAGAACAACAATTTTTCATCTAAACTTGACTGTGCTATTACTTCCTCTAATATTTCTTTTAGTTGATTCATTTTGCATATATAATCTCTATAGTTTTTATAGAGTAATTATTTTTAACAAATGTATAAATTCCAACTTTCTAAACAAAACTAATCTCGACTAATTTTATAGATATAATGCAATATAGAATCAATAAATTATATAAGCAAATTTTATTTATACTTAAATCATCTACGAGAATAAATTATCATATTCGTAAAAAAGAAGAAAATCAGTCCAAATTGGCATTAAACAGAGGTTTTCGAAGAGTTTAAATTATTAATTAACTCAAAAAACAATATCATTATTAGGATAAAAATATTTAAAATATCATAAAAACAAATTCTATCTAATCATCTTCGAGAACAAATTATGAATATCATAAACGAAAAAAGTCAAACTTTACAAAGTTTGACTTTTTAATTTATATTTTTTGTAATGATGAATTAGGACAAAAATGGACGAAAATAACCAAATCCAATAACCGAAAAGTGGTAAATCATATTCATGTATTTGTAAAATATCTAATCTTGTCAAATGATTAATTCCGTATAATGACATTTGAATAACAGCGATAATACCTAATATTAATCCTATTTTTTTCTTATAAAAAATCCAAGATAATAATAATGTAAAGTTCCCTAACCAACAAAAAAAGTCCAAATAAGGAAAAGTCATCCATCCGACATAAGCGTATATATATCCTGAATATTCTTCGGGATTGTCAAAAATGAAATGCACAGGTAAAATCAAACTCACCAAATAAGTTAAAATACTTACATATAAAAACAGATTATTTTTCCAATTTAGCTTCAAATTCTTCTATTTGTTTTTCCAATTTTTTATTCACTTTTTTCAATTTGTTTTGAGGACTAAACATTGCATAAACCAGCAAACCTACTCCTACTCCCACAACAGCGCCAACTTTTTCGTTCTTATTAATTGCTTTCGAAATTGCAATTCCTGCTGCTGCTCCAGTTGTTACGATAGAAACTGTATTTTCAAAACCTTTTGATTTTGTATCTAAAACTTCCAATAAATTATTCATAGTTGATTATTTTTTTCAGTAAACGTTGCAATAAATATTCCTAAATATAAATCATTCCAAATTATTTTAAAAATTGTTCGTATTAATTCAAGTGTTTATCTTTGTTCGGTAACATTTTTAGAATGGAAATACAAGACAAAATTTTAGCGCTTCGAGAAGAGCTTACTCAGCATAATTATAATTATTACGTTTTAGATAATCCGACAATTTCTGATTTCGAATTTGATTTGAAATTGAAAGAATTGAAACGATTAGAAGACGAAAATCCTATTTTTTTTGATGTCAATTCTCCTACACAACGCGTTGGTGGAATGGTTACAAAAAATTTTCCGACGATTACGCACGAATTCAGAATGTATTCGTTAGACAATTCATATTCAGTTGAAGATTTGCAAGATTGGGAAAAACGAATTGAGAAAACGTTAGGTGAAAAAGTAGAATTTGTTTGCGAATTGAAATATGATGGCGCTTCGATTTCTATTTTGTATGAAAATGGAGAATTGACACAAGCTGTAACGCGTGGAGATGGAACACAAGGTGACGAAATCACGAATAATATTCGTACGATACAATCTGTTCCATTGAAATTGAAAGGAAATTATCCTGAACGATTTTATATGCGTGGCGAAATTACAATTCCGCTCAATAAATTTGCTTCAATTAATGAAGAACGCGCTAATAATGGTTTAGAATTATATGCTAATCCTCGAAATACCGCTTCTGGATCGTTGAAATTACAAGATAATACAGAAGTTGCAAAACGTGGTTTACAATGCTTTCCGTATTATTTTATCGGAAATAATTTGCCTTATTCTACGCAATGGGAAATGCTACAAGCCGCTGATGAATTAGGTTTTAAGATTCCGCATACGTCAAAATTATGTACTTCTTTGGAAGAAGTTTTGGCTTTTGTAGATCATTGGGATATCGAACGCAAAAATTTACCTTACGAAACGGACGGAATTGTGATCAAAGTGAATTCTTTTTCGCAACAAGATGAATTAGGTTATACTGCGAAATCTCCACGTTGGGCAATGGCTTATAAATTCAAAGCTGAAGCTGCCGAAACCGAATTATTGAGTATCGATTATCAAGTTGGTCGTACTGGAGCAATTACACCTGTTGCAAATCTAGCGCCTGTTTCTTTGGCTGGAACAATCGTAAAACGTGCTTCTGTCCACAACGAAGATATTATCAAAAAGTTGGATATCCGCATTGGTGATATGGTTTATGTGGAAAAAGGAGGTGAAATTATTCCGAAAATTGTCGGTGTTAATACAGATGTTCGTCAACCTGGAACCGAAGAAATCGAATTCATTAAAAATTGTCCTTCTTGCGGAACAGAATTAATTCGTAACGAAGGCGAAGCACAGCATTATTGTCCAAATGAGAATGGTTGCGAACCTCAAATTATTGGAAAATTAGAGCATTTTGTTTCTCGAAAAGCAATGGATATTGAGGGCTTAGGTGGTGGAACTATAGAAATTCTTTATTCTAATAATAAAATCTCAAATATCTCAGATTTTTATAGTTTAAATAAAAATGAGATTATTGGTCTTGAAAAATGGATTGATAATGATTATGCTGGATTAAAGTATAAAAATCAATTACAAGTAGACTTAGTTAAAGCAGTTTTTGCTCTTTCAAAAAAATGGGGAAATCTAACAATAAAAGATAGCGAATTCATAACTAAAAATGTTAAATCATTAAATGAGTTATTAAATATTGAAACAGAAAATAATAAAATTACAAAATTCATCTCTGAACTTAAAAATTCATTAACTAATATTGATTACCAAAATTACTATTCCTTAGAGAATTATGTTTCTCTAAATTTACTTTTAGATATTAAATTTCCAAATATCTTAAATCAAAATTCTGATTTATTTAGTAATAAAATTTACGATATTGATACTATAAAATATATTGACGAATTACTTGTTTGGAATAATAAAAATAATAAAGATTTCGAACAATTTATAATAAGTATTGCTGATAGAAATAGAATTGGTATTAAAGAAAAATCTGCAGAAATTATTTTAAACTCAATTGAAAATTCTAAAAATGTCAATTACGAAAGGGTATTATTTGCTTTAGGAATAAAATTAGTTGGAGAAACAGTTGCTAAAAAAATTGTTAAGAAATTCAATTCTATTGAACAATTAATAGATTCAAGTATTGAAGAATTAGAGTCTATTGATGAAATTGGAAACAAAATTGCATTAAGTATCAAAAATTATTTTTCTAATGAAAATAATTTAAATATTGTACATAAATTAAAAAATTACGGGTTAAAATTTGAACTCGACAATTCATCAATTCCAATATCTAGTATACTTGAAAATAAAACATTTTTATTTACTGGCTCATTAACCAAATTCAATCGAACTGATGCGCAAAAAATGGTGGAAGATCATGGAGGAAAAAATATTTCCGCAGTTTCTAAAAATTTAAATTATCTAGTAGTTGGTGAAAATGCCGGAAGTAAACTAAAAAAAGCAGAAGAAATAGGAACTGTTATCGTATTGACTGAAGACGAATTTTTAAATTTAATAAATTAAATAATGGATACTTATAATGATTTCGTTGCCATTGATTTTGAAACATCATACGGACATATTCCTTGTTCTTTAGGTATAGTTGAATTTTCAAATGGAGAGCCAATTAATGAATATTATACATTAATAAAACCAATAGATTTAAAATTTAATCCAATAAACTCTAGAATAAATGGAATATTTCTTGAAGATGTTTTTAACAAAAAAGAATTTGATGAAATTTGGAATGAAATAGAGCATTTTTTCATTGATAAAAATATTGTTGCGCATAATGCATCTACTGATATAACAATTCTTAATAAAACCTTAGATTATTATAAAATTCACAAACCAGATTTTAAATCATTTTGTACTTTAGAAATTTCTAAGTCTCTATTAGAATTAGAAAATTATAAACTTTCAACTCTTGCTAGTTATTTTCAATTTAATCAAAATAATTATCACAATGCATTAGAAGATGCTTATATATGTGGGCAAATTTTCAATGAATTTAGGGATAATGCATTTGAATATATAAAAAATGATAATAAAAAAAGAATTCGAAAACCTAAATCTAATGCATCTTCTATTAACACTATAAAAACCGATATTCTATTAGGCAAAACGTTTTTGTTTACAGGAACTTTGACTAAATTCAATCGAACTGATGCACAAAAAATGGTGGAAGATCATGGCGGGAAAAATATTTCTGCAGTTTCTAAAAACTTAAATTTCTTGGTTGTTGGCGATAAAGCAGGAAGTAAACTGAAAAAAGCAGAAGAAATAGGAACAGTTGTCGTGTTGACCGAGGACGAATTTTTAAATATGATTAACGACTAATGGAATCAGGATTAATTGCTGTCATTATATTCGGAATTGTATTATTGATTTTGATTCCATTTATCTATTATGGATTGCGAATGGCAGGCTACAACAAATCTGCAATGATAGTTTCGCTTGCGATATTTTTTATTGTGATGATTCCGATCGTGAAATATGGTTACAGAAGTCAAATGTATTCTAATGATGATTTGAAAACCGATTTACACCAAGCTGGAATTGGGTTTAAAGGAAATTTAAAAATTGTTTCGACAGATATTTCTGGAATTAAAAACATGAAACAAGAAACAGTTTTGATTATGGATTCTGCCGATGTCAATACAATTATTAATCGAATAGAAACTGATCCTCGCTTCAAAATTTCTCCAGAAACACTGAGTTTGAAAGAAGAATTAGGCTCGAATGCAAAACATAAAACCAATAGAAATTATCGTTTCAAAGATAATTTTATTTTAGAAACTTACGGAATGTCTGATGATTACACGATTCGATATTCGGAACTGAAATTTAGAAAAGGAAATGACACAGTTTTCTTCAAAAAAGAAGAAGTGTATTAAAAAGATAAAATCCGTCAATTGACGGATTTTTTTATTCAAGATTATTTATTTCTGAGATATTAAAACTATGACTTTTTGAATTTTCAATTTTCCTTTTAATAATAGTGGAATCTACTTTCAATGTGTCAAAATTGAATGTTCGAGGTTCTAAATAATATAATTCTAAAATGGAATCTTTTCTATTTATTGTTCCGAATTTATATTGTTTATTAGTAATAGTATCAAAATATATTGTGTCATTTTTCAGATAGTATTTACCAACTTCTCGTGATGGGAAAAAGCAAAACGAATCCTCAATATAAACATCATTCGATTTAAAATAATAAGTTGTTTTACAATCTATTGTTCCTCTACTATAAGCGACTAATTTATCTTTTCCATATATTGTTTTATCAGTTATTATTCCCGATGAATATAGAAAAACCAAAGTCAAAACAATAATACTAATAAAGACAGGTATTCCTTTTTTGAAATTTCTTTCATCATCATCAAAATATTTATACAACTTTAGTATTGTAGAAATAATTAATCCTATGAATAAAATAAGTTCTATTAAATAGAAAATAATCAAGAAAATTCCAGTTTCATGAATCCAAAAATGTTGTGTATTAATTAATAGAAACAATAATACTAAAGAACAAGAATGATACGGATATAGTTTGAACATAAAACAAGTTAATCAAATTGTAATATAACTATTATAAATAATTTATTTAGGATTATTTTTCATCTTAATTAATTCATCAAATTCAACTAAAGTATTTTCACTTTCAGTCTTATAATTTTTAGATTTCCCTATAAAAAGAATCAATTTTCTATCTTCAAAATAATAACGAAATTCTTCAATTTTCGATTTTTTATCATTAAATTCTTTCCAATACAAAGGAAAATTATAAGTTGTATCTTGTTCAAAAACGAAAGACAATTTATTATTCAACAAATAATACTCAGCCAAATATTGACCAGATTCTCCAAATTTTCGTACCACAATTTTTTCTAATTTATCGTTCAAAAAATAATAATTTATAAAACCACCTTCGGTAGAATCATCAGTTTCAACTTCTTTTATTTTTGTCCAATTTTTAATCGAATTAATTCGACTAAAATTTGCTTTGATCGCTTTAATTTCTTCACTTTTAACTTTATCATTTTTCTGAGCAAAAGAAGTCATCGCAGAAAATGTTACGAGTACGAAAAAGAATCCTATTTTTTTCATCTAAATCAATATATTATATAAACTATATGAGTAAAATTAAAGTATTTATTTTCGATATATTTTTACAAATCCTTTTATTAAGCTAAACACACCGATTATAAATCCTATGATGATAAAAAGAAATCCAACAAGTAAAAAATATACACCATAATCGTTTTTGTTATAATCCAAATTATAGCCATATCCAGTCGAGAATATTCCTATAATAAAAACACAGAGCGAACAGATAAAAAGTTTTGTATATAGATTTTGTTTAAACATAATTAAATATTTCCATAAAATTCAATAAAATATACTAATTTTCAATCAATAATAATAGTGAATTTTATGCAATTTAGAGTCGCTCGACATACCAACCAAATCAATGAAATCAGGGATTTTTATATAAAAGTTTTAAATTTTGAAATCCTTGGAGAGTTTCAAAATCACAATGGATATGATGGTATTTTTATTGGAAAACCTAATTTAGATTGGCATTTAGAATTTACAACAACTCACGAAAATATCGATCATCACTTTGATGAAGACGATTGTTTGGTATTTTATCCAACGACGCAACAAGAATATGACGAAATTATTGAGCGTTTAGAACTTCATCAGATCAAACCAATAAAATCTAAAAATCCATATTGGAATGATAACGGAATTTCTTTCTTAGATCCTGATGGATTTGTTGTCATTGTTTCACCTTTTAGAATTAAATAAATTGAAAAAATATATCTGCTTCATATTGCCATTTTTCATCTTCAGTTGTAAAGATGAAAATTCAACGAATTCTAAAAATCATCAAGATTCAATTCAAAAAATTGTTGAGAAAAAAAGTTTTATCAACGAAAAAGCAAATAAAATAATTGATCGATATTCCATACCAAAAGGTTTTCAAAGAGAAAATTATAATCAAAATGAATTCGGCTATTTTCTACAACATCTAAAATTGAAAGACTTTGGAACACTTGTAAAATATTATAATGGAAAAGAAAAACCTGTAAATAATGTATATAATGCGGTGATTGATTTACCGATTGGAAACAAAGATTTACATCAATGTGCAGATGCTACAATGCGTTTGAGAGCTGATTTTCTCTACCAACAAAAGCGTTATGATGAAATCTCTTTCAACTTTTTATCGGACGGAAAACCACGCAAGTTTACTGATTTTGCAAATGGAGATTATTCACCAGAAAATTATTGGAAATATTTGGAATATGTTTTCAGTTATGCGAATACAGCTTCTTTGAAAAATCAATTAGAATCGGCAAATTTTGAACAGATAAAAATTGGAGATATTCTTTTGCAACAAGGAAATCCTTATGGCCACGCGGTTATGGTAGTCGATTTTGCAAAAAATGAACAAGGCGAAAAAATTGTTTTACTTGCTCAAAGTTATATGCCTGCGCAAGAAATTCAGATTCTTAATAATCCGATGGATAAAAAAATAAATCCTTGGTATAAAGTACAACAAGGTAAAATTAAAACTCCAGAATGGTTGTTTACAAGTGATGATTGGAAAACGTGGGATTAAACGTAAATTTGAATTATATATTAAAATCTTAATTCCACATTTATGGGCTATAACATTTACAATTTATTTTTTGCCATTGTCCCAAAAAAGCTATTCTTTTTTTCTTTGCCATTTTTATTATTATATTTTGTTAATCCTGAATATTTTCAAATAGTAAAATTATTTTACTACTTTATTTTTGCTTTTGTTATATTTCGTTTATCAATTATAGGTCACGAACTTGCCCATTTATTTATGGCTAAAATGACAAATGCTAAAATCTTAGGAATTGAATTTGGGAATATTAATGATTTGATTATTTATGAAAAAAATATATCGAATTTTAAATTAAAATTACTAAATAAAACATAACCAGCTAATATTCAACATTAAACGGATGTGTTTTCAATCGAGGGGTACGATTTAGAGCTTTTCCTGCGCTATTTTGACCTATTGTGTGTCCACTTTTTGTCTGCAAACCACTCATAGTGCAAATTTAACCAAAATTTTTCAAAACACCAATCCTTTATTCATCAGCATTTGGGACTGGTGCAAGGTGCAAGTATTATATAATACTTGCACCTTGCACCTGCCCTTATGAGCCTGAATTTAATTCTATCAGAAACATTCTTTCTTTTTTGCTGATGATGTCAAAAAAGTTAACAAGCATAAATTTATTTTTTTGACTTATACTATTCGGATAAAATTAATTGTCTTTTATTGTCTTTTTCCTGTCCGTTATTGACCTTCTTTCAATTGGTATTTGACGATTACTACCACTAATTTTGGTGTATAAACCTAAAAAAACTAATGGAAGTAATCACTATTGAATCACAAGCTTTTAAAAACTTGATGTCAAAAGTGGACACAATTTTCGATTATGTTATTTCCCAGCAAAACACAAATGATGATGAGGACAGTTGGGTAGATAGCTATGAGGTATGCACCTTTTTGAAGATTAGTGACCGCACTCTGCAAAGATTACGCAGTGAAAACAAAATCAACTATTCCCGAATAAGGAGAAAAAATTATTACAAGATCAGCGAAATTAAAAGGATGTTACAGGAAAACCTGATCCGCCGGAGCGAAGAATGCTTACAAGACCTGATTCTAAACCACCAAAAGAATGTTAGACAAAAACAAAGTGCTCAGCTGCACCCGTGACGGACTGGATATTTTCAAACACTACCTTCCGGGAGATTGGCGCGTAGGCAGAAATTTTAAAAATCCTTTTTATGATGATACCAAAGCTTCCTGCAACATCTACTTTGACCGGCGAAGTGGTATGTATCGTATGAAGGATTTTGGGACTCCTGATTATGCCGGAGATTGTTTTTCAATTGTAGGAAAAATTAAAAACCTGGACTGTACTAAAGATTTTACAGAAATACTGAAACAGATCAATGAAGAAATGAATTTGGGACTGGAAAACGGATATATTTTGCCCCAAAACAGATATTCTTCAAGAGCAAAAGCAGAGAGCAAAAAGGAAAACATAATAAAGGAACAACCATATCATCCTAAACCTTATTCCGTATTTGAGCGTAGCTTTACACTGAAAGAAATTGAGTTTTGGAAACAATATAGCATTACCCGTGAAATCCTGAAATTATACAAAGTGGTTTCATTAGAAGAGTTCACGAGTGAAAATAAAGATTCAAAACCTTTTACCATACAATCTTCGACAGAAGAACCTATATTTGGGTATTTCGGTAAAAAATATGTGAAAATTTACCGTCCATTTTCCCAAATCCGTTTCCTGTACGGTGGAAATCTGCCTGAATCGTATTGTTTTGGATTGGAACAATTGCCCGCCAAAGGAAACACCCTGTTTATTACCGGAGGAGAAAAGGATGTATTGTCATTGGCTTCCAAAGGATTTTATGCGATTTGCTTCAACAGTGAAACAAGCTCAATACCTGAAAGCCTGATTAAAAAGCTTTCCTACCGTTTCAAACACATTCTGATTTTATATGATGTGGATAAAACAGGATTGGAGGCTTCAATCAAGCATCAGAAACAACTATCCGGTTTCGGAGTAAACCGTTTGAGACTTCCTCTTTCGGGAGCTAAACAGGAAAAGGATATTTCCGATTATTTCAGAATGGGAAATACCAAAAATGACTTTAATCAATTATTCCTTGAATTTTTAGACCAATTATATAATGAAACTATGGCGATACTGAAACCTTGCGAAATCAACTTTACACAGCCTCCCTTACAATCGCAAACGCTGATTTCCATTAATGATGTTCCATTGGGAACACAAGGGAATTTAATGGGACTTACGGGAGGTGAAGGCACAGGAAAAAGTAATTATGTAGGAAGCCTGATTGCCGGAACATTACGTCAGGATGACTATATAGATACTTTAGGAAGTAATATCCTTCCCAATACTGAAGGAAAAGCCGTCTTGCTTTACGATACCGAACAGTCCGAAACCCAGCTGTACAAAAATATTTCAGGCATCCTGAAACGTTCCGGAAGAGAAAATATGCCAGGATATTTCAAAGCTTACTGTTTAGCCGGTATGTCAAGAAAAGAACGGTTGCAGGCAATATTGCAGAGTATGGATAAATTTTATTACCAATTTTCAGGAATTCATATGGTGGTAATAGACGGAATAGCTGATTTGATACGCTGTGCGAATGATGAAGGAGAAAGCATTGCCTTAATTGATGAGCTCTACCGTATGGCTGGAATTTATAAAACCTGTATAATCGGAGTACTGCATTTCACACCCAACGGATTAAAGCTTCGGGGACATCTCGGAAGCGAGCTTCAAAGAAAAGCAGCTGCCATTTTATCCATTGAAAAAGATGATGATCCTCAAATCTCTGTTGTAAAGGCACTGAAAGTAAGGGACGGAAGTCCTTTGGATGTTCCACTTATACAGTTTTCGTGGGATAAAGAAAAAGGAATGCACGTTTTTATCGGAGAGAAGACCAAAGAAGAAAAAGAGAAACGAAAAGAGATCGAACTTGCAAATATTGCCCGGACTCTATTTTCACAGCAAAAGCATTATACCTATGCCGGATTATGTGAGAAGCTCCAAAATATGATGGCGGTCAAAGACCGAACGGCAAAGAGCTATATTAAATTTATGCGTGAGAAAGGATTGATTGTCAAAGATTCTGAAAATAATTATGAGTTCAAAAAATAAGAGTTCAAAGAAATTGCCTGAATACTTTTTATAAAAACAAAAAATACTATGAATATCGATCCGAAAAAACCACTGCTTGAGTTGACTGTTGAGGAGTTTCTGAAATTACAAAGAACCGCTGTTTCTGAAAAAAAGTATGAATATGGGCTTAAAGGGTTAGCCAGAATGCTGGGCTGTTCCCGCTCGAAAGCAGCGGAACTAAAGTCCAGCGGAATTCTGGATGATGCCATCATTCAGAACGGAAATCTTATTATCATAGATAAAGAGAAAGCAATGCAACTTATGGCTCTGCATAAAAAATGAATTATTCGGGATTAATCAGGCAGTTTTGGCAACATAACGAAAAAGAACCGTTGGGAGCTGTCGCAGCTTCCATCTACCTTTTTTTGTTGGAAATATGGAAAAAAAATGAGGAAAATGATTTCAAGCTTTCGGATACCGAAATTTGCGAGCGGCTGAAAATCACAAGACCCACCATTATTACTTTACGCCAAAAACTTAGCAATCTGGGAATGATTCAATATCAATCTAAAAACGGGCTTCCGGGACATTATAAAATTCTTCGGGAATATGCACCGACGTTATCCGCTTTTGAAAAGCCTGAAACTGACAAAGGAGGTTCGACGACTAAAAGGAGTCAAAAGCCAATTCCGAAAAAAAAGGAAACTACCGAAAAATTGCCACAGAAAAGAGAAACTCCACAGAATCAAAATTTGTCTCCCGATGCTCCTCCGGAAATTCCTGTTGCAATACCTATTCCGGGTTCCGGTACTATTCCTTCTTTGGACGAATTTACAGAATATGCGAAAACATTGGAAAGCTATGTTCCCGAATTAGACCATCTTATTAAAGAAAAATATGAGAGTTGGCTCGGAAACGAATGGAAAAATGGCTATAACAAGCCGATAACGAACTGGAAGTCTTCCATAAAAAACACAATGCCTTTTCTTCAAACAGAATTGGAATCCCAAAATTCTGCTCCTCAGAACAAAATCGCCTTACAAAGCATCAAACGTCCGAAATCAACTTTTGATGAAAGTAAGAAATAAGAAGACAAGGTTTACCGGAACGATGCAGAATTCCTCTTCCGACATCTAAAATTTTATGGATTGGGACACATTAATTTTCTCATTTTGGCTTTTTACTGTTTTCTTTTTTCACTAAATTAGACGAAAAT
This sequence comes from Empedobacter sp. R750, assembly GCF_030324345.1. NCBI lineage: Bacteria > Pseudomonadati > Bacteroidota > Flavobacteriia > Flavobacteriales > Weeksellaceae > Empedobacter > Empedobacter sp. R750. Next base: position 316,595 of record NZ_JACAGF010000001.1, on the reverse strand, counting down.
TTACACACAATTTATGAAAAACTTACTTGCTGAATCTGAGGGATTTAATCCAACTATTAATTATGAAGCCAAAATCCATTGGATTTCCTATGTAATTCCAGTTTTCTTTATCATAATTGGTTCTGTAGGAGTTATCTCTTTTTTATTGTTAGGTTATAAATATATGCTTGGTTTAGTTGGTATTATTTCTCTTTTTCTTATTTATCTTTTCATCAGAGGCTTACTCCGTTTACTGAAGAACAGAAGCACAAAAATTTATGTTACCGATACCCATCTCACATTTTCTACAGGAATATTAGGCAAAACACTTTTCGACCTCTCATTAAACAAGCTCGAAGGAATGTACCAGCACCAAAGTTTTTTAGGAAAGGCTTTGAATTTCGGAACGCTGGTTGTAACTACCGGAGGTGTAACGCATACGTATTTCATTGAATATCCAATGGAGTTGAGGAATGCCATAATGATGCTAAAAGATAATTCGATTAAATAAATTATCTGTTTCATCGGTATTCAAATTTCAATAAAATCAGCTCACAACCTCTTTTCAAAAACATATCAAGGAAAAAGTACGGGAATGTTTTAGAAATGGGATTGCTCCAATTTCAGACAAAAATGTGTTTCCGACCAAAGGGAGGAATTGCATTTTTGCCACCCGATAGATAGAAAACTTCTTCAGAAAGATTTTGTAAAAAAATAAAAAAGCAATGGGAAATAATTTACTATTGCTTCTTAACCTAAGTTATAATTCAGTATTCAGCAATCTCCGAAGATTTTTAGATTTTCTAAAATTGACATACTTTTTAAATTCAGGAGTTTTGGAAAATTCCTGTAAAGTTTTGATTGTTTTTATATCTTCTTCAGTAACACAGGAAATTTTGACACAAAATGTTCCAATATCACCAAAGCAATTTCCTGCTCCAAACAATAATGAATAATAGGTTTCTTTAGAAATCGGACGTTCATAATGAGGAAGATTGGTTTTTCCTTCTTCGTCTTCATTCATAAATCTTAAATCTTCATCAAACATTTCCAGAGAAAAGAAAATACCGTATTCAATTCCGTTATATTTCTCGTATTCAAGATTGTATTTTTCTTTCAGAAGCTCATTGACTTCTTTTGCCATTTCAGGCTTTCTAAGATAAATAATTGAGTAAGTTCCCATAATCTTATTTGTATTGATAAAAGTTCAGTAAGGATCCTTTTCCGGATTTATCGGAGTACATCCCGCTAAATCCTAATTTTGCACAGTAAGCAGAATGTTCTTTTTCGGTACATTCTACCTGAATAACAAACCCTTCTTTTTCTATGAAAGGATGCTTTATTAGCTGTTTTGCTTTATTCATATTTTCTAATTTTCTTGCGTTATATGCAGCAAGTTCTTTCTTATTCATATCATTGTTATTTAAGAGTTATTAATAAAACACGATTAGCCTGTACATCGTGAGGTTTTGTAGGTATTAATGTTCGCTTGGAAGTAATAACACCTTATCTTCTTTCCAAATGGTAAATTCCTGAAAAAAGAAATCGGAATATGTAATTTCTTGGGTAGCTAAGACTTTATTATTTCCGTCTGTTGCGGATAGTTTGAACTTAGTTCCTCCGATTCTTTCAATTTTCCAAATCTGGAATTCCTGTTTTTTAAATTTTTCTTCAAACTGATAAGATGCAATGGCATCCAGAAACCAATAGCATTTTTCTTCGTCTGCAATGGTTTTCACACCATCTGTCAGAACTATTCCGAACATATAGGAATAGTAGGATTCGGTTCCCATAAACTCGTTGTAAAATTCATTTGCTGAAATACTTGGATTTTTCATAATCTAAAATTTTTAAATTGTTAATAATTGTTTTCTACGAGGGACACCGTTCGCTTGTTTTTGTTTTTTTGAATTGTTTTCGGAAATGTCAATGAGCGCTTTGCTTTTTATCTGACCGGTGTGTCGTTTTTCATTGCTTTCTGACGATAGAAATTCCGTTTCAGCCAAAACCGAAATGGAAGAATTGGAGTGAAGGCTGCGAAATCTTTTTGTCCGCAGGATTCAGGAGTGTCTGGGAAAATTGTTGGAGCTTGTGAAAAGAATTTTTTGAGAAACCCAAAAAGATTTTTTTGAGCAGAAATGGGATTTATACTTTTGCAAACTGAAAACGAACTACAGGTCAGCTGAAATAGCTACGGGGTAATGCTTTTAAGGGAATAAGAAATGGAAAAATCAAAAAATACGGTGGTATCTTACCTGCTCAAAACTTAATAAAGAAATATTCAAGAGAGAAAAATCAATAAATTCAGGAATTCACTATCGGGATTTAAGAACCTGACAGGAGAAATGATTTATAGAAGGCTCGGGAAGTTTTTGTACTGATGTAGGTTTAATTCTTATGCTAAAAATTAAATGTGTTGATTTCATCAGATTATATATATTGTTTGTAGGTATTTAATAGTAATTAATTTGATAACTTTAGATAACTGGTTCTGAATGTTACCCCTCGCTTTGTGAGTTCATCAGCGATCAATACCGCTTTATCCCGGATTTTCCATTCTGGTGGATTTTGAACCTTTAATGCGTGATAAGCCCGCATTCCATAGCCAAAACCAATATTTGACGGTTTACAGATTGCTTCATAGTATTTTTCGTCATATTTTTCCAACCTCTTTAAAAGAGTTTCTGTTTTGTATTTTTTTGTTGTCATAATTTTTATTATTTAGGGTTGTTTTATATCTGATTATTGAATGTCTATTTTGCTAACTCTATTATGTGGTCAGTAATACTGCATAGCTGTTCATCATCAAGAACGGATAAACCGTATTGGTATCCTTCATTATCAATAATAACACTTCCGATTTCCTCTAACCACCTGCCATTATTGAGGTTGAATTGCAAATTTTCCTTTCTGACAGGAATAATAATCTGATGACTGTGACAGCTTTCTTCTCCTATTAAGGTTAAATGGTTGACTATGGTCAGATATGCCGATTCTCTTAAATTTTCTAATTTTTGAGTGAATGTTTTCATATTGAAATTTTTAATTTATTTGCTTTAGTGTTTCAATGGTTTCTATAAAATAGTGTTCTCTTTTATTCTCTAATAATCATAGCCTCAAAAATCAAATGATGATTGAAAAAATCTTGAAACTTTATCTCCGTAGAAATCGAAGACTTCTTTTTTCAGAAGTTCTCTTATATGCTCCCTTTCATCTTTCGGAACATTATTTTTATCAGCAGAAAAATTATGTCGTAGAATTGCATCAACATTACCTTTCCAGACTTTCTCATTGATAAAATATTCATACTTTGAAAATAATCTGTTACTGTATTTGGCATCCTCTTTTTCTTTATCTGTCTGTAATCTCTGATAAGTAACTTTCATTGCTCTATGAACATATTTATCATTTAATCGTGAGCATCCATTCTCATAAAGGATTATTACAGAAGGTTTTTTTACTATTTTTTTCGTCAGTTTTTTAAAGCCATAGAATACCCTGAGCGGATATTCATTTTTTGGATATCCATGATATTTAAAAAAATCGTCAATGGTTTTTAGAACAATCTGAAACTTTTCAGGAGGAAATTCGTTGAGTCCTTCAATATTCAAAATATTGAGATACTCTTCTGCTGAAAGGGGTAGCCCTTCAACCATTTTCTCGGCTTGGCTTAAAGTCGTTTTCGCTTGATAAGTATCTATTTTATTTTTTTTGTGGTTTGGCAATAACAGACGTTCTGCATTCATTAAAGGGGAAACAAAACCCAAATTTGCTTTGTATTTGGGCTCGTTTCCTTTTTTGTTCTGTATTTTAATTTCTAATTTTCTCATTTTTAAAGTGGTTCTTTAATGCCGAAATAAGGGGGATTCTCTACGAACTTTTCTGTTTCGTCAATCGTAAAGTCTGAAGATAATTGATGTTTTCTTGCAAATACATCGGCTTCTGTAAATGCCTGTTCCAGATTATAGGCATAGCAGACCTTTTTAAATTCTTTGAAATTAACATTGTACCTGAATGTTTTCTCGATGAAAACAGGTTCATCCTGTGTCATGGAAATTCTTGGATTTGCACTTTCAGCGTAGTACAGTATCTTATTTTTTGCTTCATCTGAAACCCGACATAAAAAATTTACTTCTCTGTATTTTGATATGTGAGCTACTTTCTTATAATCTCCGTTTACTTCCCGGTTGGTATCGCAAACCGAAATACCGTTTCCTAAACTGAAAAATTCTATTTGTTCTGTTTTTTTAGTTCTCATATTTTGAAATTTATAATTGTTAATGATTCTATTTTTTTAATTATTTTCGGAAATGTCAAAGAACGCTTTGCTTTTTTGTCTGACCTGTGTGTCGTTTTTCATTGCTTTTTGACGATAGAAATTCCGTTTCAGCCAAAACCGAAATGGAAGCATTGGAATGAAGGCTGCGAAATCTTTTTGTCCGCAGGATTCAGGAGTGTCTGGAAAAATTGTTGAAGCTTGTGGAAAGAATTTTTTTAGAAACCCAAAAAGATTTTTTTGAGCAGAAACGGGATTTGTATTTTTGCATACTGAAAACGAACTGATGGTCTGCCAATAAGCAATCGATGCTGATTATCTTTCCACAGTAAAATTAAAATTTATGGATTGTAGCAGATGTAAAAATGGTATTCTTGAAAAATACTACGAAGCTGAATATCACGATATTTATAGATGTAAAAATTGTGAGTATGAAGAAATAAAACGTTCTGACGAGTGTTGTCGAAACCCTAACAAAATTGTTGTTAATGACGTTAAATTTTTTCCAAATTTCAGATTATATGAGCAATGTAAAAATTGTGGAGGAGCTAAAAGAAATTTCCCTGTGAAATATACATCTGATATTGATATTCGCGGAGAGTTTGATTCTGAATATTTTGAAGAATGGAGAGAAAAGGTAAACTTTGATAAAAAACTTATATATGAGAGTGTATCATATTCTAATTATTTGAGTTCACCCAAAGGAAAATATCATAAGTATCTGGAATCTCCTGAATGGAGAGCAAAAAGAGAAATGGTTTTCAAAAGAGATGGATATACCTGTACCAAATGTAAAAGCAGACCGGCATTTCACGCACATCATTTAACTTATAAAAATATTTTTAATGAAAAGTTAGAAGATTTAATTTCTGTTTGTGCAGAATGTCATTCACAAATACATTATGAAGAATTAATGCAGAAAATTGATAATCTAAAAAAACAGTAACTTCATTACTGTACTAAATAGCCCGCAACTTCTTTTCAAAAAAATCCAAAGGAAAAGTACAGGAAAAATATTTTGATAAGAGGTTGCATCCGCTTTAAACAGCAAAAATGCGATTCCGACCACAGGGAGGAATTGCATTTTTGCCGCCCGAATTTTCATCGGGCGACTTTTATGGGTTGGGTTCTGAAATCTTTCAGATTAAGAAAGAATCCCCTGTTTTCGGTCAGTCCGTTGCGGAATAAGTTCCATAAAAGAGAACATCCCATTTGTGCCAAAGTAGAATTGATATATAAATCCTGCTTTTCCAATGCTTCTGCAAGTGAGCAACTCGGCATATCATCTTCGGTTTCGGATTGTTGCAACAGTTCTCTAAACTCTTCCGTAACAAAAGGGAGATTTCCAACCGTTTCGTATTTATTAGAATTGGGTTGTCGAATATTTCCTACGGTAGATAACAATACTTGCCCTATATCTTTACTATTGCCAAAGTCTAACCAATATCTCGGTTCATTGCTGTAATTCCTGTAATTGTCTTTTTCTTTCAGAATTTCAGCAACACCGAACCTTGCTTTTACACTGTCCACACAGGTAATGGTAATCATTGCTTTTGCATTGTCTGGCAATCTGCCAAAACTGTTTTTTTCATATTTTACGGTTTCAGCTTTCCAGTTTGTACCTGCCCAACGGTTGGCACGATTGATTAGAGCAACGGATTTATATAATCCTGTTTCGCATTCCGCAAAACGTTGTCTTCCTAAATTGGCGCTTGTGATACTATCATCATCCCACAGACGAACCTGCAATCCTGCGTGTCGTAATTCAATCAGGCTGTGGTTCATTTCCATTAAAGCGGTCAAGACTTTTGAACCTGTTCCTCCTGCTCCGATTAGGTTTACCGAAATCGGATTGGCAGGATTGAGCAACTCGTTGTCCGTAAAGTGGACTTTGGTTCTGAATGTTTCATTTTCTGTATTCATCGTAATAGGTTTTTAAGGATTTTATTATTCTTTTTCAATGTTTTGACAGGATAGGTTTCTTTTGTTTCAATTAATTTCTTCCAAAGGTTTACACAGTTCCCTTTTATCGGATTATAATTGTCCAATAAATGACTGAAATAGGAATTGAAAAAATAATCTTCCCACGCCTTTGTAAATTCTTCTACCGAAACCGAATTTTTGATATGGACATCTACTGTTCCCATACATACCTTGCCATCTTCATACACATTGAAAAATGGGGAGTAGTACAATGGTGTTCTTTCGGTTGGTCTATTGTCATTTGCCAATGCAAATACGGAAAGGTTTTCTTTATCGGCATACCAAAGCATTGCAGGAACTTCCGCTGTTCCGTTAGAAATTTCCAGATTTTTCACAAAGTACATTTGTCTTAGCTGTGCATTAGTGTACCAAATCACTGAACCGTTTTGGCTCGGATTGATATTCAGAATATGGGTAGGCAAAATTCCTTTTTGCTTTAGAAAAGTTTTGTCTTTTTCTTCATCGGAATGTAAAGACTTTGCCAATGCTCTGGCTTCGTTTACGGTCAAAGGGTGGGCATTGATTGGATTTCCGTTTCTGTCCATATCAAAATGCTCTACATACATTGTTTCATTATTATCTAAGGATTCATAAAAAACCAATGCGGACTTTGGTTCATACAATGTTCCGAAGTCTTCGGCTGTATCAATTATATCATTCATTTTTGTTTTGTTGTTTTAAATAGCTAATACTTTGTATAAATCATCCATTAGGGTAAACAGACGGTTTTCAAAATCAAAATCAGCTTTGATAATTGCGGTTTCGTTAATGGGAGTATAAACAGTAGGTTCTTCGACACTTCCGTATTCGTTGAACTCTGCATTAATACTTTCTTCAATGTTGTTATACAGGTTACCTTTGGTATCAGCAACAAAAGAAATATACATTTCCATTCCGATTGATTTATTCTCATCATCAAAATATGGGTTTTTATCGGGAGTTGGCTGATTTCTGAAAATTGATGTTTTCGGATATTCCGTATAAAGAGCAAAGGCATCGGAAGCAACTTTATAGCAATTGCGGTCAAAATCGGTGTGACTTTCAAAATGGTTCAAACGCTGTTCAAACATTTCCAGATTCTTCCGGTTATACAACTTCTGCTCTATTTTGTCGCCTATGGTTTTCGATATTATAAATTCACGCCTGAACTCCTGTATATCTTCTTCCGCTTCATCACCCTGTTCTATCCAATCTTCGTGCATTTCGTATATCCAATACAGATAGCTTTCCTGTCTTCTGTAATAAGGAACATCTACAATGTGATACAGATAACTGCAAACCGAAAGTAATAGTTGGGCGTTCTTTTTACAACTCTTGTCGTGGAGCATTTGAAAAAGCGGTACAATGGGAACATAATAAAGAGATGTTCCTGTATAATATCGTTCCTCTTTCGCAAAATGGATTTTCTTATTGTTCCGAATGAGCTTAAAACTTTTCCAATCTTCATTGGTGTACTTCACTTTGTTTTCTATATCCCACATTGCCAAAGCCATATTATAGGGAAAATTAAAATCTTTGGTCTGCATTGGTTCAATATTGTATTGTCGGGCAAAATTGGAAAGGGATTTATAAAAATCCCTCTCTGTTCTTGCAATTATTTTACAATCTTGTATGGTTGATATTTCTTCCTGTTTCGGTAGAAATCGGCACTTTAGAAAACCATTGGAAGCATTGCTATTGGTACGGATTTCTGCTTGTCTTTCCGTATCTCGTTCGCTGTTTTCGGTTTTTGAAGCCACTTTGCGAACTCTCCCAACTGTCGGTGTAATCTTCGTTGTTGCTGTTCTTCGGGAACGCTGATTGCTCCCGATATAATATTGTGTTGCATATTCCATTGTTTACGGTTTTAAATTATCCTTTTGTTCCCATTATGCTTTCAAATAAGTATTGAACGGTATCATCTTCAATTTTTGGTGCGGAAACTTTAGCGGTGGTTAAAATCGGGTAATTATTGGCATAAAAATTCATAACCGCTTCTACGCTCCATTTGGGTTCGGGGTCTGTCAAACGAATTTCCTGTCCGTTGTCTTTGAGGATAAAAACCCTTTCTAATTGTGTTGCTAATAACATTGTTCTGATTTTTAAGATTAGACTTCGGTTGGAGTTTCTGAAAAAAGATTATGGGCGAAATGACTTTCGTATTCATCCTGCTTTTTGCGAATAGCTTCGGCAAAATCGGGGTTTTCCGATATTTTGGGAAGTGCCGACCACGCTTCTTTGTATTTGCCCTCTTTTTCAAGTGCTTCGGCTTTTTGGAACGCTTCCTTGTATTTTTTCGCTTTGGCTTCCTTTTCCTTTTTTTCCCTGTCCGCTTTTTCCTTTTCCATTGCGGATTGCTTTTTAGCTTCTTCAAGCTGTTTCATAAAGGTTTCCATATCCACCATTAATCCCGAAGCGGTCTGTAACGGTACGGAAATGGTTTCAAAAAATCCGTTGTCGAGTTCTTCGGCTGTTCCCCGAAGATTCAAAGGCGGAATGAGCTTTCTTGCTTCATCCCCACATTGCTCATTATTGAGCAATACGGAAAGGACAAAACTGTTTTCTGTGGTCGGGCGAAGCGTGATTTGCAAATCTCCCGAAAGATTTATTTTTGCGAGTTGTCTGAAAAAATTGGCCTGCATATTAGTTTAGTTGATTGTTGTCGGTTGATGGTCAATTTTAGATAATTGACCGTTGATTTTTCGTTCTAAAAGAATTTCCAAGATTTCTGCATCGCTGTTATAGGTCTCGCCCTCAAAGTGGTAATTATCGGTTTCTTCGTCATATTCGTACTGCTCAAAATCTTCATCTTCGAGATAGATGTCTTGAAGTATTCCGTTGTAGTACCTTGCTTTTCCGTAGACAAGATTGCCCATTTCTTCGTAATCCTGCACAAAATCTACTTTGTAATGTTCTGCTATTTCTTGTACGATTTCAATATTTGGCGACCATTTGGTTTGATACTGAAATACTTCTGTATTATTGTCATCAGAATACAAATCGAAGAAATATCCGCCATTGTGTTGATTTACCCACTCGGGAAGTTGCCCTTTTTGTTCCTGCTGTTCTTTGGTTGCCATTGCATGAAACAACCATTTCATTTGTTCAATTGCTTCGGGACTTCCCTCGAAAACAACTGTATTACTGCACCAGTTTGCCATAATTTTTGATTTTTAAAGGTTCTGCTTTTTCGTAAATGTAAGTACCGCTTGTTTTGAAAGGATTAGTTCCCTCGGTCATTCGGATTTCAGATTGAAAAATTTTTGAGATTCTTCTCGCATAGCGTACTGCGGTGGTTCTGTCGCAAAAGATTTGATAACCTACGGCTACATCTTCCCAATCTATTTCAGTGTTTCTGTGTTTAACTTGAAAATTGAATTGTGCTTCCATATTTCTGAATTTTAAAATGGTAAATCGTCCTCTGTTTCTTCTGTAAAAACATTAGAGGTTTCGGTTGGTTCATTGTAATTTTGTGATTTCTGTCCGCTTCCGTGAAATTTTATCCGTGAAGTATTGAAGTTTAATCCCGACTTTATTTCTCCGTCTTTGCCTATCCACGCATTACTGCTGATTCTTCCCGATAGTTCCACTAAAGTTCCCTTGGTAAGATATTCTGCTATCTTGGCATTTATCCAATATGAGCAATTGTAATAGGTGGTTTGTTCTTTGCGTTCGCCTTGCTTGGTTTTGTAGCTGTCGTTGGTTGCTACTGAAAAATTAACGACCTGTTTGTCATTTGCTAATGTGTTGATTTCTGCATTTCTTGTAATTCTGCCTACGATTGTGTTCATAATTTTTCGATTTATTTTGTTAATTTTTTAGTTGATTGTTGGTTGAAATTTTCGAGTGAATTGATTTGGTATCGAGGACACTCGGCTTCTTTTTTTTCTTTTCTTTTTGAGAAAAGCATTATTTGTCTTTATTGTTTTTGTTAATTTTTTCGTTGATGTCAAAGAACGTCTGCTGTTAAATTGATTCGTATAACTGAGGTTCCGGCTTTTTCTTTGCCGATGATTACAGGACAGCATCAGGCACACAAAACCCGATTCAATTCCCGTAATTGCTTACAAGTTTTGAATCGGGCTTGAAATCTTTTTGCTCTGAGAGTTTAGGAGTGTCTGGAAAAATTGTTGGAGCAAGGCGGAAAGAATTTTTATAGAAACCCAAAAAGATTTTTTTGAGTGAATGATGCTGCCCTACATTTGCAACAGTAAAAAGCAAAACCACAGTTGGATACGATTTGGCAGATGTTTTTGAATTGGAAGATTAACTTAAAATATGAGAGTAACGCTTACTTATAATAATGGTCTTTTAAATTTAAATAATGTATAAATGTATTTTAAGGAAAAATTATATTTTGATAATTCGATTTTAGTATCAGTTCCAATAAGGATTCCAACTATTGAAGGGACTATGTCTCACTCTAACGTAATTGCTGAAATATTAGTAAGAAACAGATTAAGCAATGAATGTGTCTACCTACTTTAAACGGCTCGCAGCAATTATCAAAACTAGTGAACAATATTTTGTTGAAAAAAGAAATCAGATTCAGACACATTTGGGGCATTTTTTTAACCTAAATTAATTATGAAACCTATTCTAATTTTAATAGATGATATATTGATTTTTAACGGTACCAATAATTAATTTTACCTGACTAAAAATTATCCTATTATGCTCCTTTGTTTATTTAATTTTACTATCTGATTTGGTAATTTATTATCTTAAAAAGTTGTATATTTTTCATAAATGTGGATCACATGTATATGAAGGCATAATTTCAAACAAAAATAGTTTGATATTAAACTGTTTTATTTATATCTTTGTCCTATGAAATTAAAAGATCAAAAAGACATTGCTAGTATTTTATCTTTAATAGTTACTATACGAGATATTCGCAAGGTCGTTCGCAATCACTTTTCAAAAAAAATGAAAGAGCATCACATTGATGTTACCATCGAAATGCTAGAAGTGTTGCATATTCTTTGGGAAAAAGACAATATTAAACAACAAGATATTGTCGATAAAACCAACCGAAACAAAGCCAGCATTACTTCTTTGATTGATAATATGACTGCAAGAGGTTTGGTACAACGTAACCCAGATCCAAACGACAGACGCAATAATTTGGTGGCCTTAACTTCGGAAGGAGAGGCTTATCAACAAAAGTTAATTCCAATTTTAAAAGAAATGTATATATCCTTTCAAACAGATGTTACCGATGAGGAACTTGAAAGAACAACAGTAGTATTTAAAAAAGTTTTTGACACCATAAGAGAATAGATAATTCTATTTTTTTATCTAAATAGTTTGAATTCAAACAGTATTACAGCAAACTTAAATTACAAATGAAAATGAAACCCTTAATTGCGATGGTATGTATTGGTGTTTTAACAACCACCACCATTCACGCACAACAAATTACAGAAAAAAAGATTAGCATCGAGGAGTTGTTTGAACTCACCAAAGAAAATCACCCCAATCTTGCCGTTTCTAAAGCCGATATTTCTATCGCTTCGCAAGGTGTAGATGTTGCCAAAAATGCCATGTTGCCAAGTCTTAACACAGGTTTACAGGCGTATTATATAGGCGATTCTTACGTTATTGATAAAGATTTTTCTAATTCGACAAAGGTTGAGATGCCTCATTTTGGGAACTCTTTCACTGTTGATGCTTCTCAATTACTTTGGAAAGGAGGAACCGTAAAAAACAGCATTAAAGCGCAATCGCTTAAAGAGGAATTGATGCAATTGAATTATCAATCTAACGAACAAAGCATCAAACTTTTGGTATTGGGCTACTATTTAGATTTATACAAATTAGACAATCAAAAAGCGGTTTATGCACAAAATATTCAGTTAGCAGAACAGCGATTGGCAAATAGCAATAAATTTTATAATCAAGGAATGGTTACCCGAAATGATGTGATTCGTGGAGAATTACAACTTTCTAACCTGAAGCTCGCTTTGCAGGTGGTTGAAAATAACCGTCAGATTTTAAACAAACAGTTAACCACTGCTTTGGGTTTGCCCGATACCACTCAAATTCTGATTGATCAATCGGTTATAGAGCAAATTCCTACGGTTTTACAACTCGATGATTATAGAACGTTAGTTGAAAATCATCCAACGGTTTTGATGACCGAAAAAACCATCGATATTTATGAAACTTCACAAAAAATAGCAAAGGCAGAAATGATGCCTTCACTATCAGCTTTTGCAGGGAATAAATTGGCTCGACCAATTACCACAACATCGCCTGTTGTTGATATGTATTCTAATGGTTGGAGTGCTGGATTGGCTCTTAATTTTAATATTGATGCGTTATACAAATCGCCAAAAAAAGTAAAACAAGCACAGTTTGAAAAAGACAAAGCCATTGCTCAAGCCAATGAAGCCCGACAAATGATTGATGTGGCTGTAAATGCAGCTTATATCAAATTCAATGAGTCGCTTACGCAAAACAATACGCTAAAAACCAATACCGAATTGGCAGACGAAAACTATCGTATTATGAATAGCAAATACAACAATCAATTGGCAATTTTGCTGGATTTGTTAGATGCTAGTAATGCCAAATTAGATGCAGAATTACAGTATTCCAATTCAGAAATTAATATCATTTATGCCTATTACAAATTGCTAAAAGAAAGCGGAAATCTATAATCATCAAATTAAACAATAAGAAATAAGATGTCACAAAATACAGAAAACAATTCGTCAGAAAACATAGAGAATAACGAGCAAACTCCACAAACGGAAACGGTTCAACCTCAAAATAAAACTAAGAAAAAACCTAAAAAGAAATTGAATATCGTCAATCTTTTAGTATTGATTTTGGTTGCTATTGGTTTTTACTTTGTTGTGAAATCATACTTTAATGTGGGTAATGATAAGTTCACCAATGCGGCTCAGGTTGAGGCTTTTATTAACCCGATTAATACCCGTGTTTCTGCCTATATCAAAGAAATCCGTTTTACAGAACACCAATTTGTAAAGAAAGGCGATACGCTACTCATCTTAGACGATAGAGAAATTCAAACCCAACTTGGGCAAGCAGAAGCGGCGTATATGTCGGCAATGGCTTCGCTAAATGCAACCAATAGTTCGGTAAAAACGGCATCAAACAACGTGAATACAATGGGTGCAAACGTACAAGCAGCAAAAGCAAACATGGATGCAGCAAAAGCACGACTGTGGAATGCTGAGCAAAATTTTAATCGATACAAAAATTTATTGGCAGATGAAGCGGTTACTCGTCAGCAATTTGACCAAATGAAAACTGATTTTGAAGCACAAAAAGCACAATTGGAAGCACAGATTTCGCAATACCAATCGGTTATCAATTCAAAAACAACAAGCGAATTGTCGGTGAATGAAGTACAAGCAAAATTAGGATTGAACGAAGCAGAAATCAAACGTGCCGAAAACGCATTGGCAATGGCAAAACTGAATTTATCTTATACCGTAATCACAGCTCCTCACGATGGAATTATGGGAAGAAGAACGATAAATATCGGACAATTATTAAATCCAAGTCAGCAAGTAGCAACCATTGTAGATAGCAAAAACATTTGGGTTACTGCAAATTACCGTGAAAAACAAATGGAAAATGTGAAGATTGGAGGTCTTGCAAAAATTAAAATTGATGCCCTTGGAGGAAAAGTCTTTGAAGGAAAAATCACTGCCATTTCCGGAGCAACAGGTGCCAAATATTCGGCTGTTCCGTTGGATAATTCAACTGGAAATTTTGTAAAAGTTCAACAACGACTACCCGTTCGTATTGAATTTACAAAAGAGAATAAACCCGAAGATTTAGAACAACTTCGTGCCGGTATGAACCTCGAAGTAACATTGAAATAGAAGATTATAAAATCTCAAAAATAAATTATGTATAACAAAGGTCCATTTGCAAGTTGGGTACCCAAGCCGTTGATGCTATTGCTTATACTTGTAATTATATTTGCAACACTGACCGTTTCGGGTGTGTATGTTAGTACGATTACCGATGTTTCGGGTGCAATGGCAACCTATACGGAATATATTTCTTTGGCAAATAATGCTGGAGCAATTGGTATGGGTACTTCCATATTTATCGTGTTACGGGTAAAAATGCGTTTTCGTAGTAAAGAAATTATTACCACCTGTGCTATTCTTATTGCAGTTTTATTGTATATGTGTGGCACAACAGAAAATCCTTGGATTTTGGTGGTTTGTAGTTTTTTTATCGGGTTTTTTAAAATGTTTCCGATGATTGAAATGCTTTTGCCCTTAATGTTTATCATTGCACCTACGGGAGATAACGGAAGATTTTATTCGGTTTTTTATCCACTAACCATTGTTTTATCGCAGGTTTCTGCTTATTATTTCTCGACTTTGGTTTTCAACGGAAGTTGGCAATCACCTTATTTTATGATGGCAGCTGTAATGCTGGTAGTAGCTGCATTGTCGCAAATTTTTCAGCACAACCAACGCTTTTGTTTTAAAATGCCTTTGTATCAAATCGATTGGCTTTCCTTGGTCTTGTTTGCAGCTTCGTTTATGTGTTTCAATTATGCTTTTGTGTTTATGAAACAACAAGGCTGGTTTATTTCGCCTTAGATTAACGCTTCGTTACTTGGCGGATTAGTACTTTTTGGTTTGTTGATTTACCGTCAAAATTTCTTAAAACGAAAGCTGATTAATTTCAAAGTATTCAAACGTCCTAACGTTATTCATGCAACAGTTTTACTCTTGTTGTTAGGGGTTTATATGGCAAGTACATCGGTTTATACTCAATATGCAGTTGGTGTATTAGGGTATAATAATTTGGTAAATGCACATACTAATTTATGGATGGTTCCTGGGATTATAATTTCGGGAATTATGGCATTCTTTGGTTTCAAAAACAAATGGCCAATTAAATATTATATCGCTTCTGGTTTTGTTGCTTTTGCGTTGCACTCTTATATTTTATACGCAATTATTCAACCCAATATGAATATTGAATATTTAGAATATGCAATGATTATCAAAGGTTTGGGAATGGGCATACTTTTTATAGGCGTATGGTTTTATGCGTCTCTCAATTTATCTATGGACTTACTTCTTGGGATGATGGGCATCTTGATTGCAGTACGTTCGTTTTTAGGAGCTGCCATTGGAAGTGCCATTCTCAGTTGGGCTTCTTACCAAGCACAATGGCAAAGTTTGAGCGATATGTTTAATCAGTTAGATGTGGGATTAATTCCTAACGGAATGGCGATATATCAAAATATAAGTTTAAATGCCGTAATGGCTTCTTCTAAAATAGTATTGGGTTCTTTAATTTGGTTATTGCTGCCAATACTACTGTATATATTCACTCATTCTTACGGAAAATTTAATTTTAGAAGAGTGGTTTTATTGCGAAAAAGAATAAGAGGAAATTCGGTAAAAGGATACAAATTGTCTTAAAAAAATAAAGAGAAAATAAATGAAAAAAATACTTTTTTTAACCGATTTCTCAAAAGTAGCTCAAAATGCTTTTGTGTATGCATTATCTGTTGCAGAAAAAACAAAGGCAGAAATTCACATTCTACATATTACTGCTATTATGGAGGCAAAAGATGAAGTAGAAGAAATGCAAGTACATGCGATGGCTAATGCTTACAAAAATAATTTAGAAAAAGAAGAATGGGGAAAATTTAGAGCTGAAGCAGGAAAATTAGAAAAAATAGCCAAAGAATATCATCAAAAAGACGTTCCGGTAGAATTTCACCTAGAAAACGGCCCTTTCTTGGAAGTGGTGTTAAACTATATTGACGATAACGATATTAGTTTATTGATTATGGGAACATCCGGGGCAAATACGGTTGATAAAAAACTATTTGGTTCTAATACCGAAAATTTAATCAATAATTGTTCTATCCCGATATTGGCGATTCCGGAGAAAGCAACTTTTGTAAACAGCAATAGTTTGTCTGTTGCCGTTATGTTGAATGATACCGAAATTCCAATTATTAAAAGATTATTTGAAAAAACAGCGCAATATGGTTACAAAATTAATTTTGTACACATTATAAAATCAATAGAAGAAACGGAAATGGTGAAAGCAAAAGTTGATAAATGGCTAGAAAATTTCAAAGAAAATAATCTAATTATTGATGTAATTAACAAAGAAAATATTGAAATTGGTTTAATGGAATATGCTTACAACACAAACACACAAATACTTTCTATCATTCATAGAGATTTAAGTTTTTGGCAAAGAATATTCAAAATCAATCACAGTAAAAATTTACTTCAATACTCAGATATTGCTTTATTAATTTATAATAACAACACAATTTATAACAACTAAAAATTTTTATTATGGCAACATTTTTTAAAAGCATTCGCAACACCGTAAAACATTGGTATGTACCAGCAATTATCGGTGTATTATTTATCGTTTTGGGCGGTTATTTATTTACTGTTCCCGAAGCAACTTACTTTTCATTGGTAATCCTTTTTAGTTTATCGTTTTTGTTTTCGGGTATCTTAGAAACTTTGTTTTCTATCCAAAACCGAAGCGAATTAGAAGGTTGGGGTTGGTATCTTGCCAGCGGAATTTTCAGTTTATTGATAGGTTTACTTTTGGTTATTAAACCCGCTGTTGCCGCTACAACTTTACCATTCTTTATTGGTTTCAGCTTGTTGTTTCGTTCTTTTCAAGGATTAGGTTTTGCTTTCGAATTGAAAAATTACGGTATAATGAAATGGGGAAATCTTGCTATTTTAAGTGTTCTGGGAATTATTTTTTCTTTTTTACTAATTGCTAATCCTATTTTTACAGGCATTTCGCTTGTAGTAATAACGGCATTATCGTTTATATCTATTGGTATCAGTGCCATTGTGTTGTCTTTCCAATTAAAGAAACTTAAAACTCTTCCAGGAAAATTAAAAAAAGAACTGAAAGACAAAATCGAAGATCTAAAAGAAGAATATTACAAAAATATTCAAGATGAAGATTAATTAGAAATGCTATTTTCACAGAAATAGAACATCATACAATAATAAAAAACTCAGATAGATAAAAAACTTGTCTATGCTTTATCTCGAAAGGCAATTTATTAAGAAATTACACCGAATACTTTTTGTAGATAAAAAGGTAAACACCTACTAGGTCACCAATAATAAATCAAAATAGAGAGATAGGCTATAAAATTTTTAATAATTGAAAGATGAATAATTTTGGTATAACTGTTTATAACGGTAAAGAATATAGAAAAAAACTAATCCTCGACAGACCATTTTATCCTCAAAACTCCTCATTTTTCATTTTGAAAAAAGGACATATTGTCTATGAAAAAAGATTGAATACAATAGAAATAAATGAACCGGTTTTAGCATTTATGGACAGCTATTCGGCTTACCAATTTTCTCATATAAGCGATGATATTGAATGTTATGTAATATCATTTACCAGAGAATTTATCGAGAGTATCAGTCAGAAAATAAATAGCCTACATATTTATACATTTTTTAAAGAGAATTTGGAAAGGCAGTTTTTCTTAAATGAGCTACAGCTTAATGAACTCTTTAATTTTGCCCCATTACTAAAAAGTCTTTCAGATAATTCAAATAACTATAAAAACAGTAAAGAAATAATTGAGACTGTTTTTTCTGGATTGATACAATCTATTGCGAATTATGTAGGTGAAACAGCAAAGAGTTCAAAAAAAGTTTCCAGAAAAGAACTCATTTCGTTAACCTTTTTAAGAAATGTTGAAGAAAATTTTAAAAAAGAAAAAAATGTAAAATTCTATGCCGACAAACAGTGTTTAACCGTTAGGCATTTATCAGAAACAGTGAAAAATGTTATTGGAAAAACAGCCAGTCAAATAATTTTAGAATTCCAACTTAAAGAAGCAAAAGCCATTCTTCTCGACACCGATAAAAGTATTTATCAAATTGCTACTGAATTAGGATTTAGTGACAGTTATACCTTTGGTCATTTTTTTAAAAGGCACGAACGCATAAGTCCTTCTCAATTCAGAAAAAAATAATTTAACCTCCTGATTAAACATTTATTTACTTATTTTACATCTAAACATCTAATAAAATCCTACTTATAAACATTTTTTACCCACTTTAAGTTCTGTTTTTATATTGTAATTCATCATAATTTTGTAATCAAACGTTTGATTGTATGTTATTATGAATCGAGGACAAACTAAATCAACAGCAACCGATTCTCCCAAAAACCGAATAAAAAGTGAAGCTACTTTGCTTTTTGCGATGTATGGATTTGAATCTGTCACGACAAGAGATATTGCAGAAAAGGCAACTATCAATGTCTCTATGATTTCCTATTATTTTGGTTCAAAAGAAATGCTCTTACTCGATGTGATTGATGATTTTATTGGGTCCTTTAACAAAATGAAAAATCAAATAGACCAGATAACAGATCCGTCCGAAAAAATCGATTATGCCCTACAAACTTTTTTTCATATATGTATGGAAAACTGGCAATTAACCCACATCTTCTTACAAGAACAGGGAAAATCAAAAAGTGCTCTTTTTCAGGATAAAATAATGCTGTTTAAAACAAAAACGATTAACGGTTTAAGAAATATAATAAAGCAAGGCGAAATAGAAAACAAATTTAATCCTGCTAAATCTGAAAATTTATATTGCTTATTAGTCGGCTCTATTCACAACTATCTATGTCTTCCTGAGATAAAATCATTATTACTCCTACCTGATGAAAAAGCACTAAAAGATCAGAATGAACAATTTTTACACTTTTTACATTCAACAACTAAGAGTTTGTTATACAAATAATTAAAAAATAAAAAAACCACACATAAAATGAAATATTCAAACAAAAGATTATTTGACTTTTTACTTAATGCTAATTTCAATGAATTACCTGAAAAATTTTTAGAATTTAAGAAAGAAAACAAGTGGCAAAATTATACGCCCATTCAATTTAAAGAAAAAATTTTCGAATTAACAAAATCGCTGTTAGACAAAGAAATAAACGGAAACAATCCTGATGTTGATCAAAAAGCAAAAGTGGGTTTAATCTGTTTTTCATCACCCGATTGGTTGGTTGTTGATTTGGCAACTCAAATGACCGGAGCAGTTTTGGTTCCGTTATACCCAAATATTTCAGAAACAGAAATTACAGCCATTTTTAACGAAACAGAACTGGAAATATGTTTTGTTGACAGTTTGGAGCTGTACGAAAAACTAAAATCGATACAACAGCAAACGCCAAAACTTAAAGAAATTTATGTGATGGACGATGCTTCTCCAGACCAAATCAATTGGAAACAATTACTTCAACCTTGCACAGATGATGTTGCTCAGGAAATCATAAAACATTCCGAACAAGTAGCCTCAAACGATGTTTGCACCATTATTTACACATCAGGAACAACCGGTTGGCCAAAAGGCGTTATGCTTTCACACAAAAATATACTGTCTAATATTGAGGCAACATCTAATGAAATTTTTGAAGAACTGCAATTAAAAGAAAACAAATCGCTTAGTTTCTTGCCGTTAAATCATATTTATGAAAAAATGATACTTTACACCTATATTTATAACGCATTCACCATTTCGTTTGCAGAAAGTATAGACCAAGTAGCAAATAATTTAAAAGAGGTAAAACTGTATGTGTTTTGTGCCGTTCCAAGATTGTTAGAAAAAGTATATGAAAAAATAATTTCGGCAGGCGAAGCTCAAAAAGGATTTAAAAGAAACTTGTTTTTTTGGGCTGTAAAGCTTGCCAATCAGTTTGATTATGACAAGAAATTTAGTTTTAGCTACAAATTGCAGTTGTGGTTAGCAGACGCACTGATTTACAAAAAATGGAGAGCCGCAATTGGAGGAAACGTTCAAACTATCGTAATTGGTGGTGGTGCTTGTCAGGAGCGTTTGGTGCGAATATTTGGTGCTGCAAAAATAAATATTATCGAAGGCTACGGACTTACGGAAACCTCACCAGTACTTGCATTTAACCGAGTTGGAGCAATAAAACCAGGAACGGTTGGAGTTCCGTTGCAGTCGGTGAAAATTAAGATTTTAGAAGACGGTGAAATTTGCTGTCAAGGTGATAATGTGATGGTTGGTTATTACAAAAATCCAGAAGAAACCAGCAAAGTTATCATAGACGGATGGTTTCACACGGGCGATATTGGCGAAATGATTGACGGAAAATACCTTAAAATTACCGATCGAAAAAAGGAAATGTTTAAAACTTCGGGTGGTAAATATGTTGTGCCTCAACCAATAGAAAATAAACTAAAAGAAAACTTTTTAATCGAACAAATTATGATTGTTGGTGATGGCGAAAAATTTGTTTCGGCACTTATTGTTCCCAATTTTAATGGCTTGGCAGATTGGTGCAAAAAACATTCCGTTAGCTATAACGGAAAAGAAGAAGCCATAAAATCTGAAGAAATACAAGCAGTTTATCAAAAAACTATCGACAAATACAATCCGCAGTTTAATCACGTAGAGCAAATTAAAAAGTTTGTTTTATTATCCAACGAATGGACTGTTGAAAGTGGCGAACTCACTCCAAGTATGAAGATGAAAAGAAAAGTAATCTTACAAAAATATAGTGAGGAAATAGAGAAAATATATAACCAATAGCAAGCAAATTATTTCAACTGGTTTTACGAATAATTAAACATAACATAAACTTAAATATTATGAACTTTAAGAACATCACTGTCGCAGGAAGCGGCGTTTTAGGTTATCAAATTGCATTTCAAACAGCATTTTCAGGGTTTAAGGTAACCGTTTACGACATCACAGATGAGGTATTGGAAAAAGCAAAAGCTAAATTCCAAAGTCTAAGCGAATCATACAAAAAAGATTTGAATGTTACACAAGAACAATTAGACGAAACGTTTAAAAATTTGAGCTACAATTCTGATTTAGCAGAAGCTGTTAAAGATGCAGATTTGCTTATAGAAGCTGTCCCTGAAAACCCAGAAATCAAAATCGATTTTTATAAAAAGTTGGCACCTTTAGCTCCTGAAAAAACAGTTTTTGCAACCAACTCTTCTACGCTTTTGCCAAGTCAGTTTGCAGAGGTTACAGGACGACCGAACAAATTCATCGCGTTGCATTTTGCCAATGAAATATGGATACATAATACTGCCGAAATTATGGGACACGCAGGTACAGACAAAGCAGTTTTTGATGATTTAGTAGCATTTGCAAAAGCCATCGGAATGATTGCACTTCCAGTATTGAAAGAACAACCAGGTTATATTCTTAATTCACTTTTAGTTCCTTTTTTACATGCTGCGACAAATCTTTGGATTAATGGAATTGCCGATCCCGAAACTATTGACAAAACTTGGTTGTTGGCTATTGGCGGAACGAAAGGACCTTTTGGAATTTTGGATATGGTGGGAATCAATACTGCTTATAACATCAACAAAATGTCGGCAGAAAAAGCTCCCGACGAAACCAAATTGAAACTGATTGCCAAATACAAAGAAGAGTTTATCGACAAAGGAAAATTAGGAACGTCCACAGGTGAAGGTTTTTACAAATACCCAAACCCTGCTTACGAGGATAAAGATTTTTTGAAATAATTAGCTATGTAAAAATTAACAACTTAACAATGTAAAAATAATGAAATATAGTGAGCGTTTTAAATTAGCAAAAGCCAAATTTTATAATGAAATTGGCACTGAGACCAATCGGGAAACTTTTATAAAAGAATTTGACTTCATTTCAAACGCTCATTATTTTTTGCAAGGAACAGGCTTATATCATTGCAATGAACATGATTTAACATTTGATGTCGCGTTTGATTATTATAACAATACCGGAAATTTTGGGAGTTTAATAAATGTTCCTGATAGCGATATCTCTGAAAATAAATCATTCAAATATCAGGTGTATTTTCCGAAAGATACGCAAAAAACGAAAAAAGTCACCTTACTTTTTCACGGATTTAATGAAAAAGACTGGGACAAATATTTGGTATGGGCAGAAACAATATGTGAGAAAACCCAAAGTGCGGTAATATTGTTTCCTATTTCATTTCATATGCAAAGAGCTCCGAAGTTCTGGAGTAATAACAGAGAAATGTATAAATTAAGCTCTCAAAGAATGGAACTGTTCCCTAATATAGCCAATTCATCACTTTCAAATGCTGCTATAAGCACCAGAATTCATGCAATGCCACAGCGATTTGTATGGTCTGGACTTCAAACTTATTACGACGTTATTCAATTGATTGAAGATTTGAAAGCCGGAAAAAATGAGTGGATAGCAAAAGATTTTGAACTTAACCTTTTTGGTTATTCCATTGGCGGTTTTTTAGCTCAGATACTGAAATTATCAAACTACAAAAACTATTTTTTTAATACAAAAGTGTGTCTTTTTTACAGTGGAACAACATTTAACAGATATGCTCCCGCATCAAAGTTTATTTTAGACAGCGAAGCAAATGTTGCCATGTATTCCTATTACGTTGAGCATTTTGATACCATCCTTAAAAAGGATAAATTTCTTAATCATTATATCAAGCAGCAGCACACCGAGGGAGAAGTATTTTATGCAATGTTGGATTTTAGTAAAAAGAGAGAATTTAGAGAGGCTCTTTTAAAAAAATATGAAAGCTATTTTTATGCAATCACGTTGAAAAAAGACACCATTATACCCTCTTTTGAAATTATCAATACGTTAAACGGAGCTTATAGAAATATAAACATAAAAGTAGAGGAAATTGATTTTAACAGAGAATATACCCACGAAAATCCATTTCCGAATACAGAATTACAATCCAATCAAATCGATGAAGATTTTGATTTCGTATTTAATAAAATAAGCGATTTTCTAGGATAATTCTTTTGCTATGGAAAAGACACTGTTCGTTGAATTTTATATTGTTCCAATAGAAGGAATTAAGATATTCCGTATAAATTCCACCCTGTTTTTTGCTCTTGGGAAAAAGGTAGAACTAATTGATATTACCATTGTATCTTTTGGATTTACATAAATTATATTTCCATTCTTTGTTGTTCAAAGAATTTTTAACTACTTGATTTTTTCAAATGTTGAAATTATTTTTGGCATCAAATTAAAAAAAAACGATGGAGTCATTTGAAAAAAAAGAGAGGAACTTTTGTCTTTGCCGCTTTCAAATTTGAATAATGAGAATAGGTAATCCTGACTGAAATTGTCAAAAGGTGTATATTTCAATAAATACAGTAAAAAAAGAGGTGTGAAAATATCTTTATATTATTTGATATTTATAATTTTGTATTGTGCAAAAAATTGAAACTATTCAGGATTTTTATAAAACGTTATTAGGGGATGTAGACATCAAATCCGATAGTGATGGTATAGGTCATTTCAATGTTTTTCCTCGTAGTTATTATTCTCCCACAAAATCCTTTCATCGGCGTGATTTTTATAAAGTTTCATTAATAACTGAAGGTACTGGTATTATACACTTTGCAAATGAGGACTTTGTTATAGATCGTCCCGGATTATTCTTTTCTAATCCTCTGATTCCCCATTCGTGGGAACCTACATCAGCCAATCAACAAGGTTGGTTTTGCTTGTTTACGGAAGAATTCGTACAATCGTGGGAACATTCTTTTTCGGTTAAAGATTATCCGATGTTTCGGTTGGGGGAAAAACCTATCATTTTTCTTGATGATGAAGCCAAAGAAGATATATCTTATATTTTTCGAAAGATGGTACAGGAAATGAACTCTGAATACATCTATAAATACAGTAAGCTTCGAAACTATCTCCAGATACTTGTTCATGAGGCACTAGAACATTATCCAGAAATAGGATTACGTAACAAACAGGTGGATGCCGCTCATCGCATTACCTATCGTTTTTTAGAATTACTGGAAAACCAATATCCGATAGAAAACACTGATATGCCTCTAAAATTACGGACCGTGCAAGACTTCGCCTTAAGTTTATCTGTACACGAAAACCACCTGAATAGTGTAGTAAAAGAGATTACCGGAAAGAACCCTTCACAACACATAGCCTTTCGCATCACAGAAGAAGCTAAAGCTCTACTCAAAAATACAGACTGGACGATAACAGAAATAGCTTATAGCCTATTATTTGAATATCCTTCTCACTTTACAGGTTTCTTCAAAAAGAATGTAGGAATATCTCCAAAAAAATATAGAAGAAATATTCTTTGATATTTATAAAAAGACCTTTGAAATATTTTAATTCATTTCGTGTATCTGAACTTAACTTTGCAACATCTAAAACAATTAAGTTATGAAATATCGAAAATTAGGAAATACTGACGAACAACTGTCTGCAATCGGATTGGGATGTATGGGTATGTCTCACGTCTATGGTGAACGAAATGATGAAGAAAGTATTGCTACTCTGCACAAAGCTTTGGATTTAGGCATTAACTTCTGGGACACAGCAGACTTTTATGGAAATGGCGAAAATGAGAAACTTATATCTACTGTTTTAAGACCGAACAGGGATAAGGTATTTATTGCTACAAAGTTCGGTTTTAAATACACCGGAGGAAATCATCTGACAAATTTCGCAGATACATTTGATGGCTCTCCCAAATGGATGAACCAGGCGGTAGAACTTAGTCTGAAAAGATTGAATATTGACTGCATAGACCTCTACTATGCTCACCGTGTAGATCCAAAAATTCCGATAGAAGAAACTGTCGGTGCAATGGCAGAATTGGTAAAAGAAGGGAAAGTTCGTTATTTAGGATTGTCAGAAGCCTCAGCAACAAGTATCCGAAAGGCAAATACCGTCCATCCCATAGCGGCATTACAGAGTGAATACTCATTGCTGACTCGTGATCTTGAAAAAGAAATTTATCCTACCGTAACCGAGTTAGGTATTTCTCTTGTGCCTTTCTCTCCCCTTGGCAGAGGGATGTTTACAGGGGATTTTGATGTATCCACGTTTAAACAGGATGATATTCGTTTTCAACTACCTCGTTTTCAAGGGGAGCATCTGATCAATAATCAAAAGTTAATGAAAGATTTGACAGCGTTTGCACATGGAAAGAATATTAATGCATCGCAACTGGCTCTATCTTGGATTTTGGCAAAAGGAGATAATATTATCCCTATCCCTGGAACAAAGAAACGCAAGTATCTGGAGATGAACGCAACAGCAGTAGATGTGGTGCTGAGTGATACAGACATTGCGGAAATCGAAGCTATCATAGCCAGCTATCCGAACACAGGAGATCGCTATACATCGGATGCTATGAAGCTTGTAAATAACTAAAAGTATTCCGTTCTGAAATAAGAATGGAAAAGAGAAGAATGGAATTTGTTCACTGTATTTGGAATATTTTTTTGATGGAGTAATAGCCATTAACTTACTGTCAAATCCAAAATACTGTTGAGATCAATCCTAAATTAACAGGAGAATTGGCAACTTACGGTATTACGAATTTTAGCAACCTCATACTTAGAGCCTTTCTGAGGCTCTTGTTTGCTCTCAGATATGCAATACATAGTTTGGTTGAACGGTTTGCTCAAAATTCACCATTAAACAAATTGGACGTAGATACTTTTTACACGCCTGGGGAAAAAGAATTTACAGATTACCCAAGTTTGGAATCTAAGTGATGAAATGAATAAATCAAAATTTGAAATGGTGAATATTAGCACAATTATTTAGGAAGCCTTTTCGAGAATGGATATTGAAGTCGGCAGGATGCTCCAAATCTTAGGCAACTAATAAAATACCCTTTTGTAGTCAGAGGCATCTATTGTTCTTTGAATGAAGGGCAAATGTTTAATTTCTATTTCGGGGTCTGTCCAATATAAAGTTCGTTGAATTTTATATTATTCCAATAGAAGGAATTAAGATATTCCGTATAAATTCCACCCTGTTTTTTGCTCTTGGGAAAAAGGTAGAACTAATTGAAATTACCATTGTATCTTTTGGATTTACATAAATTATATTTCCGCTATCGCCTATTGCGGCAAAGCAATTGTTTTCCATATCATCAATTATCCACCAGAGATAACCATAAGATAAACTACCAAAACTGCTGTGTTTTTTAGTGCTTTCTTCAATCCATTTAGAGGATAAAATCTGTTGATTTTCCCATTTACCTTTGTTTAGATATAACTGCCCAATTTTAGTCATATCTCTTGCTGTTAAAGTCAGGCCCCAACCTGCTGTGTTTATTCCTTCAGGACTTATTACCCAGCTGTTTTTGTTTTTTCCTTTAATAAAATCTATGTGTTGTTCTTTGTTATGAAGCTGTAAACTATCAGGTTTTTGTATAGCCAACGGAATAAATAGGTTTTCTGTAGCAAAATCAAGAACGGATTGCCTGGTTGCCTTTGCAATAATTCCAGACAATACCTGCAATCCTATTGTTGTGTATTTGAATTCTGTTTCGATAGATTTTCCACCCAATAAATCCAATACGCTTTTTGTCCAGTTTTCACTCGAATAGACTTTGGTATATGGCTCACTTTTAAATTTATAAGGAGCAGTCATTGTGAGCAAATGTTCTATTTTTATATTCTGTATTGATTTTTCTCCTCTTTTTATTTGATATTCCGGAAAGAAGTCTAAAACATTTTGCTCCACACTCTGTATTAATCCTTTATCTATAGCAATCCCAATAAGGATAGATATAATGCTCTTAGTAACAGATGCTATATGAATTGTGTCGTTCTGGGCATATCCCTGAAAATAGCTTTCGTGTGTGATTTCGTTATTTCTCTGCACCACAATTCCTGTGATATTCTTATACTCTTTTTCTATCTGTTCAATTAAGTTTTCAGGAAGATGCTTCGCCATACTGTTTTATCTTTATTAATAGCTCTTTTTTGCCTAAAGAGACATTTTACAATTTTACTTACTCAAAAAGAAGCAAATAATGGTGTTTGCAAAATTACAGAAAAGAACAAACTGAAAACAGTTCCATTATAAAAAAGCTAATACTGTAACAATTCTTGAAAATATTTTTTTGTTTTAATTCAAAATGATACTTCTCTACCTTTAAAATAAAAGAGTATATAACAAAAAACAGTTGTAACTAAAAACAATGAATGTCATTTTTTTGTTTTATGATTTGATATTTATAAAAAAAATACTGGCTCATATGAGCCAGTACAACAAATGATGAAAAAAAATAATTTTTTAGAAGACGGACATTATTGTAATAATGAAAAGAGCGCTTTGCTGTCAAAAAAATTATTTGTATTTTCTGTATATATAGATATTGTGGTTATACTACTAATAGTTTTTTCCATTTCGCAACAGTATTTCTACTTAAACCAAAATGATTTGCTAATTGAGAATTATTTAGTTGGTTCTTTTTCTGATAATCCAATATGTGTAGAATATCGGTTTTACTATAGGAACGGTGTTTTTGGTTGAAGGAATTTGTTTCTTTTGCTGTACCGAAGATTATTTTATTCAATACAATAACATCTATTGTAGAAACGCGTGTTTTTGACAAGATTTTATTACACGCCTCTTTTTTATGAGGAAATTTTTTATCGAGAATATCGATATAAATCTGCTTGTAATTGGGTGAAGTCCCACTCATAACTAAGTTTATTTAAAATGAATTAACAACTTTGTATTCTGGTAATTGGTGCTCATAAAAGTAGATACACCTTAGCTCTATACCCAATAGATATTCGGTAATCACGATATCTGTAACTTTATCCTCTTCGAAAATAAAAGCAATTTCATCCCAAAACAGAACCCGCCAATGTTTTCTAAAAAACAAAATATCGTTATCTGATTCCTTTAGTGGATTTTTCCAATCTTTAACCACGTGTTTTCTTGTCTTATGTAGATATTTATCTACTAAGTTTTTGAGTTTCCGTATTTGCTGATCCATTTGTATAAGGTTGTTTTGGGGATTCGGTAACGTTCTATGACCTGATTTTTGGTCATTTCTTCTGTAGAAATCTGTTCCAAAATAAAGTCAATAACTTCTTTGGTGTAAATATTTTTTCTAAATTGGGGAGCAGATGTTTTATTTTCAAATAAACCTTTTGAAGAAGAAGAAGAAGGCGGAGAATATAAAATCAAATGTTGACTGTATAACCTAAAAAAATCATACTCCAAAAGCTTACTCCATTTTAAAAGTAAATCGGTAGATAGATGCTCTTCTTTATACATTTCTTTGATTTCTGCTTCTGTTGCTTTCATAAAATTACAGATGCGGGATATTTCTATCCCGCTTTCTGTAACAAGTTGATTGATTAAAGAGCCTATATGGATTTCTTTGAAATTCACTTTTTAATAATTTTTATCATCATCTTGTTATTCTCTAATATTAATTTATACTAAAGTTTAATAGTTAGTGTGTCATTCGGGAATTTTAAGAGATTTAGTATTGTATTTCTTTTCACGAAACTAAGATAAGAAACTGCATAAAATTTCGTTATTCATTTTTTAAAGACATAACAATGTTGAATCAAAAAAATTAGCGATAGTTACGGCGTGAAATAAAATTTTTCTGAATTATAAAATATAAATAAGTTAATTATTTAAATTTAAGATTATATTATATAGTATATTAAATACATTATTGGTTAAATTCTATAATCAGTTGGTTTAATGCTCTGAACTCAGCGGCTATACCTCCTGGAGAAAATGTAGTAACATCGCAGGGAGCATCATTCCATTTGAGTTTCAATCCGTCCATACCACTACTCATTCCGTTTGCCCAAATATGTGTACACCCCTCATTATTGCCAAGGTTATTGGGCTCATCCTGAATATTCGCATTACTTGCAAAGTTTTGCTGTACGGTTGTTGCGTTGCTCCAGTTGTGTTTAGAGTTTTCTCCAGTAATCCAATAAAATTCGATTGGGATCCCCGGAGCAGGCTGATTGGCTGGAGAATAAGACATATTGATAGCTTTGTTGTTTCCTATCCAGATGTTGTTTCTTAGATTACCATGACCACTATTAGAGCCGTTGATAATATTATTTCTTACAAAAGTTTCTTCGGCATCAGAAGTAATGGTTAACAAATACCCGTTTAAAGTTTTTCCTACATTATAGGCGGTTCCCCAATTGGCACCTCCTGTTCCTGGACTGCTACCACTGGTACCATTATTACCGCTTGTATAGACACAGTAGTAATGGCCGTTTCCTGCCGTCCACTGTGTACATCCTCTCTTTGTAAATGTTAGACCATCAACAACAACTGAGCTGGCGGCACTCGAAGCAATTCCATTCGGAGTATATCCTAGAATAGAAGGAATTACTCCATCTGATACTACATACGTTCTGGATCCTAATCCTGTTGGTTGCCATTTGTTGTCAGCCCAAAAGTAATATCCGGGTGCTACATCTGTTGCAGGGTTTGTGCTAGTAGTCTTTGTGTTGTATACCAACATCCCTTCTGTTGCAGGATTTACAAGTGGAGCCCAAACATTGGTAGCTGTTAGCTCTACCTGTGGGGCAAGAAATCCTTTGTCGGAAGACACTACATCCAACACGGCAGAGGTATGGGGAGATTCGATGCCTATGCCGACCTGCCCGAATGCTATGTTTGATACACAAACAAAAGCAAATATAGATTTGTATATTGATTTTTTCATAAATTTTTAATATTTAATAATTTAGTAAGCATCCTGAAATTCTACGATTACATCCTTGGCATTTGTTGCGGTTACACCATCTCTGTCAGCCCATTTTCTGGTTCCAGTTGACATTATATATGCAGCGCCATTTGCACTAACAATGCTTGGCATTCCAGTGTCAAAGTTTTGTTGTACCGTTGCTCCTCCAGCAACCTCCCAATTTACAGCCCATTGTTCCCCGGTAATCCATTTGTAGCGATATCTGTTGAAAGGGGTATCGTTGTTGTTTCCATCCAACGGAATGTAGCGGCTCTGGAATTTGTTGTAGCCCAGCCAAATATTAGTAGCTAAACTTTTAGCTGTAATGATGTTGGTCGTAATCCAGTTTCTTTCCGTATCGGATGTGATGGTAACCAAATAACCGCCTCTGTTTTGTGCAAAGTTATATGCTTGTGCCCATGTCCTATCACTGGAAGCTGTATAAGCACAGTAAGTATGGTCATTACCCCCAGCGCTTACAGACCATTTTACACAACCTTTTTTATTCCAGGTTGCACCACCATAACTAATGGTTCCAGTGGAGTTATCCGCAGTGATACCAGTATTGTTAGGTGTATATCCCAAAAGTTCTACATCTATTTTTTGTTGGAAGAGATAAGAGTTTGCAATTTTTCCCATGGGATTCCACTGGTTATTGTACCAGTAATAATGCCCTGGTGTTACATTGGTATTGGGATTAGGATTGGTTGTTGTACTGGTATTGTATACTAATAACCCGTCTTTTGGTGAAGTAATGGTTGCTACATCGGTAGCTGATAATGCTACATTGGGCAAAGACGCACCTTTATTGGCAGCATCCAGTTGCAACATTGCAGATGCAACTATTGCCGGAGGGGTTGCTGTATTGGTCATCTGAACCTGTGCAGATGTGCCTATGCCAAAAGCTATACTGAATACTATAGCAAGATATATGTTTTTCATAAGTTGCAATTTTAATTTTGATATTCTACAATAAGATATGATACCGGTTTGGTGTCGATAGTGGTATTGTTGCAATTGGTATCGTACCATAATCTGGTGCTGCTTTTTGATGTAGCTGATATATGAGCACAACCTTCCGTACCACCATTGTTATCAGGTTGGTTTACATCAAAGTTAAATTCAAAACTG
Source organism: Empedobacter sp. R750 (assembly GCF_030324345.1). Lineage (NCBI taxonomy): Bacteria > Pseudomonadati > Bacteroidota > Flavobacteriia > Flavobacteriales > Weeksellaceae > Empedobacter > Empedobacter sp. R750. Next base: position 285,685 of record NZ_JACAGF010000001.1, on the reverse strand, counting down.
GAATTTTTATAATACGGAGCTGTTGTTATTCCTGCACGTTCCCAGGCAACCATAGATACCTCTACTGTAATCCATGTAAATTTCTGAGGATTTCCGGGATAGGTTATTTTGTTGAAGCCCAACCATACGTTATTTTGGTTTTGTGAAGGTAAAGAAGTAGAAAGAAGGTTGTTTTTTACAAAATCCCATTCCTCTGTGCTGGTAATTGTAGCCATGTAGCCATTCAGATTTTTGGCAATCGTGAAAGCTGTTGTCCAATTTGTACCAACAGCTGCATTTGTGGTGTTATCGGTAAGACTATATCCGCAAAATGAGTGATTGTTGCCTGTAGTAAATTTGTAGCATCCTGCTTTGGTCGCTTTTATATTGCCATAAACATATTCAGCAGGTGCTGTAGCCATGCTTCCTTCCGGCACGTACCCTAATGTTGATGTGCTGATATCTGTTATTGCATAGTTTTGGATTGTATTAGAGCTTTTCTGCCAAGGAATCCAACTCAAACCACTCCAGTAATAATATCCTTTGCCTATTGTTGCATTGGTATTATACACTAAAAGCCCTGGTTTCAAATCGGCTGTGATAGTAGTAGTAGTAGTAGTAGTAGTAATAGGAGTTCTGGAGGTAAGGGAAGTTAAAGCTACTCTGGGACCCAAAAATCCTTTGGTTTCGGCATGTACATCCAAAATGGATGAAGGATGGGGGAAATCATTTGGGATTGTAGTATCTGTCGATATAATCCCAACTGCTTTTCCTGTTTGTCCATATGAACAAACTGCTATCAGTAAAAGAGCTGATGTTAATATATTTTTTATCATGTTCAAAAATTTTAGGTTATTATTTAGATAACCTGTTGTGTATTATTAGCAAAGCATTAAATAAGTGTTAAAAACTAAACACTTTAAATTTTTGTTGTGTAATTAATTTGTCCTTGTCAAGAGAAACGACGAAGCAATCCGTTGTACTTAATTAGGGCTTGCTTCCTTTCGCTCGCAAGGACGGGCGGTGGGCGGATTCTGCCCGCAATTAAAAATTTGACATTTTTATAAACAGATGGGGAATCAGTGGTTTCTTGCTGATGGTAAGCAAAGAAGAGCTGTTTTATAGTTTCGGAAGGTGATACAGATAGTTTAATGTTGTGATTGGAAGAGGGCGAAAAGGCAGAAGCGTAATTGGTATTAAAATGTATAAACTGCTGTGGGTTGCCGTCCTTTATGTATATTTTGTATTTTTTTTGTTGGTTTTCTTCCTTATGTACTTTATTGTTTTGTGCTTTTTCTTTTTTCGGTTTGGGTGTATTTTTGGCGTATTGTTTTACGTTTTTGGAAGTTTTTTGGATATATACAATTTTGGTACTTCCAAGCTCTTCCAACCCAGAAACGGAGGTTCCTTCTAAAATAAAGATTTTGCTTTTTTCTATAGTAGATATTGTTGTTCTTTCAATATCTATATCACTAGATACTTCTCCCACAACTGTTGTTCCACTCGCAATAAATAGTTTGGTGGGTGTTATCAGTTTCTGTGTTAGGGTAGCATCTTGCGATACATATAAAATAGCGTCACCAGTAGTATAAATCTGCGCATAAGAGAATAGAGAAAAAAGAGAACACAAAAACACCAAAAGGGTATTACAACCCTTTCGGATAAATGTTTTTATGTAGAAACTCTTTTTCATCGGTTTTGGTTGGTTGAAATAGTCTGCTTTAGACTATTATTTTATCTTATTGTATTGTAATACAATATTATTTAAGATGTAAGTAATTGAAATTGGTTTTATTTAAAAGAAAAATGCAAAAACATTAAATCAAATTATTTTAATTTAAAACACTATTGCATAAATGTTTGGAGTTATCAAGAAAAGAATTATCTTTGCTTCGAAAGTAGTCTAAAGCAGACTACTTTTATTATCTTAAATTCGTTGAGAAATAACACGATTAAAACTCAACGAAATGACATTTGAATTCTTTTTGCCTGAAAAAGGTATTGTAAAAAACATCCACTTAAACCTTACCGACCAACAACAAAACAGAACCTATACTTTTCGTACACAATTAAGAATTTCTGAAAAAGATTGGGACAAAAACAAACAACGTCCTTCGAATATCTATCTGAAAAAGTATAAAAAACTAAATAGTACACTCGATATCCTAAAAATAGAATTAGCTGAAAGTATTCGATTCAAACGCGAAGAAAACAAACAATTACCTCAAAGATCTATATCTAAAAAAATAAAAGATATTTGTTCTAAACAAAAGAAAAAACTTCCTGAAAATTCATTACTCTTTTATATGAAGTGGTATATTGAAACAAAAAAGGAACTCATCTGCAATTCCACATATAAACGATATAAAGTATTTTATCACCTGATGGAACGTTTCGAGGGTTTTGTCTGTAAAAAACTTTATGTAGAAGAAATCAATTCGGATTTCATTCGGGAATTTATGATTTTCGGGAAAGAGGAAGAATACAGTGAGAATACGATCTATAGAACCATTCATTTTGTAAAGACAATCTTGAATTTTGCAGAGCGAAAAAGCATAAGAACTTGTGTAAGAGAGCTGGAACTTCGACGAGAAAAACAAAGAAAAGAAATCATTACGCTTACCACCTATACAATGAAAAAATAAAACAAATTGGGCAATATGCAGGTATTAATGAAAAAATAAAAGCAAGAAAACGTATTGGTTTCAGAACCAGAAATGTTGAAGTTCAAAAATATGAGGTAATAACCAGTCATATCGGAAGACGTAGCTTTGCTACCAATTTCTATGGAAAAATCCCTACTCCCTTATTAATGGAAGCTACCGGACACAGTACGGAACAGATGTTTTTACGGTACATTAATCCTACTAATAATGAGAGAATTCTTGCTTTGGGAGATTATTTTGATAGAGTGTATGAGGAAAGAATGGCGGTATGAGGAATCAGAATTTAAGAATGAAATAGAAAAAGAGTGGAAAAATTATTTTTTTTACTGGCAGATTTACTGGATTAAAAATACCTTCACCAATCACAATTATAAAAACCAGCGACAATCAAGCGACATTCTTTTTACATTTTATTAGATAAAACGGATAGTTTTCTTGTACCTCGATAATTTCATATAAACCGTATTTTCCAAATTCTTCTTCTATGATTTCTTTGTCGTAAAAGAAAATTTTAACTCCTCCAAACATTTCAAATCTGTCTTTACTAATGTAAGTTCCTTGTCCATACGTTTGAGCTTCCTTTGTTATTGAAGAAGCAAATATAAATTTCTTCATTTCAATTAGTTAAACTTATATCAGGTTTCTTTTTATTTCAAAGTCTTTATTTTTCTTCTAAAATTTTCAGTAGCTGTTGGTTCAAATATAATTTTTCTTTTCCCACTTTTACTGATTTCAAAAATCCGTTTTCTTCCAATATTATCAAATAATTTCCTACAGTCTTTAAACTTCCAATGTTTTCATCAATCAAGTGTTGACGTTTTGTGTAAGGCAAACGGAATAAAATTTCAATTAAGTCTTTGGAATAAATTTTTGGTAATTTCGTTTTGATTTCGTTTGCTGTTTTTTCCATTGCTGTTGTAATTTTATTTAGTCGCTCTAAACCTTTTAATGAAGTTTCTTCAATCATATCCAACATATACAAAATGAAATTTTCCCACTCATTATTTTCAGTTACCTTTCGCAAACGGTTGTAGTATTCTGCCTTGTTTTTTATAATGTACTCGCTCAAATAAATTGCAGGTGTATCCAACAAGCCCGAAAGCTTGAGATACAACAACAGTAAAATTCTTCCCGTTCTTCCGTTGCCATCTGAAAATGGATGAATGGCTTCAAATTGATAGTGCATTAATGCCATTTTGATAAGTGGATCTATACTGTCGTTTTCGTTGATGAACTTTTCCAGACTAGCTAACTTCTCACGAATAATAGCTTCGCCACTTGGTGGTGTATAAATCACTTCACCTTTTGTGTTACTCAAGGTAGTGCCTGGCGTATTGCGAATAGAAGCCGAATTTTGTTTAATACACTGAACTATACTTACGCAAAGATTTGTTGTAATGAATGGCTTTTTTTTGAGTTGTTCTAAACCTAACCAAAGTGCCTCTTTATAACTCAAAACTTCTTTAGTAGCAGAATTATCATTTTTTTTGTCAGCAACCAAGGATTTGTAAAGTTCATCGGTTGTCGTAATAATATTTTCTACCTCCGAACTTGCCTTTGCCTCTTGCAAATAAATAGTGTCTAAAAACAAAGTAGGATTTGGTAAGTTCAACAAAGTTCCTTTCAGTTGAGCCAATGCTCTACCTGCTGAAATAGTTTTGCGAAGTATTTCTTTTGTTTCTATGTCTACCTTTGGTGGAAGCAAAGGCAAGTCGTTATACGGTATTTTTCGGTCAAATTTTCTCATATTGTTCAAGTGTAAGTTTTACTCTCGTCTTTAATACGAGGGTAAAAATACAAAAAAATCGCTCTCGTTAGTGTAATGCAGGTAAAAATTACTCTCGTTCAATTTGTACAGTTGGTAGAATGTGTAGCGCCATAATCAAAAATTTCTGTCAGCTTACAATGTCTAATAGTTATTGATTAGAAAGAATGATTCTGACTTTATCTTATTACTATAGCATAACGCTCTGTTACAATGATCACCAACAAGTTGCAAACAGAAATATTTTCCAACAAATTAACTAAATTAAAAATACCTTCAACGAGCAGGATTGTAAAAAATAACAGTAATTAAATGGTATTCTTTTTACATTTTATTATATAAAACGGATAATTTCCAGTTATACCTGTCACATCAACAACCCTAAATTTCCGCTTGTAGAGAACAACAGTTATTTACTACCCAAGTTTACAGCAAAGGGTTATCTATCTTTCTGATAAATACGGCTGCCTTTTAGAGGTTTTTCGCAATCTAAAAGATTATGATTTGCACCTTCTCTACACCATTCCTACTTTCGGTACGAAACGCATTTTGCACCTGCAACGGATAACAACAATGTCTGTTTTAATTCCTTATTCACTAATAAATTCAGAAGTGGTCAAATGTTCCCCAAAATGATGAACAATTTCATTCAAAACATAATCTTGTTGTTTTCTATTAAAAGCCGAAGTCGCATCTGAAATTATAAAAGTGTTATAACCTTTGTCGTGAGCATCACGCAAAGTACTTTCCACGCAAACGTGCGTAGCATAACCGACTAAATAAAGGTTTTCGATTTTATTGTTACGCAAATAAGCATCTAAATTGGAGCCTGTAAATCCACTTGCTCCTATTCTTCCAGTAACAATAAATTCGCCTTCTATCGGTTTTACGGTTTCATAAAACTGCGAACCAAATTCGTTTACCGGAAAAGTCCCTGCATTTGGAATAGCTTTTCTCAAACCACTTTTACCGTTGGCTAATTCAGGATAACCTTTTTCAAAACGTAAACCAACGTGAACAACTTCTATTCCGTTTTTTTGAGCGTATTCCAACGCCTTTTCAATATTGTCAATGGAAGTCTGCATCATTTCCCTGTCCTTTACCAAAGCTTTATTGAGTTTTCCATCTTTATGCATCCATTCGTTTTGTGTTTCAATAAGGATTAAAGCTGATTTTCCTCGTTTTTGTGCATTTGTTTTACTTGCCATTGTCATAACTGTTAGAATTAATAAAAAGAAATTTTTCATTTTAAAATTGAATTTAATTATCAATAATTGTAAATAATTTACAATTGCAAAAAAAAGACTTAAAGTTTATATTTGCAACAATTAATGTAAATAAATTACAAAATGAGCAAAAGCGGAACAAAAAAAGATGTATCATTTGACTTCGATTTCTTAGACAAATTGGTCGTAGGAATTGGAGAAGTCGCCCAAATTACAGGCATTCCAACAAGACAAATAAGATATTGGGAAGACAAAGAAATTATCACAAGTCTAACCGAAGAAGAAGGAAAAAACAGGCGATACGACTATAAGAACATCAAAAAAATGTTACTTATCAAAGAACTTTTGGACGAAGGTTATACCTTGGATGCTTCTTCTGAAAAAGTGCAAAAACGCATGGAACTGATTGAAGAAACCCTAACAAAACTAAAAAATGACAGCATTTAATTTTATACCTTTACTGCTCAACTATACAATACCCAATGCCATATGTCAATCACAAGAGAAGAAGAATTAACAGGGATGAAAAAGGCGAGTGAAGCAGTTGCTTTGACGCTAAAAGAAATGCAACATTTTGTACAACCCGGAATGACCACAAAAGAATTGGATGAATATGGTGCGAAAATACTTTCCAGTTTCGGAGCTAAATCTGCACCTCATCTTACTTACGGTTTTCCTGGTTGGACCTGCATCAGTGTTGACAACGAATTTTGCCACGGTATTCCATCGGACAAACGGATATTACAAGAAGGCGATTTGATCAATATCGATGTTTCAGCCGAACTGGATGGTTTTTGGGCGGACAATGGAGCTTCGTTTGTTATCGGTAATGACATACATCAACATCAGCAATTGGTGAACGCATCAAAAGAAATTTTGCAAAAAGCTATTAACAATATTAAAGGTGGAATTAAGATTGCCGATATAGGGCACATAATGGAAACCGAAGCGAAAAAGAGAGGGTTTAAGGTTATTAAAAATCTGGGCGGACACGGTATTGGCAGAAGTCTGCACGAAGAGCCTGATGAATTAATGAACTATAGAAACCGATTTGACCAAAGACGATTTAAGAAAAACTCGGTTGTAGCGATTGAAACCTTTATTTCCACAGCTTCTACCTATGCAGCGGAATTAAATGACGGCTGGACAATGGTCGGAAACAAAGGCGGTTTTATGGCACAACACGAACATACCATTGTTGTGACAGACGGAAAACCGATGATACTAACTGAGATGAATGGAATTTGGAACTAACAACTATACCTGAATTCATAAATCAGCTTCGAATGAATAATTAAAATTGTAAAACCATTTAAAACAAGTATAAAATGAAGAAAATAGCTTTATTATCATTGGGTTTATTTACCTTGGTTGCCTGCAACAACAATCAGAAAAACGGTTCATCCGAAAATATAGATGAGCAAAAAACAACCCAGCAACCCATTGGAGGCGAAAAAGATGACCACAGCTGTCTTGTTGGCGCAGGTGAAACGTGGAGTGAACTAAAACAAAACTGCATACAGGTCTTTAACGTAGGACAGCGGTTAAATCCCACAGAACCAAAAGAAGGAGAAGCTGTAATGAGTGCATTTGTTTTACTTAATGAGGACAGCTCAAAAGTTGAATTGTTTTTGCCTGGTAATGAAAAGCAGACGGTTGTTTTAGATAAATCGGAAGGAGATGTTTTTCAGAACGATGTGTATAAATTCGATGCGAAAGAAACAGCACTATACATCAACGGAGAAAAGCAATATCATGCTCAAAACTAAATAATTTAGAGCATTTTTAAGTTGTATTCGTACTGTTTTTATTTCGGGAAAAGATATACTGGAAAAGAAAATCAATACTATAATAGGGTGGAAATCGGATAATCGTGAACATATCCATTTTTTTATTTCTATTTTTGCCATTGAATTTTAATAAATCAACGTAATGAACGAACTAATCGAAAAAATCAGTGCTTCATTTGAAGCATTAAAAGCCGATGCAGAATTGCAAGCTGAAAAAGGCAACAAAGCAGCCGGAACAAGAGCCCGTAAAGCATCACTTGAACTGGAGAAACTATTAAAAGAGTTCAGAAAAGCATCTTTGGAAGCTTCAAAAAGCTAAAAATAAAACCCTCTGAACTTTAGAGGGTTTTATTACTATTTTCTACTCGAATATCTCAATACCAAATAGCCTAAAATCCCTGCTATAAGCGAGGTTACTAATACCGATAATTTAGCTTCCTCTATAAAAATAGGATTATCGAAAGAGAGCATTGATATAAAAATAGACATCGTAAACCCTATACCCGCTACCAAGCCCAAACCTATCATGTGAATAAGGGTACTGTTGGCTGGCAACTGCCCAATGCCAAATTTGGAACATAAAAAAGAGGTGATCACAATCACTATAGGTTTTCCAAAAATTAATCCCAAAGAAATACCCAATCCCAAAGGAGAGGTCAGTCCTTCGATCATTTCGTGCTGAATAGTGATATTGGTATTTGCAAATGCAAAGATGGGAATAATCAGAAAATTAACAGGTTTTACAAGAGCGTGTTCCAATCTTTCCAATGGCGACTCCACAGCCGTATCGTTGGTAGGCAAAGTCATAGCTACCAATACTCCTGCAATTGTAGCATGAATACCCGAATGATGCACAAAATACCATATAAAAACACCTGGAATTAAGTATAAATAAGGATTTTTCACCCTTAGCCTATTCATCAATACAAGCACTATCATTCCCACTCCAGCATACATCAAATAATCATACTCAATTCCAGATGAGTAAAAAACGGCGATTACTAAAATGGCTATCAAATCATCTACAATTGCTAAGGCAGCTAAAAAGATCTTTAAACTAGCGGGTATTCGTTTATCTAAAAGAGAAATGACGGCTAAATAAAGCAAAAGCAATATCAGTAGCCATCGGTATTCCCCATCCTCCAGAGGTTTCGCTGCCCGAATTAAAAAACATATAAATCAGTGCTGGTACCACCGCACCACCTATAGCGGCTATTATCGGTAGCATTGCTTTTTTGGGAGAAGATAGTTCGCCTTCTACCATTTCCCGTTTTATTTCTAGCCCTACCAAAAGAAAAAACACAGCCATCAAGCCATCATTGATCCACATACTGATGGAATAACGAAGATGTATGCCATAGCTTTCAAAACCCAATTTGGTATCCAGTAAGTTTTGCAGCGGTATAGCCCAAGACGTATTGGCTACTATCAATGAAATGATGACACATACAAAAAGGAGAAAACCACCAAAATTACTCGATTTTACAAAGTTTTTGAAAACGTTTAAATTGATTATATTGGACATATATCTGACTTACTAATAAACAGCGCAATATACCAATATTAACCAGAAGAATGGAACTTTCGAAGGCAGAACATTCGGGACAGAAAAAGATAGTAGAAACAGCTATTTGACATTAAAAAATAAAAAAACGAAGGAAATTTCATTGCAATCGATGATTTGTAACAAAAAAAATATACATTTGTACGTATCAAAAAAGGAAATGGTGTTCTTCCTTGCCCAACCGCTTTAAAGAAGCTGATGACGCCTGATTAAATTAAATGTTTAACATTTTAATCAGGTTGGTTATGTCAATAAATAACAAAAAGTCATTCGGTCAAAAAATCAATTTATCAGCAAAAGTTTTTTTCAGACGTTATCCTGCTTTGCCCTATATTCTTAAATGGACATTGATCTGTTTATGTATCGGAGTATGTGTGGGAAGTGTTTCCGCAGGTTTTTTACAATCTTTGGATCGGGTTACTGATTTTCGCGAAAGCCATTTATGGTTGATTGCATTACTGCCGGTGGGCGGTTTCTTCATTGGGCTGCTTTATCATTACTTTGGCAAAGACGTTGAAGCAGGAAACAATCTGCTTATTGACACCATTCACGAACCAAAAAAAACTATTCCGTTCCGGATGGCACCGTTTGTGTATATCGGAACCATTGCCACACATTTTTTTGGCGGTTCGGCAGGACGTGAAGGCACTGCACTGCAAATGGCAGGTGCTATTGCCGACCAGTTCAGCAAACCTTTTCGGCTGATAGAAAGTGAACGCAAAATTTTAATTATCGCTGCTATCGCTGCAGGTTTCGGTTCTGTTTTCGGAACACCATTGGCTGGAGCCATTTTTGGCTTGGAAGTTTTTTTGATCGGACGGTTAAAATACAATGCTCTTTTTCCTGCCTTTGCGGCTTCTATTATTGCCGATTTGGTAACCAAACTATGGCAGACACATCATACACATTACCATATTAGCTTTATTCCCGACATTTCTTTTTTGAATATAATTTATGCCGTCATTGCAGGGATTATTTTTGGGCTATGTGCCGCCACGTTTAGCAAAGTGATACATCACACAGGAACTGTTTTCAAATCAAAAATCGCTTATCCTCCACTAAGGCCTTTATTGGGTGGTATCATCATAGCATTGGCAGTTTGGACAATAGGCACAACAAAATACATTGGTTTGGGCATCCCTACCATAGTTGCTTCTTTCGACCAACAATTGCCTGCTTATGATTTTGCTTTGAAAATGGCGTTTACCATTATCACCTTATCGGCAGGTTTTAAAGGCGGAGAAGTGACACCCTTGTTTTTTGTAGGAGCCGCATTGGGCAGTGCAATAAGTTTATTTATACCGTTGCCTACCGGACTTCTAGCAGGAATGGGGTTTGTTGCGGTTTTTGCAGGAGCGACCAATACACCTATTGCTTGCAGTATTATGGCAATTGAACTTTTTGGTGCCGAATGTGGCGTTTATGCCGCCATTGCCTGTATTGTTGCGTATCTGTTGTCTGGCCACAACAGCATTTACCGGACACAGATGATTGGCGAGCCTAAAAACCAAAGGTTTTCAAATTATCAGCGAAAGCGAATAAATGATCTCTAAAATGTGTGTTTTTTGAATGAACTATTTTAAAACAGGAATAACTTAAAATCAAACAATATGTCAGAACAATTAAAAGAAAACCAAACAAGCGAAGCGGTTTTAATCGTAAAACCATCAGATCTGGCAAGCGCATTGCCATTAACAGAACAGGATGCATTTCCCGAAGTATTTGCTACCTCAAGAATGATTGCCTTAATGGAATTGGCAGCCGCAAGGATGATGCAATCTCTTTTACAAGAAGGAGAATTGTCTGTTGGCGTTGGGGTAAATATTCTGCATACAGCTGCTACAACGGTAGATGAAGAAGTGAGAGCTTTGGCTACATTTGTAAAACAAGAAGGCAAGTTGTACCACTTCAATGTTGAAGTATTCGACAAAGGTGGTTCTGTTGGCAAAGGCGAACACACAAGAGCGATCGTAAGTGCAGAACGGCTAATAGGAAGTGCTAAAAAGAGATTAAACAAAGAACTTTAAATACAAAAGACGATGAAATTATTTGATGCCCATTTTCACATCATCAATCCTAAATTTCCGTTGGTAGAAAACAACGGTTATTTACCTCCCAAGTTTACCGCAGCGGATTATCTCACCACAACAAGCAGTTATGATATTGCAGGCGGAGCCATTGTATCGGGTTCGTTTCAGGCTTTTGACCAGGAATATTTGATAGATGCCCTGCAAACTTTAGGCAATAACTTTTTTGGTGTTGCCAATATTCCTGCAACAATCAAGGATGAAGAATTAGAACGGCTGAGCAATGCCAATATAGTTGCCGTGCGTTTCAATGTAAAACGGGGCGGTTCTGAAAAAATAGAACACATAGAAAAACTTTCCAACTACCTTTTCGAAAAATACGGATGGCATACCGAACTTTATATTGACAGCGTAGATTTAAGCAGACTGAAATCTGTTCTGCAAAATATTCCACAATTTTCTATCGACCATTTGGGATTATCAAAGGATGGACTTAAAGATTTATATTATTGGGTAGAAAAAGGCGTAAAGGTAAAAGCAACAGGTTTCGGACGAATTGATTTTGATCCCATCGAAGCAATGAAAACCATTTATCACATCAACCCAAAGGCATTAATGTTCGGTACGGACTTGCCTTCCACACGTGCCAAAATTCCGTTTTCAGACAAAGATGTACAACGGGTAAAGGAAAATTTTTCGGCAGATGAACTTGAAAATATCTTTTATAACAATGCTTTTGAATGGTATAGTAGGGTCGAAATCGGATAATCGTGAACATATCCATTTTTTTATTTCTATTTTTGCCATTGAATTTTAATAAATCAACGTAATGAACGAACTAATCGAAAAAATCAGTGCTTCATTTGAAGCATTAAAAGCCGATGCAGAATTGCAAGCTGAAAAAGGCAACAAAGCAGCCGGAACAAGAGCCCGTAAAGCATCACTTGAACTGGAGAAACTATTAAAAGAGTTCAGAAAAGCATCTTTAGAAGCTTCAAAAAGCTAAAAAAAAACCCTCTTATCTATTTTTGAGGGGATTTTTTGTTATCGGAATTTTCTGTTTGCAATAATAAAGTATAGGCTCCAATCATAAAAAATCCGAAAAGTTCACCATCGATAAGCTTGCATAAAAGTTTATCTTTGTGATATTTTACAGACCGCCAAATGGGAAAGACAGAGCAGGACATAACGAGAAGCGAAGAAATTACCCAAACCTACTTTCGGTTTCTGGACAAACATATTGCGGATGTGGTTTCGGGTACTGTAAGTGATTTTATGGAAATCAACCAAATTGCGGAAGAACTTTTCCTCTCCCACAAACACCTGAGCGACACCGTTCAGAAAGAAACAGGTAATCATCCCTGTCATTTTTACGACCACAAAATTATTGATGAAGCAAAAAAAATGCTTTCCAAAACAGATAAATCCATTGCTGAAATAGCAAAAATACTCACCTACGACCCCTCCAATTTCTCCAAATTTTTCAAAAAGTTTGTTGGTCAAACACCAGGTCAATATCGCAAAGAAAATAAAAATTCCGAAAAGTTCACCACGAAATAAGCAGATCATCTCGCCATCTTTGTAGTATTAAATTGTAAATCAGTTAAAATCAAATAAAATGGCAAGAAACGATGTAAACGGAAAAGTAGTCTTAATTGCAGGTGGTGCAAAAAACTTAGGCGGATTATTAAGCCGCGATTTCGCAGCAAAAGGAGCAAAAGTAGCGATCCACTACAATAGCGATAGTACAAAAGCAGATGCTGAAAAAACATTGGCAGACATTGCCAATGCCGGTGGAGAAGCATTTTTGTTTCAGGCAGATCTGACCGATGTAAAGAACATCACCAAACTTTTTGATGCAGCCATCGAAAAATTCGGAGGAGTAGATATCGCCATCAATACTGTTGGGATGGTGCTGAAAAAACCATTTGCAGATACCACTGAGGAAGAGTATGACAAAATGAGTGATATTAACTCAAAAGTAGCCTATTTCTTTATTCAGGAAGCTGGTAAAAAACTAAATGATAACGGTAAAATCAATACCATTGTTACCTCATTATTGGCAGCATTCACCGGATATTATTCAACCTACGCAGGAGCAAAAGCACCGGTAGAACATTTTACCAGAGCCGCTTCTAAAGAATTTGGACACCGAGGAATTTCGGTAACAGCAGTAGCTCCGGGACCGATGGATACCCCGTTTTTCTACGGACAGGAAAGTGATGATGCCGTGGCTTATCACAAATCGGCATCTGATCTGGGTGGCTTGACAGACATCAAAGATATTGCTCCGTTGGTAGAATTTTTGGTAACTGACGGTTGGTGGGTTACCGGACAGACTATTTTTGCAAATGGTGGTTATACAACCCGATAGTTTATAAAGGGAAATGGTTGTTTACCCATTTCCCTTTTTCTTTTTTAACAACAAAATATTTCTAAAAAATGAGCAGCCAAAATAATGTAATCAGAAAATCAGCACAGCATACCTATCCAAAGAAAAGAGTACTTTGTCTGGTATCTAATGCCGCACCACTTCACGGAATGGAAGTCGGTTTTTTTGCCGAAGAAATGACACGCCCATTTTTCGATTTCATCCACGCAGGATACGATGTTGATGTGGCTTCTCCCCAAGGCGGAAAAGTTGTGTTTGACGGACACAGCAACCCCGAAAATCCCGAAGGAGCTTATCCCAACGATTTGATCAGCATCGGTTTTGTACACCATAAAGAATTTGGGAGGTGGATGCAAAATACCATCGCAATCAGTGATGTCAATGTAAACGATTACGATGCTGTTTGTGTAGCCGGTGGCGGAGCTCCATTGATTACCTTCAAAGATGACACAAAACTGCATCAGCTTATTGCAGACTTTTATGAAGCGGGTAAAGTAACTTGTTTAATCTGCCACGGCACGTCCTTATTGCTATGGACACGATTGAACAACGGAGAACTTTTGGCCGACGGAAAAACCTGGACGGGATTTGCAGACAGCGAAGAAGATATGATTAACGAAATGTTCGGGATGACAGTAAACGATTATACTATCGAAACCGAAGCACGAAAAAATCCAAACACCAATTTTGAAGTTGCCGGAGCATTAGAACCTTTTGCTGTAAGAGATGGGTTATTGATTACCGCACAACAGCAACACAGCAGTTTCCTTGCCTCTCAACTGGTAATTGAGGCTCTTTCAGAATAGATTGTTTTTCCTGGTAAGAACAATAAGGGAAAAGTGGAAAGGGTTACTTCTTCCCACTTTTTTTTGTAATTAAAAACACAAATTTTAATCCTTTTATTACATATTATCTGTAGGTATCATATTTTACAGCATATAGTATTTTTGATATATAACAATTTTTCATTATTTCAGAATCCACCGCAATACTCCCATCATGTGTGTTGTTCTTAATTCTTAACTAAAATTTCTGTGAATATTTTACACTATTTTCGTATAACTTATATAATTACTCTTAATAAAAATTACATTGGGATCTGATAGTTTTCCTATAACATACAAGTTGTTTTAGGTTCTTTTATATGAATTGTGACTTTTGGAAATGCCTGTGTCTACTTACAAAGGCAGAATGATAGAATAAAAATGGGATTTAGTTTCACCTTTTTCTTCCTGAAAATATTTCAAATTGTTCGTTCAAAATATTTTCTTTTTCCATCAAGGGATTATTGTTTAAAACAGCATAAGGTTCTTTAGGTATAAATAATTCAGAATTATCCGTTTCTCTTTCTTTTACATAATCCCGGTTTTTAGCGATTTTCAGGGATTCTTCTTTCTCTAATCTGTATTGAGCGATTAATTCTTTTCTTAGCTCTGACAGGTTTTCTATCTGTAAGTCCAGCTCTTTGATCTTGGCTTCGGTGATTTCAGTTTGCTTTTCTATTTCTATGACATTTACCCCTTTTGCTGCCAGTTCCGACCTCGTGATTTTTCCCTTTTTATAATCCTCATACTTTCTCAACACAAAAGCACTATCTGCAAGAAATTTATTCTTTTCGCTCTCAATCCGCTTTTTCATTAGCTCAATCTCAATATTGGCTCTGGTTTCGGGATTGGTGATAATGGCAGTTTTCAGTTCCTGCGTATTAATGTCCGAAACGTCGATTACATCTGCGCCTTTCTTCATAGCTTCCAAATATCTCGCCTGTTTAGCTTGCAGTTTCTGAAGCATAAAAACATCAATGTTGTCATTGGTCAGCATAAAGTTTGCTCTGATATTTTCGTGCTTGTTTCCCTGCCTCCAAAATCTTCCTTCTACTTGTCTTAATGATGTGAAATTATACGGCAAAGTCAGTAAATATAAATCTGAGGTATTTTCCTGAAGATTCATTCCTTCCTGAATGGCTTCGCTGCCTATGACAATTTTTATTTTTCCCGAATTGAAATTATCCTGGATTTTCAGACGGTTTGCTTTGCTTGTTGCTCCGGTAATGATTCCAATTTCCTCGGGTTTGTAGCCCAATTCCTGTATAAGGTATTCTTTGAGCTTTGGAAATTCTTCTACTGCCAGCTCAGAATAAATGAGCTGTCCCGATTCTGGAATATCTTTTTTGTTCTGCCGGATTAAATTCATTGTCTCATTTAATTTCGGAGAATTTTCAACAAACTCTTTTACCGTAGGGATTTCACCATCATAATAAGGTGACAGGTATGGAGATATGGCAATTTTTCTTGCATTTAAAATGTGGGTTAGAATTGCTCCTTTTTGACCACCGTCAAAATTTTTCGCCAATATATCGTATTGCTCTTCGGTAAGGTCATTCTGCTCAATTTTATATTCCTTATTGAGTTTGTTTGGACGAATCAGTTCCTGATTGTCTTCTTCGCCTTTAACATCAATAAATTCCGATAACAACTGCTGAAAAAGAGAATTGTTTTTAAACCTGCGGACATTGGTTTTGAATTTCACATCGCCTTTGGCGTCAATTTCCATATCATTATCCGCTTCCATAAAGGTTTCAAAGAACGTATTGACATTGAAATAGCCGGAGTCTTCAAGACGGTTATTGGCAATCAGTGAAAGAATGGAATAATACTCCAAAGGTTTGTTGGTAAAAGGAGTTGCAGAAAGAAGAGAAACATTTCTTCCGTCATTCTGCTCCTGAATGTATTGTGCCGCCATCCATGTATTGATTCCGAGCTTGGAAGTCTGCTGGTTCTGGCTCCGGAAATCGGAAGCGAAACGACGGTCTTCGATTCTTACTTTTCCAATGATGTGATTGGCATTGTGAGCTTCATCAAAAGTCATATGGTCGAATCCGAAATCTTCCCAGTCATAGATTTTTCCACGTTTCATCTTTCCCTGCACCTCTTTATCTTTTTCCAGTTCTTTCTGAAAATCCCTTTCGGAATTTGTTATCCCTTTGAGCTCGCTTGCAGAGATATAATTAAATCTGGAAGCCAGTCTTTCCGTAATTTCCTTTGAGAATCCGATATTATTGAAACCCTCATAAGTAACGAGCGTAATTTCACCGTCCTTATTATCGAATTTTGACAAATCGTAATCTCTGCCGAGATTTCCTAAAACGTTTACTTTCGCATCCGGAATGGTTTCAAAAATCGTATCCACCCATTGTTTGAGAATACTATTGTTCGGAACAACTATGAGTGGTCTTGCAGCATTTTCCCGTTCCATTGCTTCATGCATCGAGAGAATTCCCGAAAGGGTTTTCCCGAATCCGACCTCGTGTGCCAATAATCCAACACCTTTTGTGGTCATTCTTCCGATTCCTCCTTTCTGAACTTCTGTTAAACGCAGCTCCTTTCCTTTGAAATTTTGGTGAATTTTTGAAAACAAAGGAAATTGGGAATAATTGGGGACGTAAATACTATTGTAATTCCGGTTGAAATCTTTTACAAAACGCTTCTTTAAATCTTCCTGCAATTCTTCCCGAAGAAATTTGCCGAATAAATCGTTAGCGGCTTCTTTTCTCCTTTCCCGAATCAGGGCATTTCTCTCCTTGTCGCTTCCGGTAACGGTTTCATTATCGACAAACTGGCGGACTTCCCATGAAGATGAACCTGCAAAGGCTTCAGAAGGAAGCTCGAGGATAAAGTCCTTGAATTTATCAGCAAGACTGTAACTTTCAATGAACGCTTCTTGTTGCCTTAAAGCCGCATTATATCGCATCTTCTCAACAGTTCCCAGATGAAATTGATGCACAAACTCATGATTCGGACTGATAATGATCTCATCTAATGTTTTGGCTTTAGGAAGCACTTTTTCCAATAATGCTTTCTGTTTTTCATATTGGTCTTTAGTTCCTCCGACAGCATATTTATCAGAAAAATCAATTTCAAGCTGTTCTAATTTTTTGTAAATATTTCCTTCAGCGTAATAAAAATCGTGAATCCATTGTCCGTCAATATAATTGGCAAATTTGTAGTGTTTACCGTAATTATTCAGCGTTCCGTCATAATCGGTA
This sequence comes from Empedobacter sp. R750, assembly GCF_030324345.1. Taxonomy (NCBI): domain Bacteria; kingdom Pseudomonadati; phylum Bacteroidota; class Flavobacteriia; order Flavobacteriales; family Weeksellaceae; genus Empedobacter; species Empedobacter sp. R750. Next base: position 268,231 of record NZ_JACAGF010000001.1, on the reverse strand, counting down.
TCTCTGAAAGCATCAATGAGTTCCTGTGAAATATCAGGGCTGTTCTGCAAAGATGTAGGGACAATGGCATCTTCTTTTTTGAATTGGTATTTGAGAATACTTGGTTTTATATCAGGTTTATTCTGAACTTTGTACTCTTCATTTTTTGCAGAATTTCTTTCCAGTATTTTTTCTGCATTCTGAAAAAGCTTATTCAGCTGGTCAGGGGAAAGAGTGTCGACATTTGTTTTTAACTTTTCATATTTTCGGATTTCAGCACTGACTGCCGGAGATTTGAATTTAATATCATTGAGCGTTTGGAGGACTTCAATTACTTTATTCTGAGCATTGGTAAGCAACGCTTTTCTTTCCTGCCTTTTATCCAAAATAGCGGTCTGTATTTTTTTTGCTGTCCTGCCTGAAGTCGAAGCTTCTTTAGCTTCCTTATTGGTGCCGTTATCAGCAAAAAGATCTTCAAAGAGATTTCCGATTCTTTCGGTATTTTTTTGAGATTGGATTTTTTCAATTTGAATCAGGGCATCATCAAGGTTTCCGGAAACATAAGCTTCCATTCTTCCGAACTGGTTGCTTCTTTCTTTTATTTCGCCCAAAACTCTGTCCTTATTTTGGGTAAAATATCCGGAAATATCCTGAGCTTGTTTATGGGTATTTTTCTTAAGAATAATGATATCGGTACCGATTTTAGTCCCGGCAAAAACTCCCGAAGGCAGCCTGAACGCATTGGTTATCTCGGCACCGTTTAATTTTTTCTGCCTGTTCAGCCATGCAGAAGGAAGAACCATTGCCAGAGTTCCGCCGTCCTTCAGAACATCCAGACTGCGTTTTATGAAATAATCTTCATATTTGGAAATATTGGGTTCTTCTCCTAATCCTTTGTAATAGCCTCTGTGGTCACCATAAGGCGGATTGCCGATGATAAGGTCGTACTTATTTTTAAATTCTTCGGGATTGGTTTTAATTCCTGTTTCCCCGATAAATTCGGTTTCAAAGGAACGAAGGTTGATGCTTACTTCAGGATGAAAGATTTTGGCAATTTTTGCCGTAGTTTCGTTGATTTCAAAGGCGGAAATATCACTTTTTATATCAAGACCTTTTGCAGCGTAAACAAAATTTCCTGTTCCGATGCTCGGTTCCAAAACGCTGATGTGATGTTGCCCTTTAAATTCGTTTCTGATGAGATTCTGAACAGCATCGACAATTTTGGAATCGGTGTAATATTCATCGAGTATTCCACGACCTTTCTTATCTGTTCCTCCGGATTTGTACTGGTTGCAGATGTTCTTTAAATCATCCGTAATACTCAGGTTTTCCTTGAGCAGGATTTTTTGATCATCAGAAACAAAGCAGGCTGCGGAAACTACTTCCGCAACCTGTTCATTGGTAAGCTTTTGCCCTTTGTATTGTAAAATAAGAGCATCTAATTCCTGTATTCCTGTCGCCAGATCTAATATTCCTCCCAGGGAATATTCTCCTTCTTCATTTTTTCGAACATGATTTTGTTGTGGGCTAATTGCGGATCTTCCTGGTTGTCCTCCTCCCACATGGCTCCGTTCTGTGCCTGCAAGTCCATTTCCAGCATCGTCGCTGCCCACTCCTTCTCTTGAAGTGTTATTTCGGTCTTGGACGGATTGGCTTTCCTCGAAAGACTTTCCAGCGTTTTGTCGAGATGTTCCGGATTCCACTTGCTGAGTTTCGGGAACTGTTCCGGATTTAATTGCAGTGTTTTCATCTTTTGAACTATTTAATGTGCTAAAATTAGTGATTTTCTGCTCATTGCTGAGCTTGTTTCTCAAATAATGATGCAAACTGCTGTTTCCTGATTCTGAAATGCCGTAAAATGAACGGACATCCCGAATATTCCTGCCCTCAAAAAAATCCGAAATCTTTTGGGTTGTGGTATTTCCTGTGGAATTTCCGTTCAGGCACAGCATTATTTTTCCATCAAAATTTTTATACCGTTCAAAAAGAAAATCCGTATTTTCCGTAGAATTCAGTGTGATTAAGGTTCTGCTGTTCTTCCTGTTCTCCATTTCCAAAAGCCGGAGAAAAGACAGGGTGTCCAACGCATTTTCAAAAACGACCATTTCGTTTTTGCTTCCTTTGATCTCAGAAATACCGGATTTGCCGATTGAATTATGATTCTGCGGATACAGAATTTCAAATCCTCCGGAATGAGTGGGTATGGCGATGCCGAGATATTTTTTCCCTGAATATTCGTAATAAACCTGGGAGGTATTCTGATGAATGAGATTTTTTGAAATCCCTTTTTCTTCAAAATATTCTGTGAGCTTATATCTGTTGGGGCTTATCTGACTGATGATTCTTGCAGAGGATTGATTCTCCGCAACTGCTGTGGCTTCTTGTTTCGGAAAATTCATACGGTTACTTCTTTTTCCTGCTTTCAATAAAGCGGTTGAATCTGAATAGTTCTTCGGCTTCCGAATCCCAGTTTTTTCGTGGAATCAGCTGCATGGATACGAAAATATCTTTCTCTTTATCGTAAGAATCTATTCTTTCAATTCTTCCATGATAATTTTCATCAACTTCTTTGTAAAAGGAATAAGGCAGAATAGTGTCAGTCGGATAAATGTAATATCGGGTATAATTCCAAGGTGAATTGATTTCAAAACGCTTGTAGTTCTTTTTAAAAAGGACGGTATCGCTTAATTTCCGGCGGTTCCTGTAATTGAGAATCGGGTCTTTCGTGAAGACTGCTCCGGAAGTTTTGCTATAAACAGAAATCGGTTTTTGCTTTTTTTGTATTTCTGATAAAACTGCTGAAGCATTATCATTTTCCAAAGCATAAAAAACTGAATCTTTGATGAAATAGGTGGTCATTGTCATTTCCGGAAACTCCAAATCGGGAACCAATTCAATGATCGAATCATTTTGATAATTGATTTTGGAAACGTGGAAAGTCTGCATTTTGTTTAAACCTTTGGAAGCATCAAAATACACATTGGATATAAGGTCGATTCCGCCTTTTTCTGCCTTGATTTCTTTGTGGCAGGAAATCAAGAAAAAAAACAAAACAAAAAATGGGAGTATTAAATTTTTATTCATTTTAGATGGATTTAAAAAAGCGGTAAATCAACAAGACCTACCGCTTTCAGATATGGGTCAGGTAGTATTTTAGCGTTTAATGCTTTGTTCTTTCACATTGTTTTTTTCGTGCTTGTTGTCTTGTTCCAATCCCTCCAATGGTTTGTTGGTATTGATTCGATTCATATCAGAATCATAGAGTTTCAAATTTCTGTTTTGAGGATTCAAAACCGCTTTTCCTTCAACAACTTGGTCATCCATTTCAAATTTTACCTTGACGATATTTCCTTTTTCCAAAGATTTAATGGTGTCTGCTTTGAATTCCGGCTTATCAAAAACCAAATTGGATTTTTCTACAATGTCGGCAGCATCTACACCATATTTTTTGTAGAAAATCTGAAAATTGTAGTTGCCCCATTGGTTCTTTTCCTCTCCAAAGTTCAGCTTTACAAAAGCTGGCTCTCTTTCTTTCGATTTGGGATTATCGAACTCAATTTTTACAGAACGTCCCTCTAAAAGATTGATCGCTTCTTTTGCTGTATACGAGTTTTCCTTACTTACTCTGAAATTCTGGGAAACGGATTCTCCCTTTTCGTTGGTCAGGTTTGCATCGTAAGAGTTCAGAAAAACGCCACCTTTTTCAGTTTTGTTGAATTTCAAGGTAAAATCAACCTTGTTTCCGGGCAATGTTTTGTCGGATGTGGTTTTAATTTCAAATTGCTGTTTCTTGGAATTGACGCCTTTTTCTAAATCTTTGTGGAGTTGTTCTCCGCCTCCGAAACCTAAATATCTGAATTGCGCTTTCAAATATTCTAACTGGTCGAATTCTTTTTCCATAATTTCTGGGGTTTTATTGTTATATAAATTTTGAATGTTTATTTCTGATATTTCTTTGGAAAAATTTCTCTTTAACTCATCAACTAATTCCGAGAAATAATGTGCCTCAAATTGACTCTCCATCTCTGGCAGATTTGAAACATTAATATTAGAGGCTTCAAGAGTTCTTGATAAAGAATTTAGCTTACTTGAGTATTCAGGCTCGGTAACGTTATTGTATTCAAATAAACTTTTTTGATAATCACTTTCCCCTCTGTCATAACTGTCATCCCTAAAATCTGCCTGTTGTGGATAATAAGGTGGAAAAGTTTGTATATAACTGAGAACTGTATTCTTTAATCCTTCATCCATTTTTGCAATTTCTATTGCAGCTGGAAGGATGTTTTTTGTAACGTTTTCATTGAAATTATACCCAGGAATTTCATTTTTATCATAATGAGTTTGTAATTTCGTTGATAGTTCTTGTATCTGATCTTTAGAGAACTCATGAGAAATATCAGGTCGAATAGCCGATAAATTTCTACCATTAAGAATTTCTTTTAAACTAGAAACGAATTCGTTTTTCAAACCTTCGTCAGTTGTATGAAAAATTGGAGGCATTGAATGTTCTCCATATGGTCTTATAGAAATTGATTTATTGTAACCTTCCGGAATAAAATGTCTCTCCAAATTCTTTACAAGACTTTCAGGCGAATCAATCTCTGTAATTGATCCTGCAATACCAGGAGTAGAAGCATCAAGCATCAGTGTTTTTTTACTATTATTCAAAATATTTACTATTTCTGAAGCTTTATTTTGGATGTCCAATTTGGTTTTACCAATTTCAATAAATGGAGTTATTTCTATTCCTAGCCTTTTAGCTTCAATTTCATAATTCCGGAAATGATAGGCTTGTTTTTCATCTATCTGTGTTTTGGTCATTCCGGAGCTTAAATCTGTTTTTTGAGTAAGTTCTTTGGCATATAAATCGGCTAATAATTTGTGCTTATCAATCAGCTTATTAATATTTAATTGCAAATCATTTTGACGATCCTGAACAACATAAGTTTTAGAATTAGAAAAATCTATTTTTTCTATAAATTTTACAGTTTCAGCAAAATTTGGAAAATGATGCCGTTTGTCATTTTCAAGAACAACAAATCGACTAGGATTCATATTCGCTTTATTTCCATTTTTATGATCATAGATTTGAAGAAACTTTTCTTCTTTTTCTGTAAATTTTCTTTCCCCATCCATCATCCACCGTTCTGTAGGTGTACGTTCCATTTCTTTAATATAGTTTTTATATGCTTGTGTCTTAGGAATAATGATTCTGTCTAACCAGGATAGTTCGTTTTCCATCTTATTAGGATTATCTTATTTGAATTAAGAAATATCTCGCAAATTTGACCATTAGAAGCCATAAAACATATACTATCAATAGGTTGAATACTAAAAACTACTAATTAAGACTAAAAACTACTCTAAAAGGAAATATCGATCTGAAAACAAAAACAAGCACTTATATAAGTACTTGTTTTGAATATCATCAGAAAAATTATCTTCCCCTGCCTTTGGGTCTGTGTAATTCTTCTTCCTGCTGCTGTTCTTCTTCACGGTGTCGATTGGCATCCTCATACATATCAGGGTCATTTACGTCGAGCTGAACTCCATTATGTTGGTCATTGTCAAGGTGTCGTTCCGTACTGAAGCTTGTAGAAATTGAACTGATTTCCTTATCGACAATATTCAAATCACCAGCAATATCTTTGGCTATTTCCGGATATTGGTCTATTTTATCGTAGAGAAAATTTTTCAAATTTTCAAGTTCTGATTTGTATTGGCTGATTTCATCCGGCTTTTTCCTTTCTGTCACGAGTTTTGTAAGCTCAGGAGCATTTTTGATAAAATCCAGTTCCTTTACGGTGTCCGTTTCCCTGTCAAAAATAAATGCCTGTTTTGAAAAGCTTAATTGGGCAGAATGCTTATCGTCATTAATACCATATTGTGCTCTTGTTTCAGAATACTGAATTTTTTCTTTGCTCTTTTCAAGGATTTCTGACAGGCTTTTATCCCTTTCCAAAAAGATAACCTTCAGCCTGGTATTGTTTTCTACCAATTGAAAAGTAGCTCTGTTTTTATCATTGTCTGCAACGATAGTATATCCTTGCAGAAATTTCTGAATATCACCCTCATTGAGTTTTTTGGAGAATGATAGGTCTTCGTTGATGATTCCGTATTTCTTTAAATCATCTGTAGGTAATGTTTCGTTATTCATTGTATAGCGCGATTAGATTATTTACTTTTATTAGGTCGTTTAAAAAATGAGCAGGATTGATGCTTTGTCCGAACTCTTTTACTGAAAAATGCAGATGCGGTCCCGTAGAATTTCCGGAATTCCCGCTTTTGGCAATGATGAATCCTGCATTTACCTGCTCACCTGCACGGTAATAAATTTCGGAAAGATGCAGATAAGCGGTTTCAAAGCGATTAAAATGCCGGATTTTAATGTAATTTCCACCTCCTTTATTGTCCCAGCCTGTTTCGGTAACAATTCCGTCTAAAACCGAATAGACATTTTCGTAATGGGCAGCCAGATCAACTCCGTTATGAAATTTAGAAGTTCCGAAAATCGGATGTATCCTTGTTCCGTAAGGTGATGTAACGGATATTTTCCGGTTTAATGGCATTACGATTTTTGAAAAATTTGCTTCTTTCGGTTCATTGACAAAATCATATTGAGCAAACCTGTTTCTGTTATTTTGAGGTTGGTCTATCATTTTACTTTGAAAGGAGAAGAGCAGGGAATCCTGTGATTTTTTCAGATTCCATTTTGTATTGTTGGATGCTAAACTTTCCTTAATCATGGCTTTCAGGGAATCAATTTCATTTTTTAAATCAGCTTTTGTGGTAATGCCGAAAACATCTTTCCATGATTTTTTTTCTTTCCTTTCTTTTTGAGGTTCCGTGATTTTACTATTATCCGAATCTGAGGTGATGTTTGTTTCCTGCTTTTTGGGTGCAGACGGTTTCAGTGTGTTGAATTGCCCGAAGGCAAAACTTCCGAAAGCGATACAAACAACAGTCATGTATTTCTGTAAAATTTTGTTCATTTTTTCAGTTCTTTACTATTTAAATCTTTTAATTATTTCACAAGCTCATTAACAATCAGCTCTACTTCCTTATTGATTTTTCTGAAATTGGTCATCAGAACATCTTCCTTGCGGTTGTTTCCGGCTTTGTCCACAAACGAATAATAGGAGGGCATTTTGACGTAATTGCTTTCCTCTTGTTTAATGGCTTTCATATCAAGATTGATTTTTCCGTTGATAGCAGACGTCTTGTATTCATCGGTGTCATTTTCTTCCCCCTGGGCAATCATTCCAGCCATTTCTCCGGTTCTTAATGCCGCGATTTTTCCGGCAGGAATCATAAAATCCATTTTTTCGTTGATGCTGGTAGTGGTTCCTTGCTGTGATATGGATTGGGAAAACGATTTTTGCTTGATTTTACCAAACAGTTTTTCGAGCCACTCCAAAGTATTCTTATCTCTCGCTGAACCGGAAAGAATATTTCCGACAATTGCGGAAATTGTGTCTGCTACTTCTTTTTTATAGAACTGGCGAAGTTGTGGAAGTTCCTGAAGTCCCAATAATACAGCAACTCTGTTACTTCTTGCGGTTGCCACCACATTGTCAATTTTGTGGATGTAAATCGTTGGAAATTCGTCTGTTATGATTCCTCCTGGTAAATTATGTTTGGAATTTATCAAACGTAATGTTCTATTCAAAACAGCAGAATACAAAGCTGAATTAATATCCTGCGTTCCCGGGTCGGAAGCCAGGATAATAATAGACGGATTTTCTCTATCGGTAATTTTTAGTTCCACATCATCTCCTGAAAATACCCAGAAGCTTTCCTTGGTTGCTAATCGGGAGAGGAAAATTTTGAGTGTTCCTACCTGTCCCTCTAACTGGTCAAACGCCTTGTTATCATAAGCTGTTTTGAAAGGCGAAAGCAGGGAATACAATTCTTCGTGATGAAAAAGTGTATCAAAAATTTCTTTGTAGCTTCTATTCATGAAGGAAAGAATATGCGGTAAGTCCGAATATTTTCCGTTTTCGTGTGTGGCAAAAAAATAAATGCACGAAGAGAGAAAATTAATTGCAGACTGTGTAAAGAACTGGTCTGAACCGCCACCGGCACTTGCCCCTCCTTTTTGAAGTGAGGAAACCATTGCTTCCGCCATTTCCTGAGCTTCTGCCAGTGTTTTTACATATTCTTTCCGGAATGGATTTACTCTTTTTGATTTCTCGACTTCATTCAGATTGATGACGTGAAAGTTGTAATTATAATCCAAATCTTTGCTTTTCTTCAATAAATAATGGTAATAGGCTATCTGTGCCAAGTCAGGAAATTTAAAGTCGTAAATACATAGACAGAAACCTTTGGCGATCATCTGTCGGATTGCCGGATTAATGACACCAAAAGATTTACCCGATCCCGGTGTTCCGATGACCATTGTTCCCCTGAAAGGATTCAAATTGATCCAGCCTTTATTGTTTTTTCCGTTGTACCGGAACAGATACGGAATATTGACACTTGTATCCGTATCTACCAGTTCCTTGTTCTGGTCGAAACTTTCTTCTTCTACATTCCAACGGTCTTTTCCCATTTTCTGACGCATATATTTCGAAATCGAATCTGCACCCATCTGAAGAATAACCGCTCCTAAGAATGAAAGAACCACATAAATAACCTGATATAGGTTAAATCCCGGGAAAATTTTAGGGAGTTTGGTATTTCCTGCTTCGTTCTGCCATATCAGTGAGGAGAAAATCATGATTAAGCCTAATGTTATAGGAATAACGATTTCAGTACCAACATTTAAGTCTTTCTTTTTCTGTGCTTTTGTTCCGATAGCAACCAATCCTATCAAAACAAGTGTCGCAAACTTGGCATTGACAGGAGGATAGATGAAACTCATTTTTGAGAAATTTTTCAGCAAATTGGAAAGTACCGGAATATCGGCATACAGATAAAAGAGCGATGCACAATCCAACGCAACTACTGCATACACTACTTTTTGCAGAAATCCGTAAATTTTGATCTGGTGCTGTTGTTCTTGCATTTTTCTAAATTTTATTTTCCTTTAATTTTGATTTGAGGCTGATCACAAAAAACTCTTCATTGTCAAAAAATACTTTTGCTTTGTGTAAGTCTTCAAAATAATTCTTTCCAAATTCTTTCAGGGTATTTTTTTCCTTCACAGATAATATTTTCTCCTGCATCAGATTTCTAATGGATTCACTTTCTTCCCATCGTATCGTTGCTTTCATCTTCTCCAATACGAACTCTCCGATATCATCTATTCCAAACAGGATAGCTTCCTCTCTCAATTCTTTAGCCTTGGATTCTGATAATTTTATAGTGTATTCCATGTTAAAATGTATCTGCTTTAAGAATATCGGAATAGTTAACCTTCATTTCAATGGTTCGTCCTGAGAGCTGCTCTTCAATCAGGCGGATCATCATCACTTTAGAGTTCGGATATGTGAATTTTTTGAACACATAAATATTCCTGAAATTTTTCCTGAAGTGTTTTTGTGGGTTCAGCTGAAAAAGGGGAATCATCTCAATGCTTTGATTATTCGTAGCCTTATGGATTTTTTTGTCTTCTATGGAAAACTTCAACGCCTCAATATCATAGCTAAGGTTTGAGTTATTCTTAAAAGTCATATCTAAAAATATGTAATCGCTCATCACATATACATTATTGAGCTGAACCGTAAGCTTCAGGTTTTTCTCTTCCCGTATAGGGTTTTTCTCCGATTTTTTCTGAATGATGCCCATTGCAAATTTTCTCAGTTCATAATTTGAAAAGCTCATTTTATCAAACTCTATGGGCTGCATTTCTTCCGGCTGGATATGAATATTGGTAACCGTATTCAAATTTTCGGAATTTCTGTAAACCGCTTTGTATTGGGCGATGAAAGATTGCCCGACAACAGTGATAATTCCAATATTATCTCCATTAAAAAAAGCAGAAGGTTTTTTCATTTTTTCTCCCTCATTAGATTCGGGATTGTCTGTAATTTTAATTCTTGCAATATTGCCGGATGGCAAATCTCCTGTGAGCTTATGAGTAGATAAATCCACATACTGAATTGGTTCCGGTGAAATAATATGCAGGTTAATTCCTTCAGTAATTTCCAATTCCGGTAAATCGGAAATGATCTGTTCTTTAGTGGCAGTTTGGGCTGTTAAAAATTGGGCTGTAAATAGTAGCAGGGCATATAAAATTGCTTTCATTTTATTATTTTTTTTGTTGGTTTTGTGAATCTTTTAATTGTTTTTCGTCAATCAGGAATACATAGGAATTGTACTTCAATTTGGCTTTGTTGGTTTTGATAAGGTTAGCAATGGATTTGGAAGTAGAAGTAAATAGTTTGGAACCAATGCTGGTAAAAAATCCCTGTCCACCCATATCCATCTGAGTTCCCTGAACAGAATTGCTTCCCATTTCCCGTAACATATCCCTGAAAACACTTTGGGGTACATACAATCCTTTCATTCCGTCAATATCATAAATCGACAGATTAACAGGGAAAATTTCCCCTTTGGTAAATACCGATACAATCGTCAGGTCAACTCTCTGCATGGAAAATCCTGAAATCTGTCCGTAAAGAATTGAGCCTTTATCGATCTTTCTGTTTCCTACGAAGATGTCTTCCAATAGCCGGAACCGGATTCTGCTTCCCAGAAGACCTTTGTTGTTTTCATCAATCACGGCTTTGATAAAGCTGTTTTCTTTTTCTTTATAGAAAGCATTGAAGCCGTTGTTAATGCCGGATTTGCTGACATTGAATGTGGAATTGAGAAACTCGTCCATTTTTTCTTTATTCGCTTTGAGCATCTGTTCTGCCGCCAGCTTACTTTGATACTCAGGATCTCTTGCTTTTTCTAAGGAATCCATCACCAGCATTTGCTGCTTCAGATATTTAACTGGGTCTTGCTGGACACTTTGTGTCTTTTCTTTTGAAGCATCAGCGTAATTATTTTCCTCTTTTCCATACGATTTATCATTCAGCATTCTGATGATATCCGAAGACCTTTTGTAATCTTTGTCGTCATTCTGCTGATTCGGATTATAATACGATGACGGGTTTCCTTTTGCCTGATACCCGTTTTGCCTTGAAGAAACTGCTTTCAATGAATCGATCTTTCTTTTCTGGGCTAATGACAGCTGATCTCCATAATTTAATAAGCTGTCTTCTTCTTTACTCAGACCTTCCAGCATGGTTCTGTTATCATCTTTTTTGAAAAAAGCATCATACGCATCGTTTTTAGTCATAATGGAATCCTGCGTTTCTCCTAACGAAAGAGAAAGCTCCTTGGGCTTATCTTTTTTCGATGTATCTTCTTTGGTAAACTGAGTGCCTACATATACAAAAAGCAACAGAAACGGTAATGCCAAAAGAGGCAGTATATATTTCTTCTGCTTGAAATCAATTTTTTTAATGTCCATTTTTTAGTTTTTGAAATTGGTTAAACAAATATTCAATTCTAAGGCTGTCTTCTTTTTGTAAAGCATGGCTGTCCCTTTTTACTTTTAAAGACTTGAGCTCGGTAACTATTTTTTCCATTTCTTTTTCGTTGTTTACAGTTGTATTTTGGCTTGTATTGCTATTGGAATACAGAATTGGAGGCTTTATTTTAAATGCGGTTTCAGAAGGAAAGAAAATTCCCTGTATCATAGATATGACGAATGAAACCGACAGAAAAAGCATTGAATAGGTAAAAAACTTTTTTGGGTTTTTAACCGCCCAATCCAGCCACTTTTGTCCGGTTTGTTTGAGGAAAGCATTCATTGTTAATACGAATTTTTAGTTTGATTTGAAATCTCTTCATTATTGATGATCCGCCAGTTTTTAAGGATCACACCGTGAGGATTATTGGGACTTCGGATGATGTCTTCAAAAAAGCCTTCTGTAATTAATTTTCGTGTAATGACGGATGATTTTCTTGTAATCATCTGTTTTCCAAAAAAAGCGAATTTTTTCTGCTCCATATTGACTGCTATCGAATCGGTATGGATGCTTACCATGGAACTGGAAGCAATAATCTGGTTATAAAAGCCTTTTTCCTTTAAGTTGGTATATTCTTTTTTTCCGCTGTCATCAATCAGATACAGCGATTTTTGAATATTATCCTTAATATAGGCATCATCGGGAGCGAGCGTAAAAAACAGCCTGTGGAACAATTCGATCTGGGCTTTGTATTCCACAGGTCTGTTCAATAAGACATCGGTCTGCTTTGCCAGAACCGGAACCCCATTGTCCAGAATATAAATGGATTTTCGGGCATCCTCAATCATTTTGTACGCAAAGAAAAAACCACCGATAACAATGAAAACCGCAAAAGCAATGGCTGACAATGAAACAATCTTATTGACTTTAATTCTTTGTTCTATATTTTTGATAAGCATTTTTATTTGTTTTGTTTATTATTCATTGCACTATTCACTCTACTGGATGCAGAGCCTGCCGCTGCGGATTTTACGGCAGAGGCTCCTCCTGTTTTAACAGCCAAAACAGCGGCTTTGGCACTGCTCGCCATTTTTCCTGCGGCACTTTTCATTTTGGTCATTGCTCCGGCTCCTCCGGCAGTAACAATCGTGTCGGCAATGGTCGGTGTCATTAAAACTCCGATTCCCGTTACGATATATGCCACACAGGTAAAGAGCTGATTGTAGATCATGCCTGAATTACTTACATAAACCAGCAATGCATCTAAATTGGTAATGGTTCCGTTGGTTAAAAGTGTATCATACCTTTCAATTTCCATTTCATAGCCGGAAGCGATGAGTTGCTGACCGATATTGATAATGGTGTAAGCGACAAAAGTGTACAGATTGATATTGATAAATTTGGATACCCAGCTATACAAAGAATTTTCAAATCCGGGGATGAGAGCCATTCCAACTGCGATTGGTCCTAAAACGATAAGAATGTACGCCCAGATTTTCTGGATAAAGAAAATAAGATAGACACAAACCCTGAGAATGGAAAGACATACAAATTCAATGAGTTCAGCCACTAATTTTTGCATTTGAAACTCCATTCTTATTGACCATTCTTTGATCGGCTGAATGAGCTTGTCCAATCCCTCGCTGATATCAAACCACGAATCGTCTGCATCTTTGCCTGTATTGTCAATGACATCCTGTTTGGCATCTTCTTCGGCCCTCAGCTTTATTACCGCATCCAGCAATTGCTGCTGCTTTTTAAATCTTTCGATCCTTAAATCATTGACCTCGGATTCGATATCGCTGAAAATGGAGATTCCCGGTTCAGCAATCGCCTCAAAAGGAGCTTGAATCATACTTACAAATCCACTCCAATACACGAGTGTAAATCCAATGAGGATAGGTTTCAGCATGGGGGTAATTTCCCATTCACGATCTCCGGCTGCCATCTGCCAGCCCATATATCCAAGATACATCAAAGCTCCCAGACCTCCGATGGCTCTTCCGACCAATGCGGATCCGGCAGCACTGTCCTGTACACTGTTGTCCAGTTTTGTAAAAACTTCCATAAACCATTTTTCAAAAGCACCGTCGCCTTTTAAAAATTGGAGGAGATTGCTGTAATCACTGTCTGTCTGGGCAAACCCCATGACAGGCAATAGTATTGCCAATAGGCAACAAAATAGTGTGAGTGTTTTATTCATATCTAATATCGGTGTTTGTATTGTTGCATGGTATTATGCACGATTTGTTTATCTGACGCAGGAGTCCAGTTGGCAGGTAAAGCAGTAGGTAAATGGTTCTTCAGAATATTTTTATAATCTAAAAGCAGTGTGGTCTTATTATTATACTTTCTTAATTCCTGAACAAATTTTCGCCATCTGATCAGTGTTTCATGATACATAATGAACCTTTTTCCTCTCGGCATATCCATAGATCGGGACATTGCATATTTTTCCTTGATTAAATCCAGTTCTTCCTGAAGCCTTTTTAGTGTCCCCGTCGTATTGAGAGTTTCATACGTCTGCTGGTCTTTCAGCCGCCATTCCATAAAATTTTGGGGCATGTCGGGAAATTCAGTAATGGGCTTTAGCATTCGTTTGTAATACAGCAGCCAAAGAGGGTCTGCATCCACAGTAGCTGAAGTCCAATGGGCAAAATCCTGTACATTTCGTTTATAAATAGTGTCGGATGCCGCTTTTATCTTTTTGGCTTCTTCTTCCTCGAATTTTAATTGAGCGTATCTCTGATTCTGTACTCCCGTAGGCTTTAATGGTCTTATATCGTCGCCATCCTTATAATCCCTATTGATGCTGGGCGCCCACATTCCCCAAACCGTGGCATAAGCGAAATTCGTCTGAATACCCAGGAAATATTTGGGATATGGCCGCCAGTCTCCCCAGCTTTCAAAAGTCATCCTTTTATGCTGGGCGACAATAGAAGGGTCGTTCAATCTCTTGACACTGATTTGTGCCGATACACTGGCTGCAATAAATAGAAAGAGGAAAGATTTTCCTTTTTTGAATAGTTGTTCCATAATTTTAATTAAAGATGTATTTGTATTTTGTGATAATATCTCCGACAATGGCTTTGTCTATATTGATGTAATTTCTAAGTACAGGAACCTGATACAGGTAAGGGATCTTCTTTGCATTCTCCAATCGCAAAATGATATAGAGAATGTTCCCGTTGATATTTCTGACTCGGGTAAAGACCTTTTCAATAAGCATTTCCCTGTCCATTGCATCCATCAGGTAATCTTTATTTTCGTTCAGGATGTCCTGTGTTACTTCCTGCTGAAGCTTTACGACCTGTTTACCTATTTCAACATAATACTTTGAAACCAATACGGCATATTCAGGATGTTGAGCAGATAGTTCTAACATTCTGTCGGAGTTTTCTACAATCTTCCCAAGATATTGATAGAGATAGATCAGCTTTTTGCTCTGCGTAAGGGCTGAATTAACATTTTTTAGCTGCTGATAGATGTATTCCTGAATCGCAATGATTTGGGTGGTTTTATTATTGATTTCGTCATAAAGCTCTTTCTGCTTTTCATAAGAATCCAAAAATGTCTGTTCACTTGCCAATCGTACGGCATGGTCTTTCGTAAGCTGTACCAATAGCTTGTCATTGATAACAATCTGCTGGCTGTTCACTGAAATGGCAGAAAACAGGAAGATGCCACAAAAAAATAGTTGTTTGCTCATGTCTCTTTTATTTTTTTTATAGAATTTGCGAAATGCATTCATCGACTGATAGGAGATAATCTTCGATTTCATTTTTAAAAGGATTTAATGTTGTTCATTATATTTTCCACGACCTGCCTATCCCTGTTAACGTAATATTGAAATGCTCTTTTGTTCCGTAAAACTTTCGCTTTAATATCTCTGATCTTTAAAAGCATATGGGTAGAGTTCCGGCTCAGGGTTTTCACTTCTGCCAAAGCATAATCCAGTAATATTTTACGCTCTGACTTTTCCATCTGGTTCATGGCACCATAAGACAGAATGATCCCCGTTATTAATCGGGTTACCATTTGCAGATCATCTACAAACTGTACCTGGGAAGGCAGTACCGCAATAATGGAATAAGGTGCTGTATTGATCTCGTTAATGATTGCCGTCTGGTTGTTAGTTATTTTTGTAATTTCTCTGCTCATCGCAATTCCGGTAGGTATTGCCTGGATAGCAAATGACACAATGCGTAATCTGTCCTGAATCTTGGTAACTTTGTCTTTGAAGTCGTTCCATTGTGTTCTGTTGGCAACTTCCGCACTGGCATTGAGGGTCTGTTTCTGCCTCATTTCTTTTTGCCTGTCGTGTTCTTTCATCGCAGCATTGATTTGAATATCCATCATCGGGAAGGAAACATTTTCTTTTTGCCACGCAGGAGTGGAACCGCCACCCATAGAAGTCATTACCACATAAACAGCCGGAATCAATAAGCCCAGAAATAGTTGTTTTTTGCCTCCATAAAGCAGGCGAACCACATTCTTCGATTTCATATAAAAAAGATTAAAAATTTCGTTTATACCGGTTCATTATATTTTCCACAATTCCTTTATCTGTATTGATGTATCCTGCAAATGGATTTATAGAATTCCAGAATCCTAATCGGTTGGCTTTTTCTAACCGAAGTTTTATGGCTAAAAGCCATAGCTTCAGGTTTTTTACATTTTCGGATATGTTGTGAAGAATTTTATACCGGTCTCCGGCAGTAGCAAGATTCAGCTCTCCGGATGCAAGAATATCTGAAATATCGGTAACGATCTTCAGGCTTTGCTCATAGGTTTTTTGGGATGCCTTAACTCCGAAAATGGCATACTGCGGGTGCTGTGATGCCAATTGTACCACCTGTGATGAATAGGTATAACATTTATTCAACTCAGAATAGATCTGCTGTACCTGAATTCCGTTTTGTAAAGTCCCTGAAACTTCTTTCAGCCCTTTCAGTATTTTATTCTGAATGTCATTGGCTACGACCATCTGGGTTCCTACCCATGCCTGGGCATCTTTCAGCTTGGAGGTTTCCTCAATGACATCATTCTGCTTGGCTTTCAGATTTTCCGAATACAGGATCATTGCCGCCGTTACCGTAGGGTCTATATAGGTGTTTTGAGCGTACAATAAGACGCCGAATCCTAAAAAGATAATGGTACTCAATGTTTTCATAATGCTTTGTATTTTACCGTTTTAATCCATATTTCCTCTTTTTTCCGACAGTCAGATTCGCATGCTGAATCTTCGATAAAACCGGAAAACGTGATCATAATCTCTTTATCTGTTTGCGTGTCTATTTTTAGTGTACTCTTTTTAAAGCAGTGAGACAGAAGGACTACCTTTTCCCAGGTTGTTATTCGGATTTCATTCTCAACAAGTGCGGAAACACCATTAACCTGTTCTTTCTCTTTTTTGATGACATCTTTCATAGATTGGCTTTTAGTTTATTACACCTATTTACTCTCTTCCCGAATTCTCACTACAGGCTGGAAGACAGGGTACTACTGATATATTCCTCCAAAGTCTGTTCGTTCATTTCCAGTTCATTTTGTAAATTTTTGAAGATATTTTGTCCCTTATGCCTGATTTTAAACTCGTGGTAGAACTCAAGAGCTTCTCGGTCTAAAGGCTTTTGATAGAGATTAATCAGGGATATCATACTCCCCATATCATCCTCGAAGTTTTTTACCTGTGCCGTAAAAATTTCCAAAGCTTCATCAAAGCTTCCATACTCCTGTACATAATATTCCAAGGCAGATTTTTCAGGTTTTTCAGTGGTGTAGGTTAAATATTGCTCAAGGGAAACTTCATTGCCGTACACTTCTCCCTTGGAACCCCGCTTTAGATAAAATTCCTTGAAACGGCTTCTTCCAAATTTGTTGTTCAGATTATTGATCGTGAAAATTTTGTTCTGCTCAACTTTATTTAAGGATAGTAAAGCTGCAATACGGTCAAAATTATCTTTGAATTTGGTCTGGTCAAGCAAAATGAATGTATCGGAATTATTGATAATGGAATCTTTTACCACAGCATTTCCGATGATATCGTCCAGTTCCTGCGTTACCACAACGGCTTCACCCCAGAATTTCCGTACCGTTTTATAGAGATATAAAATGTAACCGCCCATTAGTTTTGAAGCAATGGCTTTCCATGCTTCTTCGATGATAAGCGCTTTTCTGCGGTCTTTCCGTAGTCTCATTTTTTGGATGAACGTATCCATGATAATCAGCGTTACGATTGGAAACAGTTTCGGATTGTCCTTTACATTGTCGATTTCAAAAACGATGAACGTTTCATCAAACAAGGTATTGTCAGCAGATTCATTCAAAGTGGTTCCATATCGTCCGCCTTTGTAAAAGTCCTTCAGGACAAACAAAAAGGTTCGGAGGTTAAATTCTTTTTCTGTGATTGCGTGCTTTTTGTTGTTCAGATATAGTGGAAGGAATTTATCGCAATAGTCATAGAACCCATTGAAAGAAAGTTCTTTTGCTTCCAACTTTTCTTCAAGTTCCTTGATTTTTTTAATAATGGATTTTCTAAACGATTCGTTCCACTGATCGGCTGTTTCAGGTTTTTTGATGATTTCACTGGATTTAATGAGAATCAGCTGGGTTTCATTGTAGATTTTTCTTTTGTCTTCATCATTCAGCGTTTCATAAGCTTCATAGACCTTATAAAATTTTTCACTGTCATAATCAGGGTTGTTCACGTTTTTATCCGGATGATAGAATTTCAAAAGCTTTCTTCCAGCTTCTTTAATTTCCTCCGCATTAGCATCAAAAGCAATTCCCAAAATATCGTAATAGGTATTCTGTCCGTTAACTTCATTCTCGTATTCAGTGTAAATATCCTCTTCGTGAATGTTGTATTTACCTAAATAAAGAATCAGATCTTCTGAACTTTTGTTATCATACCACTGCGTACCTCTGTTGAAATACTGGTGATAATACGACATCAGCACATTATCCAAAATGGATTTTTGTGCCGCCGACATCGAAGAATCGGGACCTTGCCAGATTAAAAAGATTAAGTTGGTTAAAAATTCAATTTTCTCAATATTAAATTCCTTTTTGTCCATTAGAAAAGGATTCATCGTAATGGGTTTTTCTTCGGTATATTGGATATATCTTCCGCCTTTGTATTTGCAGGTTCCTGAATAAGAGTCTCCGGTATCAACGATAACCACGTCATAATTGTAGGTTAAGTATTGTTCGATGATATTATTCATCAGGAATGATTTTCCGCTGCCTGAAGGTCCGAGAACAAACTTATTCCGGTTGTTGATCCTTCCTGTTTTCATTGGTAAATCTGCCGGATCTACTCTTAATGGAACGCCCTGTCTGTCGGTAAATCTCAAATAAAAATTAGATTCTTCATTCACGGGGTAACTCTCTTTAAAAAAAAAACACAAGGCTGCTTCGCTTGTTGTCATAAATAAATCGTATTCCCTGAGTTCCGTGGCATTGCCAGGAAGTGCTGACCGAAAGAGTTCTAACTGATTATAGGCATTTTTGGAAACGATGATACCTTTCGTGAAAAGCTTGTTTTCAATCATCGACTGAATGTTTTCCATTTTCTCCTGTGTTTCTGCCGAAAATAAGAGTGAAAAATGGGCATTGACCACTAATTGCCCATCAATGGCGATGTTATGAAGCAGGGTTTGGATTTCTTCCGCTATAATGGCATTGGACGGAGAATTGTTGGCGGCTCCTTCGTGCTTTTTCTTTTTCTTGTCAAGTTCTCTTTGCTGCTGTGCTTGTGGTGGAATGGTAATGACCTGGTTATAAATAATGGTTTCGTAATCTTCCAGTTCATTGACGAAGGTAAAATTATCCACTGCCGTTTCTGCGGCGGCTCCGTTTCCGCCCAATAGGGAATAAGGTTCTATTTCGGAAGGTAGATCAATATTTTCGACATCAACATAAGAAATGTTTTTAACGAATCGGTTTCCGATATGTAAATTTTCGTTGGTACTCTTAATATTGTCAAAAGTGGGTGCATCTGAAAACTGCATCGACAAAGCTCCGGAAATATAGTACTCAAAGTCTTTCTCATATAAAAACTGAGGTTCGCAATCACTCTGTTTCAAAAGCATCCATACTTTTTGGCATTTGTCACGAAGTTCTTTATAGCTTTTTTCTGAAAATTGGTACTGCTTGGTTTTCTTTTTCAGCTTGTCATCAACAATATCCGTAAAGAAAAGAACGGTTTCTATGGTTTTAAAAAGTCTTCCATCAAAATGTTCGGAATATTTTTGCTGAAGAAATTGATTGGATGGTTCAGCTGTATATTTCTTTTTTGAAAAAATATCAAGCTTCTGAACAATTCTGCCTTCTCCAATAATGGATACAACCTGATTTAAAACCGTATGAAAATTGAGGTAATTATCAGGGTCAGCCGAATATTGCTCAACACTATTTTTTATTCTGATACCGATAATCGGATTTCCGTACTGCCCGAAAAGAACATCAAAATCCCAATTGAATTCTTTTCCATAATCGTAGCCGATAAAAGGAATGTTAAATGCCTGTTTTTTTGTTGTTGCCATTCTTTAGAAGTTTTTTATTGTCTAATCTTTTAGGGAAAATTAAAATCTGATCGAAGTTTTTGGTTTTGTCGTACAAGCCGTATTTGTCCTGTCTTTTGAAGATGAGATAAACTCCTCCTCCCGTTACAACAAGTCCCAGTAAAGAACCCAGTAATCCGAATTTGGATAATATGAGCGCCGCAATTACACCGCCTCCGATAACACCCACCGCATAAAATATGTACTTGCCTTTGAGTCCGAAAAAGACAAGGGGCTTTTTGAGCCCCTTGTAAAGGTAGAATCCCATATTAGGCAAAGAATGCTGTTACAAATTCAGGAACCACGATCAAAAAGATCATCGCTCCGCCATAGCCAAGGATTTCTTTGTTGACATCCTGATCTCCGTTCGTCCATTTGTTATACACCCTTAAACCTCCAATAAAACCAACCAATCCGCCGACGGCTTTAAGAATTAGCTTAATGGGATCCCAGTAATCTCTGATGTCACTTGCTGCGTTTGAGATAGCCGTTGCTCCTCCCTGTGCAAATGCGGGAGTTATTGCCATCATCACTAAAGCAAGAGTCAGGATTTTTTTTGTTGTCACATTTTTTTTGAAAAATTTTTTCATCATAATAAATAAGATTATAAAAGGTTAATAATGAATGATATGTTAGTATTAAAGGCATAGAATCCCCTGTAACGTGTTAGAAAACACATTATATATCAAGTGATTATGTTTTGTTTAGTGGTTACATGGTAGAGTGATAAACCTTGTGTCCATCAATGTTGGAAACCAGCTGAACCATTGTTTCCGAAAGGTTAAGGATATGCTGCCATCCGTTATCTTTGGTTCTCGGGGCTTCTTTTTCCTTTTCGGGTTCGTTATCCGAAATATCATCCAAATCCTGCTCGGATTCAAAACGCTGTCTTAGTTCATCCAAACTCAGTCTTTCTTCATCCTCCGAGGAAGGCTTCAGCAGGATTTCTTTTTTGGTGAACGACTGTGGTGTATTGAGGTTTTCAACATCTTCGATGCCTACAATTTTTGCATCTTCTTTCTCATCGGTAAAGTCTGAAAGGGAAAAGACCTCTGATTCTTCCTGGTTTGTTGTCGCTGCTTTTTTGAGAAATAGGTCGTAAATAATATTTCCTGCATAATAAAGAACGTAGGCTGTTAAAAGCAGGAGCGAAAATTTTATCATTTTTTTAGGGTTTAATGGTGAGTTACTGATGCCAAATTTTTAATCTTTTCTGATTTCATATTTCAAATGGTGGTTTGCAGTGCTTCATTAATGTATTCTATGATCTCATTGAAAGGATTCTTTACTGCATATTTCTGTTCATAGGTCAGCTTTCTGGTATCAATGGTTTGCAGACAGTTTCTTTTAAATACCGGACTTTCAATCAGCATTCCGTATTTTGAAATCTCGGTATCCATTTCTTTCTGATTGAGATACTTGTATCCTTTGTCGTATTTTGAGCGGATGAAAATCCGTTCTGCTTCGCTTTCAAGCATTCCCAGAACATTTTTGAAAACCAATGTGGATTTTACCGATACATCGGAATATTCGAAAGGAATGATGATCACATCGCTGTAAATCAACAGGTCGCTGTATTTTTCATCAAGTGTTCCGGCTAAATCGAAGACATTCACATCTTTGCTTTCCTTCAGACCGATCAGCTGCTCAAAGTCTGAAAAAGGGCGCTGTTCATCTCCTGCAATTTCCACTTCATAGAGTTTCGGCAATTCTGATACTTCATCTTCTTTCCATTTATTGTAAAAGGACTTCTGATAGTCAAAGTCAAAAACATTGATCTTTCTCTCGGATACTGCTGAAATATAATTGGCAAAAGCAATAGCCAATGTGGTTTTTCCGGCTCCTCCTTTTTGTGTCGCAAATGTGATAATCATTGTATTGGTTTTTAGTTGATAGTTGATGATTTTTAGTAGACAACTATCAGTTTCATTTTCTTTTTTTTCTTCTTTTTTTGAGTTCATCTTCTACCGGGTCTTTTGCTGCTGCTGATGATTTCATCATATCAAAAAAGAAATCATCAATTACCTTTTCCAAACCGTCTGCTTTCTTATTGTCAGTCTTTACAGTAGGATTTAATAAACTTTGAAGCTGTTTACTTCCAATCAATGTTTCCAGTTCTCCGATGTAGTGCAAGCCGGAATGAATAGCGTAATATTTCCCGTTCTCTGATTTTACGATGCTGACATCATTGTGGTTCTGTGTTTTGAGATGATCTTTCACATCATTTCTGACAGCACTAAATATTTCTTTATTTTTAAATTTCTTGTTCTCAAAAAGCATAAAGCCATGCAGCTCATTTTCGGGATGTTTATCTTTTAAATAGTTCAGAAGAACTGCTTTGGTTTCTTTGTCCGGAATGTTAAAATCTTTCAATCGCTCAAAAAGTCTTTTGTCCATTTCCAGGGAAGTAAATTCAAACAATTCATTCATTTTCATAATCTCACTTCCTTTGTACACTGTTCCGGTTTTATTATCGATCAAAGAATATCCGAAAGGTTTCTGTCCGTCTTTATGATGAAATAGGATGTCAATCCCAAAAGTGTCTTTCAATTTTTTTTGAAGCTCACTTTCAAATTCAATTTTTGGTTTCCCCTCTTCATCCTGCTTTTCTTCAGGAAGCATTGCTTCCTGTTTTCGGCGGTCTTCGACTTTGAAAACATTGCACGAATGAAGCTCCTTGTATTTCGATAGAATGGCTTTGATCTGTTTTGTCCTGTTTTCATTCTTTTTGTTGTCAAAAACAATCTCATTTCCGGTAATCGTTTTTTCTCGGACTCCGTTTTTGAGAATATCTAATTTGGTTTTGTCTTCTTTGTTCTGAGCTAACCGGAATCCATGTCTTTCCAGTAAAAGTTCCAATTGTTTTAAAGAGCTGGTCCGGTAACTCAGAAGTTTATTGATATTTTCTACATTGCTTATTCCATATATATTTTGCATTACTTTAGCTAAAGCTCTTTGTGATTTCAGCTTTTCGTAACTGTCGTTGATCTTTTTTCCTGTCTGTTTATCTACTCTTGTTGAAACCATGTGAACGTGGTTGTTTTCGGTATCGTTGTGAAAAACCACGATAAACGGCTGATCTCCGTAACCCATTTCATCCATAAACTTTTCGGCTACCTGGGTAAGCTCTTCTTTGGAGTGTTCCCTGAACTTTGTAGATAAAGCTGCATGGAACTGTGGTTTCTTTACTTTTTCATTTATGGAAACCGAAGCCAGATAAGATTTTACTTCTTCCTTACTGCTTGATTCGTTAATGAATGACGGAAAATTTTTCATCAGCATTAATTCGCCTTTTCCTTCATCTATTTTATTATCGTTGTATTGCACTCCGGGAAAATTGGGACCTGCGGGTTTCATAATTTTTACAATCATTTTCCGAGAATTGAATAGATTTTGAGGAAAATTCCATTCTGCCGGACTTTCAGTTTTGTGATTTCAGTCAGTTGATTGGAGAATTTCTGTAATTCATTTTCTGAAATAAATTTTTGTCCATTCACAATTTTTGCAACCTGATTGATATTGGTTTCTATTTTTCCAAAAATGTTGTCTTGCTTTTCAATGAACGCTAATACTTTTCTCCTCTCATCATTCATAAGTCTGTTTTCAACTGAATCAATGATTAAACTTGTTAAGGAAATTTGCTTTTCCAGACAGAGCTTCTTCCAGTTATCCTTTCGGAATTTTTGCACTCTTATGATAATCAAGTCTTCTTTTCCCATTTTATTATCAATCTTCTGAAAACATTAGGGATAAAAAGGTTTCCTCCAGTATGAATATCCGTCTACGTCACCGTAGGTGTAATACGAGGTAGACATTGCACTTAATGAAGTCTGGGGAATCTGTAAGGAATAGTTTTCAAGCAGGGCAGGAAAATGTTGTGTTGAATTTTCCGTATGCAATAAAACGATCTGACTGGGAAAATAGCCCAGATCTCTGTATAAATTCTCAAGGTTAAGAGATGCATTTCCTGTAATGACGGAAGCAGATGATCTGTACATCTGAAAGTGAACGTTTACAACTCCTTGAATTTTTCTGAATATGATAACTCCTGTTAAACCTCCATAATTTTTAGTTCCGATGTTATAACGTTTAAATGATGTTAAATAAGCATTTGTATTTCCCCACTGATTTCCGGGAGCTGACCACGTAGTAGAAGCAGATAGTGCTGCGGTACTATTGGGGTCAAGTACTAATTGGATGTAATATTCGATAGGATCTTTTTCTTTGGAAAGAGGCTGCCACACATTGCCGTCGAAACAATACAATCCCTGTTCCGTGACATGAATTACCTGTCCCGATAAATTGGTTGCCGGAGCTGTGGCAAAAATAACTGTTCCTTTTTTTGCAGACGAATATACTTTTGCTGCTAACTGGTTCCCCGTAATGCGGGGAGGAATAATACCGTCATAGTGAGTGGTGTCGTTGGGTTTTCCTACCACTTCCAAAGTAGCTTCGGGTGTTTCGGTATTGATACCGACCTGTCCCTGAACAGCTATTCCGATAAAAGGCAGAAAAAAATAAATCATTGTTTTCATTCTGTTTTTATTTTAAAATTTCTGCTACAAAATTGGAGCATCAAAATCGTGAAAACAATAGTATTCAAAGGCTTTGGACTGAATAAGACTATTTTGGATTACTCTGGAATAGGCGTGGATTAAAAAAGAATAAATTGTACTAATTTGGATTCTTCTACCTCATTTTTAAGAAAAAAACAAGTTCCGCCGTTTTTTCTCCTTTTGCAAAAAAGGCAAGATCGTCTTTGGATATAAAACTTGAAAAGTTTGTATATACAAAGACACATCTTGCTTAATAAATGGGCTGATTTTTTCAGAGTTCTGAAAAGAGGATAAGGCAGTTATCCTGATTTTAATAAGTTGTTGATTATCAATATCAATTTTTGTAAATCTGATTTTCAGAGTATGAAATTAATACCTTGCATTATTTTTTATAGGTCAGCAGTTTATCCTTGCACTATTTTTTACAGGTTGTAGTGTTTAACCCTACATTATTTTTTATAGGTGGGTGATTGAACCTTGTCTTATTCTTTACAGGTTGGATGTTTAACCCTATATTTTTTTTGTAGGTGGGTAGTTTGAACCTTGCGTTATTTTTTACAGCTTGGTAGTTTAACCTTCCATTATTCTTTACAGGTGTGAGTGTTTAACCCTAAACTATTTTTTATAGGTCGGTTGTAACACCCTATCTTATTCTTTACAGGTTGGTCGTTTGAACCCTGTAATATTTTTTATAGGTAAGTGGTTAAATCTTACAATATTTTTACTGATTGAACTCCTCCGTATGATTCTAAATGTATGTTGAAAATTAAAGATTTTACTTATCCCAACACCATACGAATTGAAAAAATATTTTATAAATTGCTACCTACAAATTACCTGAAATAAAATTGAAAGAACAAGACATACTCAACTTTTGGAGGGATATAGAAATATTCGATATTCCTGATTTAAATAAAGAAGCTTCAATATTAAAACCAAATGAAAATTTACCTTGGTTGAGTTCTGTAATTCCTCCGAAAAAGCACTACAAATGGAGCTTTACTCTAATCTTTGGAAAGATTGAAAAAAAGCAGATTCTTGAACATTTAAACACTTTGCTGAAAACGGATGAAGTGAATGATTGGGAAGAACCCGTTCAAGGATTTAGCTGTTTTTCAACATTATCGTTAGACGAAGAAGGTCGTCCACAGCAAGATAGTTATGTTGTGGCAAGTTATGTTTTTGGTATAAAAGCTTTGGAAGGAAGCAAGGTATTATCTACCGTTTCATTAGATTTAGAAGATGCAAAAGAAGATTTTTTAGAACGATATAATATTCCCAAAATAAGTCTTGAAGACGATAAAGATCAAAACCAACCAAAAGGCGATATTGTTACATCGAAACATATCGAAAAAGAGATTGAGTATCTTAAAAAACATACTTTATGGTGCAATGATGAAATCAAAGTTTTTCTTTTGGCAGAAGAATTACCAAAAGATAGTGAGCAAAACACAGGATTTCTGAACAGTTTCTTTTTGGATGATTTGAATTATTTATCTCGGATAGAGAAAAAACAGTATGGAAAGGCTTTACTAGACTATTTAACCATAGAACCGACATTAAATAATCGCAAAGATTTAATTCAACAAAAGCAGTTTTTATTTGATAGCATTAATCCAAAAAATTTAACGGCTGGAAAATGGCCGTCAAATACAGATTATGGATTATATACAGCACAATTTGGTGCGGTAAATACAATTTTTTCCAATCTCCGAAATTCCACTGGTATACAGGGCGTGAATGGTCCGCCAGGAACAGGTAAAACAACCCTTTTGTTAGATGTGATTGCCGAAGTTATTGTGGAAAGAGCTAAAGTCATTTCTGGACTTGGTTGTGATAATATCTTTAAACGAGGTGGATATAGAAAAGTTGAAAAAGAATCTGGTTATCCATTACACACTTATCTACTCGATGCTAAATTTCAAAATAATTTCGGCATCGTAATAGCAAGTAATAATAACGCTGCGGTGGAAAACATCAGTAAAGAATTACCTGCTAAATCAAAAATTGATACAACTGTATTTGAAAATGCTGATTATTTTTCGAAGTGTTCAACACAATTAATTCAAGAAGCAAGTTGGGGTGTTTTGGCTGCTGCTCTTGGTAACGCGAAAAATCGGAATAATTTCAGAAAGGCATTTTGGGTAAGCAATCAAGAAAAACAAACCTTAGGTTTTGAAGATCTGTTGTATAGTATTTATAAAGATGAAAACAATAATACAACACACCAGTACCGAGAATCCTTTGAAGCAGAAAACAAGAAATTTAAATCGCTTGTCAATCAGTTTGAAGGGTTTAAAAAAATAGCAAATCAATTTCACGAATTATTACCTGAATTTGTTGAGAATAGAAAGCGAGAAGCGAGCATTGTTTCAGAATTAAAACAAATAGATAAATCCTTATTTCAACTTTCAAACGAAAAACAAACCCTAACCGAAGTAAAAAACAGTTTAGAAAGAGATACCGAAAAAACTCAGTCGGCTTTACAACTGCATACACAACTCAAACCTTCGCTATTCTTTTTTCAAAAGCTATTGAATACCAATAGTTTTAAGCAATGGAACGAAGAAGCCGGAGGAATTATAAGCCAGTTAAATAAAATAAATTCTGAATTAAACGAAATAAAAGAAAAACTGGGCGATAACTCCAAAGAAACAAAGCAGTTCATTTCAAAAAGAGACAAACTCAATAATTTACGGGAAGAAATAACATCATTTTTTACTAATTACAACAATCTTCAAAAGAAACTAACAGATGAATATGAAATTGAACCAAAGTATATTTTTGATGTAGCTTTTACCGAAAAGGATATTAGTGATATTCATCTATTGTATCCATACCATTCTTCCAAAATTGCTAAGTTGCGAAGCGATATTTTCCTTTCTGCATTGCAATTGCACCACGATGCAATCTTAGCGAATGCGAAGAATTTCAGAAATAATTTAAAAACTTATTTTGAAATGACATCGGGATGGGTAAAAGTTGATGCTGAGATTTCCCAAAATTTATGGGATTCCTTTTTCTTCTGTGTGCCTGTAGTTTCTACCACATTGGCTTCAGCAGGACGTTTGTTCCCAAATCTAAGCAAAGAACAAATCGGGTGGTTGTTAATTGACGAAGCTGGACAAGCTACGCCTCAATCCGCAGCGGGGATAATACACCGGGCAAAACGATGCGTAATTGTTGGTGATCCATTGCAAGTGGAACCGGTGGTTACAATGCCGGAAAAGTTAACGACAAAAATACGAAACGAACACAAAGTATCATTAAATTGGTCTCCATACCAAGTATCGGTACAGCAATTGGCAGACAGAGTATCCACAAACGGCACTTATATGACAACAGGTGATTCGGATGAAAAAATATGGACAGGATTTCCTTTGCGGACACACCGACGTTGTGATGATCCTATGTTTTCCATCGCCAATGAAATTGCATACTCCAACCAAATGGTAAATGGCATTGATGAAAATTCGAAAGAAGTATTTATCGGAAAATCTAGTTGGTTCAATGTCAGCACGGAAATTACTTTGGTCAATAAGCACGTCATTTTAGAAGAAATCACATTGCTTCAACAGAAAATTCAAGAATTAAGAGACGTAGGCTATAGTGGCAGTATTTATGTTATTTCACCTTTTAAATCTATTGCTAATTATTGTAAAAATACATTCAGAACTGACGAGAAAGTTTCTTGTGGCACTATCCACAAATTTCAAGGAAAAGAAGCCAATATTGTTTTCCTTGTTTTAGGCAGTAATCCTCAATCTTCAGGTGCGAGAAACTGGGCTTCTCAAAAGCCTAATATGCTAAATGTTGCCCTTACCAGAGCCAAAAAACGGTTTTACGTGATTGGTAACAAAAATCTATGGGGTTCTTGTGATTATTTTAATGTAATGGTCAATACTATAGGTTAATGCTTTGGATTTTCTGTATTTAAGAATAGATAAAACGGAAACAGTTTTAAAAACTATTTCCGTTTTTTACATTAAAACAAAATTTTCTTAAAAATTCACCACAAATTTTCTTTCGGTTTCCTTAATGCTTTCGGCAAAAACTGCCATATCTCTGCCGACTTTTTCAGTCGTCATTTTAGCATAAATTTGGGTGGTTTGTATATTTTTATGCCCCAGCATTTTGCTTACACTTTCCAATGAAACACCTTTTGACATTGTTAAAGTCGCAAAAGTGTGACGAGAAAGGTGAAAAGTCAAATGCTTTTTGATTCCACAGATTTCAGCAATTTCTTTTAAATGACGATTCACTGTTAAACTTACTTTTACAGGAAGGAGTTTTCCGTCTTTGAAGATGTGACTTTTATATTTTTCAAGGATTTTCTTAGGTATCTCCATCATCGGGATAAAATAATCAATATCGGTTTTCTCCAGTTTTCCCATAATCCATTGTTGTCCATCAATGGATAACTGGATTTGCTCTCTGGTTAATTTAAAGACGTCAATATAAGATAAGCCGGTAAAGCAGCAAAAAATAAAAACATCTCTTGTACGTTCCAGTCTTTTATCCAGTTTCCAATTCATCAAAATTTCGACTTCTCTTTGGGTTAAATAACCTCTCTCTGATTTTTCGTCTTCTATTTTATAATTGATAAAAGGATTCCGGAAAATCCATTCGTTTTTGTAAGCCAGCTCAACAATCTTCTTCAGATTGATTAAATATTGGGCAATGGTACTTTGCTTGTTTCCCCGAACCGTCAGCAGATATATTTCAAAATCACGAATAAATTGGTAGTTGATTTCTCGGAGTGGAATATCCGAAAGATGATATTTTTCTAAAAGAAATTCTGATAGCCTGATTCGTAAATAGTAATATCTATAATAGGTTGATTTTACAATTCTTTTACCTATCAAATTAAACTTTTCTTCAACGTGTTCATCAAATGCTTTCATCAGCATATATTGCTTACTGTCGATTCCCAAGAAAATATTTTTTACTTTTTCTGCTGAAACTGCATTTTCCCGTTCCTGAACATCCCTGTAAATTTTGTGAATTCCTGCTTTTGTTTTTTCAAGCAGAACATTGACTTCAGAAGATTCTGCACTTTTCCCTGTTGCTTTTCCTTCTTTAATGTTCCAGAGCTTTGGGTCAATGTCTTTCTTCATCCCGAAACGGGCTTCTTTTCCGTCAATGGTAATCCTGCAATACACAGGCACGCTTCCATCTTTTTTCTGTTTGTCTCTTTTCAGAAAGAAAAGGACTTTGAATGTACTTCTCATACGCTTCATTTTTATTGTTGTAAAATTAAATTCAACCTCTAAAAATGAGCGGTTTGCAGGGTGGACAATATCAGTCGGTTATAAGTCAAATGGTGCCATTTCAACCGTTTTGGTGTCTCCCTTCTGTCTGCATAAAAAGGGGGTACGATTTAGAGCGTCAACTTTGGCTCTCTATGGCAGATTTATGGCTTTTTTTGTCTAAATTTGTTCCTCATAAAATCATCAATATGTTGACGTTGTCCTGTTTTTGTCAGGGTTTGTCTGCATAGTAGTGATTATTATATAATTTTAAAAGAAAAATTTATAATCATATTAATTCTGGGTCAGTACATGTAAGTTTAGATAATCCTAACCTTAATAAGTATAAAAGAATTTTGATTTTTTCTGCTGGCTTTATATTTAACGCAATCTTAATTTTTATTGGATTCATAATTTTTATCCAAAATGGAATACTTGGTTATTTAATTATGTTTCCTAATGTCATTCTTTTTCTTAGCACATTTATCCCATTTAAATATAACTATAATGGGATTTCAGGTGATAATGATATGTTGAGCATTATCAATTTGATATTGAATAAAAATAAAATAATTCATATTTCAGAAATTGAAGAACAAAGAAACTATTTGATTTATAATGATAAATATGAAAGTCTAAGAGAAATCAATCAAAAAATTTTGCAACAAAAACCAAATGATTATTATTCTCATTTCATTGATTTTTATTTAGATGTCCGAAATAATTCATCAAACGATTGCCAAAACAAAATAGATTATTTACTAAATAATTTAGAAAAAAATAGACAATATAAGCAATATGTAAATAATAATGTTTCTTATTACTACAGCTTAAATGAGAATTACGAATTGGCAGATTTATATTCAAAAGATGTAAATAAATTAACAAAATCTATAAATTTTATTTCAACACGTTCCGTTTGTTTAGCTTTTAATGAACAATGGTCAGAAATATGTACTATATTAAATAATCGAGTTTCAAAAACAATTACTCATCATACTAATTTACTCAATTCATTAGTTTTTGGCATCGCCCTTATGAAGTTAGGTAATGAAAAAAGAGGAAAAAAATACATTGATTTTGCCGTAAAACATAAAAAGAGTATGTTTGCAAGTGATGATTTTATATTCAAAAAACTTCTTCAAAAAATTGATTAATTTTACACCAAATTAATCGCCGTGAATCGAGAAGAAATAGGAAATCAACTGCTAAATGAAGTTTTACAAATCCAACTTGCCAATAAACCAATCAACTCTAAATATTTAGATTTAAAACGTTTGGTTGAAAATATTGCGTTTGAGTTGACAAAAAACGAAGCGTTACAGTTTTCTAACTTTTTCTCGAAACTATCTTTTATCTGTAATCAATACCAAGTTTCCACTAAAATTCATTCGTTTCGCAAAACGGCTCAACGAATTCTGAGCGAAAAATATGAACCGATAGAACACGAATATTTTACACATTATAAATATGTTGCGGATTTTATTTCTTCTATTTATGAAGTAATGATTCCTGCAGAAATTATCTACTATTTTCCTGAAAAAGAATTTTATACCAACAAAATTCTTACTCGAAATCGGGTTAAAAAATTGCGTGTTCAAGTAATTGAAATCAAACGAGATTGTTTGATTTGCGATCATGAAGATAATGAAACAGATGAGAATATTACAGTTCAAATTGATGAAGATGGCGTAAATGAAAACTTCACTTCTGTTGAGGATTTTTGGGTTGGTGCACAATTAAATTTAGTCAATTCGACGATTGACGAAGAAGGAATTTATCATCCACGTTTCATCATTCTCGAACCAGATTATTTGGTTGACATTTCGGCAATTGCTGAATGTTTTCAAGATTATGGAACTTCCGAATTACATTATATTCAGAAAAAATTTGAAGAAGCGCCAAACAGCAAACACATTCGATTAGGAAATTTTGCCAATTCAGTTGTCGATCATTTTTCAACAGAAAACATTGAAAACACGGACTTTAATGAGATTTTCAAGAATGATTTCAAAAATTATCCATTAGAATATACGGCGTGCAACGATTTGACGAATCCACAAGATTTGAAAGATTATTACTTGGAAGCGAAAGGTCATTTTGATCGTATTCAAAAAGTGTTGATAGAGGACTTTCCGCAATATGATATTTCGTTGGATCGTGCATTAATAGAGCCTTCTTTTTTGTGCGAACAGTACGGAATTCAAGGTCGTTTGGATTTATTGGACATTAATCCTGAAGGAAAGAATAAAATTATCGAGCTAAAATCTGGTGGTGCACCTTTTCCTGATGACGGAAAAAGTGTCAAGCCAAATCATGCGACGCAGCTCTTTTTATACTACCAAATTATTGGTGTTTTGTATGATTTAGAGTTTAAAGATGTCACAAAAAACACCGAAGGTTATATTTTCTATTCGAAAGTATATCAAGGAAATTTACGTTTTGATGTACCAACTTTAGCACGAGTTCAACGCATTTTTGATTTAAGAAATCGAATAATTATCAATGAAAATCGTTTAGCAAATCATACATTAACCGATATTGAATCAACTATTTATTCGATTAAACCTGCAAACTTCATTAAACGAAAAATCAACCCTCGTTTCAAAGAAATTCTAGAAGAACAATTGGATAAATTTATCTATCCAATTAAAAATAGTTCGCCATTAGAAAAGGCTTACTTCTACTCTTTTACGAATTTCATTGCGAAAGAGCAATATATGGCGAAACTTGGTT
The DNA here is from genome assembly GCF_030324345.1 of Empedobacter sp. R750. Lineage (NCBI taxonomy): Bacteria > Pseudomonadati > Bacteroidota > Flavobacteriia > Flavobacteriales > Weeksellaceae > Empedobacter > Empedobacter sp. R750. Next base: position 235,736 of record NZ_JACAGF010000001.1, on the reverse strand, counting down.
TGGGACAATCGACTTCCAACAATGGTTTGGCGAGTTTGTGGCTGAATACTTTCGAAGAAAAAAATAATAATTTCGAGATTATTTATGATTTAGAAATTGTAGAAAATCATATTTCTGATCCAAAACGTGAAATCAAGCTAAAAAGAACCAATCCTGCGAATGATTTTATTTCGATTCGCGAAGGTGATATTTGCATTCTTTATACTCGAAATAATTTCAAAGATTCTGTTCTAACGAATCAGGTTTTTAAGTGTACGATCAAAAGTATTTCGAGAGAATTTATTGTGTTGCGTTTTCGTTATCAACAACCTAATACACGCTTTTTTGATTCGTTTGATTCAACAGGAAAATGGGCTTTAGAACGAGATTTTATGGATTCTTCTTTTGTTTCGATGTATCGAAATTTGTATGGATTAATTCATTCTTCTAAAGCGAAAAAAGATTTGATTTTAACGCAATCTGTTCCAAGAAGTCAAATGAATTATGATTATTTTAATTCAAATCTTTCGGATGAACAAAATCGAATTCTGAAAAAAGCACTTTCTGCAAAAGATTACTTTTTGTTGAATGGACCTCCGGGAACAGGAAAAACATCAATCATCATCAAAGAATTGGTGAAAGAAATCTATGAAAAACAGGATTGTAATATTTTGCTTTTAGCTTATACAAATCGTGCAGTTGATGAATTATGTGAATCGATCAATTCGGCTATTTCTGATCAAATTGCACAAAAATTCATCAGAATTGGGAATGAATTATCTACTTCTCCTGAATTTCATCAAAATTTATTGAATAAAATTATTGAGCAAAAAGATGCTAATTTAGAACAAAAAGGAGAAAAATTTTCGAGAAAAACGATTCAAGATATTATTCGTAAACAACGCATTTTTGTTTCGACTGTAGCCTCGATTTCGAGTAAAAATGATATTCTGAAATTAAAGAAATTTGATACAATTATTATTGATGAAGCCTCTCAAATTTTAGAGCCACAAATTGTTGGAATTTTACCAAAAGCAGAACGTTTTATTATGATTGGCGATCACAAACAGTTGCCTGCAATCGTTTTACAAAATCCTGAATTGGCGAAAACAAATAACGAATTATTAGAAAATATTGGTTTAATCAATCGTAAAAATTCTATTTTCGAGCGTTTGTATGAATTTTGTGAACGAAATAATTACGAAAATGCGTTTGACCAATTGACTTATCAAGGAAGAATGCACGCTGAAATCGCAGATTTTCCGAACAATTATTTTTATGATGGAAAATTAAACGTAGCCTTTGATATTCCAAATTTAAATGATGAAATAAAACAAAGTTTAAATCGTCAACGTGCAGATTTACATTTTGAACATTATAATCAAGCAAATGATTTACAAAACTTTATTACGAATCATCGTTTTGCATTTATCAATGTTGACGAAAATCCTTATTTGCCTTCAACGAATGTACAAGAAGCCGATTTGATTGTGAAGTTTGTGCAAGAAATTATTCATTTATATGAAATCAATCAAAAACCATTTGATCCAAAGAAAACAATTGGAATTATTGCCCCTTTTAGAAATCAAATTGCGTTGATTAAACAAAAATTAGAATTAGCAAATATTCCAAATCACGAACAAATTACAGTTGATACAGTGGAACGCTATCAAGGAAGTCAGCGCGATATTATTCTGTATAGTTTTGCTGTGACGTATCATTCGCAATTGAATGCCTTGGTGAATATGAACGATCAAGGAAATGTAGATAGAAAGCTGAATGTTGCCTTAACGCGCGCAAAAGAACAATTATTTTTAATTGGAAATCAAGCCATTTTGAAAGAAAATCAATTGATTAAAACCTTAATTGATTATTTAGAAAATAAATCTACCTATAAACTAACAATCTAATTAAAATCACTTCTTAATTCGTTTAAGATTCAGTAAATTTGTGCAACTATTTGTAGAAAATTATGTTGTATCAAAGAAGTAGCGCATTATTCAAAGACGCGCAAGAATATATTCCGGGAGGTGTAAATTCTCCTGTTCGTGCATTTAAATCTGTTGGAGGAACGCCAATTTTTATCAAAAAAGCCGAAGGTGCCTATATTTATGATGAAGATGGACGTGCTTACGTGGATTACATCAATTCTTGGGGACCAATGATTATTGGGCATACAGATCCGCGTGTTTTGAATGCGACTGTTGAACAAATGAAAAATGGTTTTTCTTTTGGTACACCAACTGAATTGGAAACTGAAATTGCTAAGTTAATCACATCCGTTGTTCCAAATATCGACATGGTTCGTATGGTGAACTCTGGTACAGAAGCGTGTATGTCTGCAATTCGTTTGGCAAGAGGTTATACAAATCGTGATAAAATTGTAAAATTTGAAGGTTGTTACCACGGACATTCAGATTCATTTTTGATTAAAGCTGGTTCTGGTGCTGCAACTTTTGGAAATCCAAATTCTCCAGGTGTAACGCAAGGAACAGCGAAAGATACGTTGTTGGCAGAATACAATAATTTGGAAGATGTAAAAGCTTTATTCGAACAAAATAAAGATGAAATTGCAGCCATTATTGTTGAGCCAATCGCAGGAAACATGGGGTGTATTGTTCCAGAAAAAGGTTTCTTAGAAGGTTTGAGACAAATTTGTGATGAAAACGGTGCTTTATTAATTTTTGATGAGGTAATGACAGGTTTCCGTCAAGCGATGGGAGGTTCGCAAGAGCGTTTAAACATCAATGCGGATATCGTAACATTTGGTAAAGTAATTGGTGGTGGTTTCCCTGTTGGAGCTTTTGCTGCTCGTCGCGAAATCATGAATCACCTTGCTCCTCTTGGTCCTGTTTATCAAGCTGGAACTTTATCTGGAAATCCAATTGCGATGCGTGCTGGTATCACAACGTTGAATATTATTAATAATGATAGAGAATTATTTAATCGTATTGATAACGCAACTGAAACTTTAGATAAAGAGATTTCTAAAATCTTTGCAGAAAAAGGAATTCCAAATCATATCAATCGTTTAGGTTCGATGATGTCTGTGTTCTTTACAGAACAAACAGAAATCAAAAACTTTACAGATGTAACGAAATGTAATCACGAAAGATTCAATAAATTTTTCCATCATTTGTTGACAAATGAAGTTTACATTGCTCCTTCTGGATACGAAACTTGGTTTATTTCTGATGCAATTAAAGATACAGAAATCAATAAAACATTAGATGCTGTGAGAAGCTTCGAAGGTTAATAATAAACAAAAAATGCAGTAGTTTTCTACTGCATTTTTTATTAAAATAAATCATCATCGATCATTTTAGCTCCTTTTAAGGTTGCCATATAACGAAGTGCTTTGATGTATTTTTCTATTAATTCAGGATTATCTATTTTGAAAAATATACAAGTATTCAGCCCGTTATACATTGTATTTGAAATAACAACAATTTGATTTTTTGTATCTTTTTTGGATACATCTTTTATTCCACTCCAATTAATTTTCGTATATGCTCCATTGTCGGAATAAGCATGAATTATATCACCGTTAATTTCTAATCTCCTTGCTCCTTCCTGAACTGTGATAGAACTAACGTCATAAACTTCCGCTTTTTTTGTATTCAACCATTCGAGTGTTTGTTCTTCTGTTTGAGCATTTACCCATACAAAGCTGAAAAACAAAAGAATTAATATCAATAAATTTTTCATTTGATATAATTTATACTTTTTAAATATGCAGCATCTGTTTCTTTCGGAATATCCATCCAAACCCAATCAGCTTCATAGTCAGGATCCCAAATTCTTATTTTAACACCAATCAAATTGTCAAGTTTATATTGCAAAACAAAATCCTTTCCAATAAAAATTTTATCATCTGTAATTTTATAACCATCATAGATATAAACCTCTTCGTTCGAGTTTGGAAGATAAAAAAAAGCGGTTTTATTATGAGGATTTAAAACTAGTGTTTTATTTCTCAAATCATCAGGCAGACTGTACATTTTACCATTTTGATCTTCTAACCGAATAAGCCGCCAATTATTTTCAGTCAAAATTTTAATCTTCTCTTTTAAGCTTAAATCTTGTGCTTTCGCACTTCCAACTCCTAAAACGAACACAAATAGTATAATTATTTTTTTCATAACGAAATATTTATAACCAGTTTATTTGAAGTAAATTTCTTTCAATTATAAATGAAATAAAATACCTCAAATGAAGTATTTTTACTTATTGGTTTTCATCAATTTACTCTATTGACTGTATCATGAAGATATAATAGAAATCTGTCTTAAAAATTTAAAGAAAATTACAGAAAAAATATTTTGATTGAATATGCTCAATATTTATTACAAAAAGGAGAGTTGAGAAAGAAGTATCTTGAATTTAGAAAAAAGAAAAAAAAAGAAGCAGAATATGATTATTGATAAAAACTGTCAATTTAGACAGTTTTTTATCAACTAAAATCTCCTATATGTTCCATTTCACTTTCGAAACTTAGCACTTTAGTGGCATATTTTTGCAAACTTTTTTGCTTAATTTCTGATAAAAAATTATTCTTGAATTTATCTAAAGTCAATTCATCATTCACAAATAATTGCAACGAATAAGAAACCGCTCCTGGTTCAACATGAGAAGTTATTTTTCCTAAACGAGCTCCTATAAAACAATTTGATTTCAAATAATCATTAATATGCTCTTTCTGAATCCACTCAAACCAGTCGTCATGCACCTCTTGTTCAACAATAAAAGTTGTATTATATAATATCATTCTCTAATTTTTTGCAAAGATACAAAGGTTTTCGCATTATATTTTTCTTGAAAAAGAAAGTCTAATCAAGATTTTATTTTTAAATTTACCTATTATTCATAACAAACAAAGATGAACAATACGCAACAATTTATACAAGAGAATAAACAACGTTTTCTTGATGAATTAATCGAATTACTTAAAATTCCTTCAGTTAGTGCTGATCCAGCCTACACACAAGACGTAAATGATGCTGCCGAAATGGTTGCAAAATATTTAAAAGAAGCAGGTGCTGATAATGTTGAAGTATGCGAAACAGAAGGATTTCCTGTTGTTTACGGAGAAAAAATAGTTGATGCTTCAAAACCAACTGTTTTAGTTTACGGACATTACGATGTACAACCAGCTGATCCTTTAGAATTATGGGAATCTGGACCATACGAGCCAGTAATCAAAAAGACAGAAATTCATCCTGACGGAGCAATTTTTGCTCGTGGTTCTGCTGATGATAAAGGTCAAATGTTTATGCACGTTAAAGCTTTTGAGGCTTTAAACAAATCAAACGAATTACCTTGTAACGTTAAATTTATGATCGAAGGTGAAGAAGAAGTTGGTTCTCCTTCATTAGTAAATTTCGTTAAAAACAATAAAGAGAAATTAAAAAATGATGTGATTTTGATTTCTGATACTTCTATGATTTCAAACGAACAACCTTCTATTTCAGTTGGTTTACGTGGCTTATCTTATGTAGAAGTTGAGGTAAAAGGAGCTAATCGCGATATGCACTCTGGTGTTTATGGTGGGGCTGTTCCAAATCCGATTAATGTTTTAGCAACAATGATTGGAAAATTAATCAATGAAAAAGGTCACATTACAATTCCAGGTTTCTACGAGCCAATTCTTGAATTAACTGAAGATGAAAGAGCTGATTTAGCAAAAATTCCATTTGATGTTGAAGAATACAAAAAATCTATCGGTATCTCTGATATCCAAGGAGAAGAAGGTTTTTCTACAATCGAGCGAGCGTCTATTCGTCCTACTTTAGATGTAAACGGAATTTGGGGAGGATACATTGGCGAAGGTGCTAAAACTGTTATTCCTTCTCATGCATATGCTAAAATCTCAATGCGTTTGGTTCCAGGACAAGATCCAGAAGTTGTAACAAAACAATTTGCAGATTATTTCCCAACATTAGCGCCATCTTCTGTAGAAGTTAAAGTAAAACCACATCACGGAGGTAAACCTTATATTTTACCAACAAATCATCCAGGTTTTATCGCTGCTAAAAAAGCCTTAGCTGAAACTTTTGAAAAAGAAGCATTAGCTGAAAGAGCTGGTGGATCTATTCCAATTGTTGCTTTATTCGAAGAAGAATTAGGAACAAAATCTGTTTTAATGGGATTCGGGTTAAACTCTGACGTTATCCACTCTCCTAACGAACATTATGGTTTATTCAATTTCTATAAAGGAATCGAAACTATTCCATATTTCTACAAATATTTTAACGAACAATAATTTTCGACAAAATAACTTCTGAAAAGCGAATCAATTTGATTCGCTTTTCTTTTTGGTTTATAGTAGAATGATTAATTTTGAACTTTATTTTTATCAATGAGTAAAAAATTCTTAATCGCTGGTGCAGGAATTGCAGGTTTAACTTTAGCAAAAGCTTTGCAAGACTTAAATTATGACTACGAAATTTTCGAGGCTTCGTCAGAAGTTCGTGGAATTGGCGCTGGTTTTGGTTTGGCTTCTAATGCAATGAAAGCGTTTGAAATTCTTGGTTTAGCAGAAGAAGTTGCGCCTTTGGGACATATGTTAGAAGATTTTGAAATTCAAGATTGGAAAGAAAAAACAATTCTAAAAGCCGATACCGAACGATTGAGAAAAAACTATAACAACGAAAATTTTGCCATTCATCGTGCAGATTTACATCATTTTTTAGTTTCTAAAATTGATTCGAATAAAATTAAAACTTCAAAAAAAATAAAATTCTTTGAACAATCTTTTGAAAAAGTTGTGCTTCATTTTGAAGATGGAACTTCTACCGAAGGCGATTATTTGATTGGTGCTGATGGAATAAATTCTATAATTCGTCAACAATTGTTAAAACAGTCGACGCCTCGTTATGCGGGTTATATTTGTTGGCGTGCTATTGTAGAAGATAAATCATACAACTCAAAGAAAAGTATCGAAACATGGGGTCCAAATGGTCGTTTTGGTTTGACACCTCTTATCAATCATCAAATTTATTGGTATGCTTGTGTCAATACAAAACTAAATTCTGAAGTTTACAACTATACGTTGAGTGATATTAAAAATCAATTCAAAGATTATTCGGGACAAATCAGAAATACTTTACAAAAAACAAATCCAGAAAGTATAATTGCTACGCCAATTATGGACATAAAACCGATTAATAATTATGCATTTAATCGTGTATTGTTAATTGGAGATGCAGCACACGCAACCACACCAAACATGGGACAAGGCGCATGCATGGCAGTGGAAGATGTTTGTGTTTTGTATGATGAATTAATCAAAAAAGATACTGATGTTTTGTTAGCTTTTGAACATTACAATTTACGCCGTTTGAAACGTACACATTATATTATTGACACTTCTCGATTGGCTGGAAAAGTTGCTCAAGTTGACAATAAGTTCTTAATGAATCTCCGAAATTTTGCTTTCCGAAATTTACCACAATCTTTGATGCAAAGTCCTTTAGAAGACTTATTGGAAGAAGATTTCATGAGGGTTTAGAGTTATTAATATTAAAATAAATTCTATTTCATTCTCAAAAAATATCGTGTACAATTCTATGTTTATATAATTAATACAACTATATTTAATCGTTATTAAATATTAATTTAATTTTTATAGAATTATGGAAAAAAATCAGTTTATATATAATGAACAATACGAGGGAATGGAAGGTATTGTTTTAGAATCGAGAGGAGGATCTAAAAACTCAGATAATTATCGTAATCCAGATTATAAATTATTACGTCGATACATTCTAAATATATTACAACAAACTAATGAAACAGAAGTAGAAATATATATTGCTTCAAGAAATTCAACGTATAAAAACCTATCAGAGCGTCTAATTTGTATCAACAATACAACTAAATTTGATTTTAATAAGATTGATATTGAAGAATTTGAAAAAAAATTAAATGAAGCTGTTAGTTTGAAAGGACAAAAACCTGGTGCTAAAGGAGGAAATGATACTAAAAAATTATTCTTTAAAACAAAATATTCTTTTCAAAAAGTAAATCAAAATAAAATTCGAATTCATACTGAAGCTAAATTAGATGATACCAAAGAAGATATTCAATTAGAAAAAATCTTAAATGAATTTATATTTGACTTTAATCGTCCACAAAATAACAGTTCAGAATTAAAATTAATCGTGAATAATTTACAAGAAGAATTATTTCAATTTATATCATCTAAATTACCAAGTTACAATTGGAAAAAAGAATATATGCCTTCTAGTCTAAGAAAAGATAGTATTGATATCTATGGATTCAATCATAATGAAAATAAAAGTATTGTTATTGAGCTTGATCCTCATCGAGCAGATAGTATTGCTAAAAAATTTGTTTCTAGAATTGCATTATTAAAAGATGAAAATGTTTCTTATATAGCTTTTCTATATCCTGGAACTGAAAAAATGCCTAAAAATGAAGCTATTAAATATTGTAATGATTGTACTGAAATAGCAAACATTATGAGTAACTCTAATTCAACCAAAGAGTTTTTAGGATATTTTTTTAATTAAACGTTAAATAAAAATCTATAAATAAACCCCAGCTTAGCTGGGGTTTTCTATTTTTTATAAACTATTTTTCGACCACTATCATTATCTGATAGTACATAGGTTATAAGTTTGCTTCATAATAATAAACAAACATATTATGAAGTTAAAATTTCATTACGAAGTCGAAACAGTTTTCGATCAAAACAAAGAAGAAATAACGATCAATTCGTTTGAGAACGAAGATCCTTTAGTTGCCCGAAAAGATGCATTTTCTTTTTTAAGAAATTATATCAATATACTAAAACAAGAAGGACAAGTTGTAGTTAATACGAAAGAATCAAGCGTAAGAAATCATGCTCAATTTCGATATGATTCTCGTACACCAAACTTCGAGCATAATCTACAAGCCTATTTTGTTAGCCATTTGATTTTTAAAGATCAAAGATTAAATAATGGACTTAAAATTTATCTTGTTATTGATAAATCTAATCATGAAAACATCAAAAATGATGAACGATTATTAATTTATCAATTGGGTAATTATTCGAAACAATCTTTAGATGATATGTTGAACGGTTTGGTGAAAGAAGTTTACATTCATTCGATAGTTGATACTTGCATTCATCGAAATACAGAAGAAATTGATATTTCTGCTTTTTGGTATTTCATTAACAAAGAATCATTAGAATCTCGAATTATTTCTATTCTAAAAACTCCTATTCATTTTGATTCTTCTTATTGGGGTAAATTATTTTCTGTTTTTAATTCAAAAAAAATATTTCCTTATAAACTAATTAAAGAATATTATTCTGGATATTATGAAGATGATTTTATCAAATTAGAGAATTTCGATTTTAAGGAAGTTTTTAAAGATACTTCTTCACTATTTTATACTTCTGGTGGTTTGCTTGCTCTAAAAATTGATTCGTTAAATGATGAGAAAGAAACGACACAACTTTTAACTGAATTTAATACGTTTTTTACAAATATGTATTTTCATAAATCTTTAAAAAACATTGAGTATAAATTGATTAATTGTAAAAATAAAAAAGGTGAATTATTCTTGTGTTTGTTGGTAGATCATTACAAACCAAAAGATCATTTTTTGTCTAAAATTCCGACCAAATTATATTATCGCGAAAATGGTTACAGAGAATGTATAACTGACATAAACGAAATATTAATTTATTTAAATCAAAACTTCTAAAAAGATAAGAGTATGTTAATAGATAAAATTGAACAAGAAATAAAAAAGGTAAAAAGAAGAGTTCCAAAATGGTTTCGAGAAGGAGAAACTCAAATCAATAGTTTAATCCTTTTTAAATATTTAGAATTACACAAGGAAGGAAAACCTATTTCGAGAAATCGATTGAAATATGAATGTGAAGAATTTGTGAATTTTGATGGAAATTTCAATCAAATGGTAAATTTCGGTGAAAAAAATCATGCAAAAGTATTCCATATCATCAATGGGAAAGTTGTTTTATGGAAACCTGTTTCAGAATTCATTTTGTTTGAATATGAAAAGATTAAATAATTCTATTGATTTCTCAAAAGAGCATCTTTCAAAATTTTAGCAACTTCTAGACGTAAACCAACTGGCTTAATTACTTTTAAACTCCATGCTCGTGATATGATTTCCATGATAAAATCGGGCGTGGTTTTTAATTTTAAAGTTACACGAACACCATTTTCTATAGTTTCAATAACTTGAGAATGATGAATAGGAAAACTATTGATATAATTTCCATCTCGTTGATCAAACTCCAATACAATCTCCTCTGCTTCTTTATCTTCGGCGACAAACATCGCAAATAAAGAGTCATATTTAGCCTTAATTTCATCAATTGAATATTTCGGAGAGAAATTGATTCCAAAATAAGTAACAGCAGAAATTCGGTCAAAACCAAAAGCTCGTAAACCTTTATTCGACTGATGATCATTCCAATAATATACCAGCGTTCTTTGCTTTCTTTTATTGCTAAAGGCTCAATAATACGAACTTCTGTCTCATTTGTATCATATTTTGAGTAACTAAACTGAATAACATGTTTATTATTGATATGAGAAACAACATCGTTAATTTGATTTAATCCCAATGGTTTTCTATCCGAAATCAAAAAAATACCGGGTAAAGCATTCGCTTGAGTTAAAATAGAAAACATCTCATAATAATCTAAAGAAGATTCAAGCAAACCAACTTGATCTGAATTATCAATATAATATTTATTTTCTTTATCACATTTTAAATCAATCCCTAACTCTTCACGTATTTTCTTCTTATCTCGATTAAACAGCTGTACATTATAAATTTCATCAGGAAACTGATTTTGTATATGAGATATAATATCATTTTTAAGAGGTAATATTTCCTTAACATTGCATTCGTTAATGTATTGCACCAATCGAATTATACGGATTATAGGTATTGTTTTTCTCACAATCTTTACACTAAGAATCTTGTAAAACAAATTTCACATTACTTCTTAACGTATATTTTTTATTGAGATAAGAAGTTAACAAATCTCCAAAACTCATATCAAGAGTTTCTCTTTGATTAGTTGAAAATAATTTCACAATCTTAATCAAATATTTATTTAAGTTAATCAAATCAAAAGTAAGTTCTTTTACTAACCAAAACAGAAAATATAACGGAAGTAAAACCATATTGAATAGAACTTGGAATCCATTTGCTAATTCTCCTTCTGACAAAAAATGTTTTGAATAATCAAATTTAGAAAAATCAATATCATATTTTTCTATAAACTCTATCAAAAGTGATTCATTATCTAATCCTGATAAAAATAAATCTTTCTCAATCAGAACATCAACATTTTCAACTTTTTCTTTTGTGGTTTTTTCTAGAAAATTTTTAACTTCTATATACGATTGTTTCAAAGTTGCGAAATCTATATATAAAATCTGTTTTTCTTCCATAATCGCCTACTTCAACAGCACATTATCTTCTAATTCTTGCTTCGAAATTTGAAAATGTTTGTCAAATTCTTGCTCAAAAGATTCCAAATCCATTGTAATTTCCCAATCACCAAATTCATTTTCGAACAAATCAGTCATATGTTCTTTCAAATCTTCTAATTTTTGTTGAATAAATTCATTTTGCTGAATTTCTTCCTCTTCTTTTTTATCTAATACAACTTGTTGATTGATTTTTTTCAGAATCAAAGCATTAATAAATTCTTCATGCGTATTCATAAAATCCTCAATCGTACCTGTAAATTGTGTCATTTTTTATATTTTTTCCATTCACATTTCGAGAATAAATATAGAACTATTTTATTAACAAACAATTAAATTTAAGATTTCTATAAATGAGTTTTAACATAAGAATTAACGTCTACTAATTATTGAAATTGGTTGTTTTAAGATAAATTTGAATATATAAATATTGAAAAAATGGAAAACTTTAAACTATCAAACGGAATCGAAATTCCTGCAATTGGATTTGGAACATGGTTATTAGAAGGTGAAAAAGTTACAGTACCTCTAAAAATAGCGTTAGAAAAAGGATATACTCATATTGACACAGCAGCAATCTACAAAAATGAAAAAGAAATTGGCGCTGTTCTCAAAGCTGAAAATGTAGATCGTAGCAAATTATTTATAACGTCTAAATGTTGGAATTCTGAGCGTGGATACGAAAAAGCAATGGCTGCATTTGAGCAAACTTTAGCTGATTTACAAACCGATTATTTGGATTTATATTTGATTCATTGGCCTGCAAATGAAACGCAATTTCCTGATACTTGGGCAGAATTGAATGCTGGAACTTGGCGAGCTTTCGAGGAAATTTACAAATCTGGAAAAGCAAAGTCAATTGGTGTAAGTAATTTTAATATCAATCATTTGGAAGCTTTATTTGAAACGGCTGAAATCAAACCAATGGTTAATCAAATTGAGATTCATCCAGGGCATTCACAGCCAGAATTGGTCGATTTTTGTAAACAACACGATTTGTTGGTTGAAGCATGGAGTCCACTAGGTTCAGGAAGAATTTTAGAGAACGAATTAATTGTTTCTTTGTCGGATAAATACAATGTTTCGGTTGGTCAAATTTGTATTAATTATTGTTTGGCGAAAGAAATTTTACCGCTTCCTCGCTCCTCTTCAGAAAAAAATATTGAAGCAAATTTAACTTCAAATAATTTTAAATTGAGTGCTGAAGATGTAAAAGCGATTGATGAAATGCCTGCAGATGGTTTTTCTGGATTGAATCCTTCAATGGTTGAATTTTAACAAGTTAAACGAATTCACTAAAATAAATTTTAAAAACCTCTGTTTTACAGAGGTTTTTTCGTTTTAAATCTTCAAAAAATCAATACTTTTACTTTTTTAAATGATATAATAAAATTATTCGATATGAGCCAAAATCCTGAAAATCCATTCAAAACTTATTTTGATCAAACCCTTGAAAGATGTGGTTTTGATGAAGATTTGAAAGCTGGTATTTTATTTTTTTTAGGTGAAAGTATTATTGCTGCGAACACCAATCAATTGATGAATATGTTTGCGGAAGAAGAAAAGATTCAGCAAGAATTTCGTCGTTTGATTACGTTGTATGCTACGCCAAATGCTGACATCAACCCTTTTGAAGCTTTAGACACAGCACCAATCAAGCAAATTATTTATACATACAAAGAAATTTACGTTAATGTAATTAGAAAGAAATCATTTGATTTTGATAAAGTTATCAATGATAATTTAAAGTCTGAGTTTAAGTTAGATTTTATTGGAGAATTTGAAAATAAACAATATAAATTAATTACAAATCATAACTTAAATACCTCTTTTTTCAAACAGATTGGAGCGTATCTTAATCAGTTTGAATTGAGTTATGAGGATATTTATTTGGCTGGAATTAATTATTATCAAACGAATCAGAAAGTAGATTTTGAAGGAATAAATGTATTGAATTTAAATATTATTGATAGTTTTTCACCGTTGTACACAACATTGTTTCATTATCCATTATTGTACACATATTATCCAACAAATCTGAACGCAAACCATTTGTTTAGTTCGATTTTGCAGTTCCTTTATTTACATACCAACACGGATATTGCTAAACATATTCACGCTTTTCACAACCATATTTTTTATGAAAATAACCCGAGAAGAGTTCGTAAAGGTTGGGAATTTGAAGAATTGGAACGTGGCGTTTTGATTTCGCAAACTTTTCATAATGCATTAAATATTCGTAAATCTCCAATTTTCGGGACACGTGCAGACTTTTTAGCTTCGGATAATTATTTATTAAATGAATTGAAAGATCAAAATATTCCGTTAGAGAATTTTAAAGCCTTGATGACTAAAACAATTGAAGAATATTACGAGGCAGATATTGATGAAGTGGTTGCTGGAAAGCTAAATCATGCTGAATTTTTACAATTATTAGCGATTATTTTCTACGAAACTTCTGCTAATGCAATGATTATTAAATCATGGAAAAACTAACAATTAATCAAGAAAATAGAATCAATTTAGAAGAACATTTTGGTGAACTTTTGCCAAGATTACCTTTTGAAATAGTTTCATTTTACGAATCGAGTAATTCTTGGGAAGGACAAATTGAATATAATTTGAATTTGAAAACGGGAGAATTGACGTACAATACCATCGAAAATGTAAAACATCAAATCGAAATTTCGCCTGAAATGATAAAACGCATCGAAAGTGAAATTATCTTGATGTTGGAAAATTTATAAACTAAAAAATCTCACAAATGTGAGATTTTTTTTATCTATTCATCCAATCCATCCAACTATTAATCTGCGTTTTGCTGATAAAAATAGCTTGCTCAGCTTCTGATTTTGGTTGAAGATGAATTTCAATTTTACTTAAATGAATATAAAATAAAAACAGTAGCAACTTGTTAGCTACTACTGTTTAATTTATGTATTTAATCTCTGAAAAATTGTATATATTTTTCAGGACGGGACAAAATAATTATTTCGCTTTATACTTCGCGATTCCATCTCGTAACCATTTTAAGTAAACTTCTACATCAAGTTCAGCTTCTAAAGGTTTTGAGAAACGATTCAAATCTTTATCAACCAAAATATAATAAGGTTGCGCATTTGCATTAAAATGTTCAATCTCGAAAGAAGTCCATTTATTACCTACTGTTTTCAAATTACGACCTAACGCTTTCGAAAATACTTTTTGATCTTCTGGTAATTCTTTTGCTTCATCAACATATAACGAAACTAAAACAACATCTTCAGCCAGAATCTTTTTCACACGCTCATCGCTCCAAACACGTTCTTCAACTTTACGACAGTTTGCACACGCATGCCCAGTGAAATCTAACAACATTGGTTTTCCAACTTTCGTTGCATAAGCCGCAGCCTGATCGAAATCTTTGAATGCAGGAATTCCATGAGGTCCAGCAACCATATTAGGATCATCAAATTTAGCTGTCGCTTGTCCACCGCCTACACCTTCGTGAAAACCTCGAGTCGCTTCAGAATAAGTCATTGGAGGTGTTAAACCACTTAATAATTTTAATGGTCCACCCCATAAACCAGGAATCATGTAAATCGCAAATGATACTGAAACCAATGCAAATAACATTCTCGGAACACCTATAGTTTGTACTGGTGAATCTAATTCTAATCTAAATTTTCCTAAAAGATATAATCCTAAGAAGATAAAAATTGCAATCCAAAATGCTAAGAAAATTTCTCTTGGTAACCAGTTCATTTGCCAAACTAAATCAGCATTTGATAAGAATTTTAAGGCAAAAGCTAATTCAATAAATCCTAAAGAAACTTTGATTGTATTTAACCATCCTCCTGATTTTGGCATTGAATTTAACCATCCTGGGAACATCGCAAATAATGTAAATGGAATAGCTAATGCTAAAGAGAATCCGAACATTCCTACGATTAACGAATAATAGTTTCCTCCTTGCGTCGCTTGAACTAATAACGAACCGATAATTGGTCCTGTACAAGAAAATGAAACTAATGCTAATGTGAATGCCATAAAGAAGATACCAATTAATCCACCTTTATCAGCACCTTTATCAGCTGCATTTACCCATTTACTTGGTAATGTCAATTCGAAAGCTCCGAAGAATGAAATTGCAAATACAATAAAAATTGCAAAGAAAGCTAAATTTACCCACGGATTTGTTGACATTTCATTTAGGACAGATGGTCCAAAAATAACTGTCGCCAATAAACCTAATGCAACATAAATAACAATAATTGATAATCCATAAATAAAAGCCTTTCCAACTCCTTCTCCTTTCGATTTACTTTGTTTTGTAAACATACTTACTGTCAAAGGAATCATTGGGAAAATACAAGGCATTAATAACGCCGCTAATCCTCCTAAAAATCCTAAAGAAAAGATTTTCAATAAACCATTATCTTTCTTTTCGTTATCTGCTAATAAAGAATCATCAACTTTTTTGATCGTATCTTGTGTTGCAGCAACAACTGCTGTAGAATCATCTTGAACAGAATCTTGCGTAATTTCAGTTACGGCAACTGTATCTTTTGCTTCTGTAGCATCTACTGGCTTTGCCTCTTCTTTCGTCTCTTCAACTTTTGCAGAAGGCGTTAATTTTATCGTTCCGCTTGTTTCATCTGGTGGCAAACAACGTTCGGCATCACACATCTGAAATTCGATTGTGTACGATACATTTACAGGTTTATCACCCGAAACTTTCACTTTTTGAACAAATTTTACTTGATTTTCGTAATATTTTTCATCTTGTTCAAAAATTTGGCTGTATTTATCTATACGTTTTCCAATTTCTCGCGCACCTCCAACCAATTTTGCATTTGCAGCTGGTTTAAATGATGCACTTGCTGGAATTCCAATTCCTCCATCAGGATGTTTCATTGAATAAAGGTGCCAACCTTTATCAATTTTTCCTGTTACCTCGATTTCAAACTCATTTTGTCCAACCTCCTTCACCGAACTCGACCATTTTGCAGGACTAAATAATTGTGCGTTGACTAAAATTGGAAACAAAAAAAGTATCCAAAGTTTCTTTAACATACTGTAATGTTTAAAAAGTTTTTACTTGTTTCTGTCGTTTTGAAACGTTCATCCAAACGATGATTTACTACCCAAATAATCTGATCTTTTTGGTCACAAAGCAACCAAACCTTCTCTTTTTCTAACTTAGAAAGTTTCAAATCTTTCATAAACTTACTCAACAATTTTTTTTGACCTTTCATTCCAATTGGATAAAAGAAATCTCCCTCTTTCACTTTTCTAAGTTTAAGCGGAAACAAAATTGATGTAAAGTCTACTATTTCAGTAGCGTTTTCGTGTGGATTTATCGATTTCACGAACTTCAAATTTAACGAATTGATTTCAATTAACTCATCAAAAATCGTTAATTCATCTTCATTTTCTTTTTCTATTTTTTGCAACAATAAATTTTCTCGATTTTTAATTAATCGATAAGTTGCTGATTTTATTTCACTTCCCGTTTCTGCATCCAAAAATTTCAAAATTTCTTTGCTTGACGAAAATCCATATTTTTCGAACAAATAATGCAAAAAAGTTTCTAATGGTTGAAGTTTTTTTAATGCTGAAATTTCAATTTCAATCGGATTATCTCCTGAAAATAAATTACTTCTAATTTCTTCAACTTTATTTTGTACAATTTGATAATTATCGTTGATATGATTTAAACTTGACAAAAAATTCTCATCAAATTGCGGATGAAGCTCTTTTAGGATTGGTGTAATGTAATGACGAATCTTATTTCTGGTATAATCATCCGTCGCATTCGTATAATCTTCTCGCCAATTGATTTCATTTGATTTTGCATATTCCAACAAATCATTTTTCGTGAAACTCAAAAGTGGACGAAAGATTTTACCATTATCAATTTGCATTCCGACCAAACCTTTCAAACCTGTTCCACGAGAAAGATTAATCAAAAATGTTTCGATATTATCATCCAAATGATGTGCTGTCACCAAAACATCCAAACGATTTTGTTGTTGAACTTGCTCAAACCACTCATAACGCAAATTTCGACAAGCCATTTCGACCGAATAATTTCCTGTTTTCTGATAAGCCGCAACATCAAAACGAACTGAATGAAATGGAATATTATATTTTCCGCAATATTCTCTCACAAACATTTCATCACCATTTGCGTCTTCTTCACGCAACTGAAAATTACAATGTGCAACCTGAAAATTTGCAGCAGTTTGACGAAATAAATCTAACAAAACCATGCTATCAATTCCGCCACTAATCGCCAATAAATAGCGATGCGTAGAAAAAAAATGTTGATCTAAAAGTTCTTTAAACTCTTGTTGTATAGATTTATTTTTCATGAAATATAAATGTTCGAAATTAGGAAGAATTCTCGAAAAAGAGTTATACTTTTTTTCTTCGTTCTTATAAAATTTTCCAATAAAAAAGCCTGAAAAACTCAGGCTAAAGATTTATTTTAAACTTTCTAAAGATTTATTTTCAAGAATTTCTAAAGTCGAATCTCTCAATTCAACCATCACTTTATTCAATGTACAAACGCCTTCGTTAGGGCAATCATCACATTTTTCATAGTAATTTTTACTTACACAAGGCAAAAGCGCGATTGGTCCTTCTAAAACACGAATCAAAGAAGCTAAACTGATATCTTTCGCATCGCGCGCCAAATAATATCCGCCTCCTTTTCCTTGTTTCGAATTAACGAAACCTAACTTTTTTAAATCCAATAAAATAGCCTCCAAGAATTTTTTTGGAATAACTTCTGTTTCAGAAATTTGTCCGATTAAAACTGGTTTGTTACTTTCTTGTCTGGCCAAATGAGCCATCGCTTTTAGTCCGTATTTTGTCTTTTTTGATAACAATTCTATAAGATTTAACTACAAAAATAACGTTGATTGTTGTATAAAACAAATATAAAATTAAATCGTTGAACCGAGATTTAAAAATATTTCATCAAAAAATCAATTACCTTTTGAGTTGTAGAATTATAGGGATAATTGAGAAATTTTGATGGTGACAAAAACCGATTGACTTTTAAGATCGGTTTCATATGCGAAAAATCTTTGAAACCTGCATAACCTGTTGAAGCTCCAATTCCAGAATTATTAACTCCACCAAAAGGCAAATTTGGATGTAAAACGTGTACTAATGTTTCGTTAATTACCACAGAACCAGATGAAGTTTCATTCTTAATTTTATCAATAAAAATAGAATCTTTCGAAAAAATATATAAAGCTAAAGGCTTTTCTTTCTGATTGATAAATTCAATTACTTCATTTATTTCTTTAAATGTATAAATCGGAAAAATTGGTCCAAATATTTCTTCTTCATTGATTATTACATTTATTGGAACATCTGTCAATAAACTTGGTTTAATGTACAATTCAGCTTCGATGTATTCATTTCCGAAAGGACAATTTGCACCATTTTCTATTGCATTTTCAATCAAGCTTTTTAATCGATTATAATTTTGAAGATTTAAAATTCTCGCCAAATCTTTCGATTGAGAAGGATCTTTTCCAAAGACTTTTTCTATGTGTTCAATAAACGTTTTTATAAATTGAGTTTGAAATTCTTCCTTTATCAAAATATAATCTGGCGCAATACATGTTTGACCAAAATTTATCAACTTTCCCCAAATTGCTTTTTCTACAATTTCTTGCATCGGAATTGTTCCATCAATAATCAAAGGCGACTTTCCTCCTAACTCCAACGTTACCGAAGAAAGATGCTTTGCTCCTGCTTGCATCACAATTTTACCCACTTTTGGCGAACCTGTAAAATGAATATGATTAAATTTTTTGGTTAACAAATAAGTTGTTTCCTCAATTTCTCCTTCAACTAGAGCGACATGATTTTCTTCAAAAACTTCAGAAATAATTTTATTAAGAACTTTTGAAACATTTGGACAAAACTCCGAAGGTTTAAGAATTGCTGTATTTCCAGCCGAAATACAAGCAACCAAATGCACTAAACACAATTGAAAAGGATAATTCCAAGGCGAAATAATCAAACAATTTCCCAAAGCTTCCGGTTGAATTTGCGCTTTTGAACCGAAAAAAAGTAGATTACTTGAAACTGATTTCGTTTTTGTCCAACAATTCAAATTCTTTCGAAATAATCGAATTTCAGCTAAAACTGGAAATATTTCGGTAGAATCAGCTTCAATTTTAGATTTTCTTAAATCCAAAAACAATGCTTCTTCTATTTCAGCACGATGATTTAGAATTGAATTTTCTAAGTTTTTCAAACTTTCTTTCCGCTGATAAACAGTAAGATGACGAATATTTGCTTTATTCTCACATTGCTTATCATAAATCTCATCTATTTTCGTTTTAAAATCTGACACATGAAAAAATTTGAACGTTAATTTACTACTATTTTGAGTATTTTTAATCCCAAAAAGCGACAAATGAAAAATAATCTTACTTTGGTTGATAAATTAAATCACATCAAAAATTTATTTATTATTGGTAAAAGTGATGGAAATTTGAATGAAAAAGAGATTCAAATTATCTCTGATATTGCCAAATACCATGAACTTTCTGCTAAAGATGTAAGTTATATTCTGAACGAAAACACGAAGTTTGATTTTACGTTGCCTAAAACATTTACAGATCGACTTTCTTTGTTGTACGACGCTGTTTTGTTAATGGTTGTGGATTTGAATATTCATCAAAATGAAAAGGCAATTTGCATTGATTTGGCTAAAAAATTTGAGTTTAATCCTCAAATTATTGATGAATTAATTGAGGATATTTTGAGTTATATTTTAGAAGGAAAAGAATGCGATGAAGTGATGGAATATTTGGTTAAATACTCCCATCCAAAGCAAAATTTGAATTAAATTTTTATTGAAAAAGCTGATAAATCGTTAACAAAGAAATCACACTCGTCACTCCTCCAATTACATAGTTGATATTCTTCAAAATAAATGAATCTTCTTCCGATTTTGAGTTAAAAAATTTCAGATACAGACCAAAAATAATCATCGAACCAACTACAACTCCTAAAGCAAAAACTGAGCTATTTGGTTGTCCAAAAACATTAACATTATACGAAACCAACGTTGCGCTTAAAAACACATAAAAAGGTATAGGAAAAACATTTACAGCGGATAACAATAATCCGTAAATGAATTTATTTTTTTGTTTTACATCACCTTGTTGTTTTAGCTTTTTATTCTTCTTTTTTTGATCTTGTTTCTTCGCAAAAAAGAGAAAATAAATTGTAATAATTACAAAAACAGCTAATCCAACTTCCCTAAAAATTTTGGTAACTTCTTCATTAAAATCAATAAATTTTGCTAGAAAAATTGCTAAATAAACCTGAATTGCAATCGTAACCGCAGTTCCAGACATAAAAGTATATGCACTTTTTACTCCTTCTTGTTTCCCAATTTTTACCACCGTCATATTCAACAATCCAGGAATGGACGATCCAATAAAAGCTGTGAAAATTCCGATTAAAAGTAGTTCTAAATACTGCATTAATTCTTTTTAAAAAGGTTTGCAAATTTAGACAAACTTGTTGGAGAAACCTATTGAAGTAATATGAATCATTCAAAAAAATATTACTTAAACGTCCATATTAACGCTGATTCTATTGATGAATTGAAAATTGTAAAATGATTTTGAGAAGGATCATGTAAATAATTCCAATTTGATTTCAAGTTATCTTTTTCTTGCAATTTTTCTACAAATTGATCAGTAAACTTTGAAATTGAAACTGTTTTAGAACTTGAAATCCAAATCTTTTTATTTACTAACAGATTAAAATCAAATTTTTCAAAATAAGAATCAAACAATTCGTGATTATTCCACCAAAGCGAAGGATCAATTGCAATAAAAGAATCAAAATAATGTGGAAAATAAAACAATATATCCATTACCAACAATCCGCCTAAAGACTCACCTACAATGATTTTCGAGTTATTTGTCTTGTAATTTTTCGAAATATGAGGAAGCAATTCTAACACAATAAATTTTTCAAAATTCTCTGCATTTCCATATTCTGGAACCCATTTTTTGTCTTTTACAACATTTGTATTTCTTGTAAAATCAAAATTTCGATTGATATTTTCGATTCCCACAATCATCAATGGTTGAATACGATTTGATTTAATTAACTCATCAATAAGCTTTGTTATTTGTTTAAATTTCTCATTAATGCCGCCATCCAATAAATACAAAACAGGCAAACTTTCATTTTTAAAACGTTCTGGAATCCAAACAAAAATATTTCTTTCTTGATTTAAAAATTCAGAATATAACTTTTCCTTTTTGTAATTTAATTCGCTTGACATATCTACTTTTTTGAGACTTTATTAAAGTTAATTGAAAAAAATCAATAAAAAAACCACTTCAAATGAAGTGGTTTTTAAATTTTATTTTGATAAAAATTACAATGAAGCTAATTGTTCTTCAATTTGTGCAATTTTTTCTAAAGCATCTGCCTCTTTTTTGCGTTCTGCATTAATTACTTGTTCTGGCGCACCAGCAACAAATTTTTCGTTTGATAATTTTTTACGAACAGAATTTAAGAAACCTTTGTTGTAATCCAACTCTTTTTGTAATTTCTCGCGTTCAGCTTCAATATCGATATTATCAGACATCGGAACCATAAATTCTAATGTCCCAACGCGGAAAACAAAACCTTTTTCTGGTTTATCTCCTGTATTGAAATTAGAAACATTTCCTAATTTAGAGAAAACATCTACATATATTTCGTTCGCAGCTTGAGCATCAGCAAAAACTTCTAAAGCTTCTTTTGGTGACATTCCTTTTTCTGAACGTAAACCACGAATTGCTGTTGTTGCTTCTTTTGTATTTTCGAAATTCTTGATAATTTCTTCGTTGAAAGATGTTACTTCTGGATATTTAGAAACAATCAGTGCTTCATCATCCGTTCTTTCAGCAATTAAATGCCAAATTTCTTCTGTTAAGAAAGGCATAAATGGATGTAAAACTTTCAATACATTTTCTAGATAAGAAATGGTTGCTGCATAAGTTTTTGCATCAATTGGCTCACCAAAAGTAGGTTTAATCGCTTCTAAATACCATGAACAGAAATCATCCCAAATCAATTTATAAATTGCCATCAATGAATCAGATAAACGATATTGATCGTAATTATGTTCGATATCTGCTAATGTTTGTTGGAATTTATTTTCGAACCATTCAACCGCTTTTGCTTGAGCAGAAGTTTGTTCTAAATCTTCTTTCACTTCCCAACCTTTGATCAAACGGAACGCATTCCAAATTTTATTAGCGAAATTACGTCCTTGTAAACACAAATCAACATCGAAAGGTAAATCATTCCCAGCAGGAGCCGTTAACAACATTCCCATACGTGTTGCATCTGCACCGTATTCATTCATCAATTCGATTGGATCTGGTGAATTCCCTAACGATTTTGACATTTTACGACCTTGTTTATCACGAACAATTCCTGTAAAATATACATTTTCGAAAGGTAATTCGTTGCGATACTCATATCCAGCCACAATCATACGTGCTACCCAGAAGAAAATAATATCTGGACCAGTTACTAAATCTTGTGTTGGATAATAATAATTGATTTCTTCGTTTTCTGGCTCATTGATTCCATTGAAAACAGAAATTGGCCATAACCAAGAAGAAAACCAAGTATCTAACGCATCTTCGTCTTGACGTAAATCTTCGATTGTTAATGCTGCATTTCCTGTTTTTTCTTGTGCTAATGGTAAAGCTTCTTCTTTTGTTAAAGCCACAACGAAATCTTCGTTTCCATCACCATAGAAAAATGCAGGAATTTGGTGTCCCCACCATAATTGACGAGAAATGTTCCAATCTGTTACATTTTCCATCCAATTACGATACGTATTTTTAAATTTCGCAGGATGAAATTTAATCGTATCATTCATTACATTATCTAAAGCTGGTTTAGCTAAATCTGTCATTTTCAAGAACCATTGATTAGAGATTTTAGGCTCAATCACCGCTCCTGTTCTTTCAGATGTACCAACTTTATTATTATAATTTTCTACTTTTTCAAGTAAATCTTTTTCTTCTAATTCTTTCTCGATTTCTTTACGCGCTTTGAAACGATCTAATCCAGCATAATTTAATCCTAAATCATTCAATTTCGCATCATCTGTAAAAATATCAATGAAATCTAAGTTATGTTTTTTACCTAATTCATAATCATTCACATCGTGTGCAGGCGTAACTTTAAGACATCCTGTACCAAATTCGATGTCAACATATTCGTCTTCAATAATATTTACTTTACGACCAACGATTGGAACAATAACTTGTTTTCCTTTCAACCATTCGTAGCGCTCGTCATTTGGATTGATACAAACCGCAGAGTCACCAAAAATTGTTTCAGGACGAGTTGTCGCCACAACAATATATTGATCAGTTCCATCAACTTGATATTTTAAATGATATAATTTTCCATTTTTATCAACATGGATAACTTCTTCGTCAGAAATATTTGTCTTCGCTTCCGGGTCCCAGTTTACCATACGGTATCCACGGTAAATTAATCCTTTGTTATATAAATCAACAAAAACACGTTGAACAGATTCAGATAAATCTGGATCCATCGTAAATTTTGTACGATCCCAATCGCAAGAAGCTCCTAACTTTTTCAATTGATCTAAAATAATTCCACCATGCTTATGCGTCCAATCCCAAGCATGATTAAGAAATTCTTCACGACCAATATCAAATTTAGAAACACCTTCCTCTTTTAATTTCGCAACAACTTTCGCTTCAGTAGCAATCGAAGCATGGTCTGTCCCTGGTACCCAACAAGCATTGAATCCACGCATACGCGCACGACGAATTAAAACGTCCTGAATCGTATTATTTAACATATGTCCCATGTGTAAGACTCCTGTTACATTTGGTGGTGGAATGACGATTGTGTAAGCTTTTCTTTCATCTGGAGTAGATTTAAAATACTTCTTCTCCATCCAGTATTCATACCATTTTCCTTCAACTTCCGTTGGCGTATATTTAGATGCGATTTCCATTATTTATATATGACTTAAAATAAATTTGGGCAAATTTACACAATCTGCCTTAAACTGCCTAGTATATTAAATATATATTATAAAATTGGAATGTTATTTGTAATAAATTCGAAAGTAATTTTATTTAAAGTAAAATTCTTTTGTACATTTGATTATAAATTAATTATCGTCATGAAAAAATTAATGTTTTTAGGTGCTTTTGCTTTAGGCGTTACAAGTTTATTTGCTCAAACACTTAGTTTAGAAAAAGAAGAAATTCAATTTGGAAATATAAAGTTGAATACTGAAGTAACAGCTAAGATGAAAGTAACCAATTCTGGTGATAAACCTTTAATTCTTAAAAGCGTTGTTGGATCTTGTGGATGTACAGTTCCTGAATATCCTACAACACCTATCGAACCAGGAAAATCTGCGGATATTACTGTTAAATATTCAAGTGGTTCTGTGACTGGAGATTTTAATAAATCTGTAACAATTACATCTAACGATCCAGTTTCTTCTCGAAAAATTTTCAGAATAAAAGGAAAAGCAGAATAATAGTAAAGCAAGTTATTTAACTTGCTTTTTTTGTTCTTCTTTCAAAATGTTTAAAATCTTCTCTCTTTTTTTTCTGTCCATTTTTTCAAAATAAAAGCCTTTTTTTACATCAGTAGAATCAATTTGTTGTAGATAAATTTGATATTGTAGAAATTTTTCTAATTTGGTTTTACTTATATTTAAATTATTAATGTTCAATTCATTTTCTTTATAATTTCCTGGAATTAAAATTTGATCAAAATTTATACTTCTTATATAAGAAAATGATTTAATATTTTTGAAATAATCACCTTTAAAAATAGAAAATATTAAAATAAATGAAGTAATATATACAAATATTAAACTTAATAATTCTGAATATTTATTAAATATTTTTAAGTTAACTAATTTAAAAATAATTAATAAATCAATAATTAATACATCTAATAAAAATCTAAATTGATTAGAAAAAATTAATATTATTAATAATTTCACTATACAACAGAATATTAACGATTTTATAAAATAATTCTTTTTATAGAAGCCTATTAACAAATTGAAAATTGTTAAACAAATAATTAAAAGAAAAATTATTGTTCGAGAAGATGATTGAAAAAAAATAGCTTGAAAATATTCAGTTGTATTCATTCTAGCTACTTCTTCAAACGTAAACGAATCTTTAAGTGGAATAAATTTACCGTTCTGTGCAGATAATTCATATAAATGCTGTGGTGAAGCCCATTCCAAACCTTTTATTGAAGAAAATTCTAAAGGAAATAAAGGATTTGCTGAAACAATAATTCCTTTACAATAAAGCAATAAAAATAAGTAAAAATAAATTCTTGTCTTTTAAATTTTTGTATTCTTTATTTCTTAAATATTCAATTCCAAAAAATAAAATTAATACAATACTTATTGGTTTAATTACAAATAAAATAGCAGCGTAAAAAAGGTAATCAGACGCTTTATTTTTATAACGTAAATATTCATTGATTAATAGAATCGTAAGAACAAAAACAGGAAGATCTGGTGAAGGAGTATTTAAAAAAAATATAAAAAGGAGATTAAAAATGAGAAGTTTTTTCTGCTTCAATTCGAAAACATAGAGATTGAAGATTAAAAATAAACAAAAATTTAATCGATAATAAATATCCAATGTTTCGTTAATAGAAGCTTGCAAAATATGCCAAAAACTATTTTGCGCCAAAACCCATTCAAAATTAGAAAGCCCTTTTACAAAACCAGCAAAATCTAACCATTTTATTGTCGGAATATAATAACCAAAATGATCTAAAATAAAAGGATACGTAACGGCGACCAACAATCCAACAAAAGTAAAAGCATAAAAATATCGTGATATATTTTTAAGTTTCAACAAACTTCGCTTCACTTCGTTTCTATGATAAATTAATGATAGAATCGCAATTAAAATTAATACTACTTCGTATGTAAAATTTAATGGAAGAAAAAATGCGACGAAAAAACTTATCAGTCCAACTCCTATCATTCCATTTATGACTGTAAACGAAATAGTTGAATTAATTCGAGGAAAAATTTTCTGAAATAAAAATCCAAAGCCTAAAAAATAGAAAAATAAGGCGATTGATAAAAAAAACTGAAAAACCATTATTTACCTAACAATCTTGAAGTTACATGATTGCTAAATGATTCAATTTCATTTGATTTTAGAAATTTAACTTTCATTGTTCCGTCAAAATCTTCTACTGAAATGATTTCAATTTCATCATTCAAATGAATATTTTTAGAATTCAAATATTTCAAAAATTCATCTGAAGAACCAATGACAGCACAAATTTCCACTTTCTCACCTTCTTTAAATTCTGCCAACTTTTTGTAATTAATAATTTCTATTTTTCCATTTTTATCAGGAATTGGAGAACCATGCGGATCTAATTTAGGAAAATTTAATAATTCGTCCATTTTATCGAAAAAATTTGAACTTTGAATATGTTCTATTTGCTCTGCAATCTCATGAACTTGTTCCCAACCAAATCCCATTTTATCTACCAAAAACATCTCTGTCAATCGGTGTTTTCTTACAATCAAAGAAGCTTTTAAAATTCCTTTATCAGATAACCGAAGTGGTTTATACGATTCATAAATCACCAATTCTTTTTCAGCTAATTTTTTCATCATACTATTTACAGTAGGCATTTTAATTTCCAAATGCTTACTCAAATCCTTCACATTCACTTCTCCTTTTCCATTTTCAGAAAGATGAAATAATGCTTTTAGGTAATTTTCTTCGACCAATGAATTCATAAAAACAAATATAGTTGAAAATTAAGTAAAATTTAATAATTCATTTTTAATAATATTTTTGTTAGATTTGTCTAACTTTTTAATTTGATTATAATTTTTACTTGATATGAAAACAACATTTTATTTATTCATTGCTTTAACCTCCATTCTATCAAATGCTCAGGAACAAAAAGATTCTATTTTCGTGAAAGATCCTTCAGAAAATTTAGATGAGATTGTAGTTACAGGAACAATGAAAGCTGTAAGAAAATCTGATAGTCCAGTTCCAATTGAAATCTATACACCAAAGTTTTTTCAAAAAAATCCAACACCTTCATTATTTGACGCTGTACAATTAATAAATGGTGTTCAACCGCAACTAAATTGTAACGTTTGCAACACAGGTGATATTCATATTAACGGAATGGAAGGTCCTTATACCATGATTTTAATTGATGGAATGCCAATTGTTTCTTCTCTATCTACAGTTTATGGTTTGAGCGGAATTCCGAATTCTTTGGTTGAACGAATAGAAGTCGTAAAAGGGCCAGCATCTTCCCTTTATGGAACAGAAGCTATGGGAGGTATAATTAACGTAATTACGAAATCTCCAAAATCTGCTCCAAAATTATCTTTAGACGCCTTTACTACTTCTTGGTTGGAAACCAATCTTGATGGAGGATACAAATATAATTTAGGAGAAAAGGTAAATGGTTTATTTGGCTTTAATTACTTTAAATATGACAATAAAAAAGATAAAAATAATGACGGTTTTACAGATGTAACGTTACAAGATCGTATTACATTATTCAATAAATTTGATTTTGAACGTCAAGAAAATAGAACAGCTTCCGTTGCTTTACGTTATTTATACGAAGATAGATGGGGAGGTCAAATGAATTGGAAAAGAAAACTACACAGAGGAAGTGACGAAGTTTATGCAGAAAGCATTATGACAAATCGTTTTGAAGCGATAGGAATGTATCAATTACCTGTAAAAGAAAAAATAATGACACAATTTTCTTACAATTTTCATCAACAGAATTCATTTTATGGTCCAGAATCGTATCAAGGAAAACAACAAGTTGTTTTTGCTCAAGCTTATTGGGATAAAATAATTGGACAACATAGTTTACTTTTAGGATCTTCATTCAAGTATACTTATTACGATGATAACACAAGAGGGACTGGAGAATATGATGAAGATAATAATCTAATTA
Source organism: Empedobacter sp. R750 (assembly GCF_030324345.1). Lineage (NCBI taxonomy): Bacteria > Pseudomonadati > Bacteroidota > Flavobacteriia > Flavobacteriales > Weeksellaceae > Empedobacter > Empedobacter sp. R750. The sequence goes on along the minus strand of NZ_JACAGF010000001.1, from coordinate 207,234 downwards.
AGAATAACCCTATGAATACACCAATTCCTGGTATTTTTGTACAAGACGAATGGACATTAAACTCTGAAAATAAATTATTACTTGGTTATCGATTTGATTATGATAAAACACATAAAGGAATACATTCTCCAAGAGTAGCTTATAAATTTTCACCTTCATCTCATCATACTTTAAGAGCAAGTTTTGGTACAGGATTTCGTGTTGTAAATGTTTTCACAGAAGATCATCGTGCATTAACTGGAGCTAGACAAGTAGTTTTTGAAAATGAATTAAAACCTGAAAAATCATATAATGGAAATATTAATTATGTGTTCAAACTACCAACTTCTTTTGCAGCTCTAAATTTTGATTTCACAACATTCTATTCTTATTTCACAAACAAAATTATTGCTGATACAGATACTGACGAAACAAAGATTATCTATGACAATTTAGATGGACACGCAATATCTCAAGGAGTTTCTTTAAATATAGATGCAACATTTGACTTTCCTCTAAAAATAATGCTTGGCGCAACCTATATGGATGTTTACAAAAAAGAAAATGGCGAAAAAGAAGTTCAATATCACGCACCGAAATGGTCTGGAAATTTCTTAGCAAGTTATGCATTCAAAAAAGGTTTTACTATTGATTTAACCGCCAATTATAATGACAAAATGAAATTACCTCGCGTAGAAAATGATTATCGACCTGAATATTCAAAGCCAACTTTTATTGCCAATATTCAATTGAGTAAATCATTCAAAAATAATATTGAAATCTATGGTGGAGTAAAAAATATTTTTAATGTTTTACCAAAAGGCGATGTTATTGCTCGTTGGTGGGATCCATTCGGAGAACCAGGAAATGGCATTACTCCTCCTAAAGGAAGAAACGATGTTATTTTTGAGCCAAATGATTACAGCTATACACCTATGCAGGGAACAAGAGGTTTTATAGGTGTCCGATACAATTTACGTTAATGAAAATCTGGTACTTCATATTCATTTTATCATCATTGAATCTCCAAGCACAGATTTCATTAGAAAAATTTAATTCAATTTTTAATGAAAATCCTAAACCAATTCTGCTTTATTTTTCAACCAATTGGTGTAGTTACTGTATGATTCAAAAGAAACAATTAGAAAAAGATAATGAATTACTTCAAATTCTAAATAATGACATTTATTTTATTGAATTTGATGCAGAAACAAATGAATCTATTATTTTTTTAAACAAAAAATATGAACCTAAATCGAATAAAAAAACTCATCCATTTTTGGAAGAATTTATTGATAAAAACGAACAAATTAGTTATCCATATTGGGTTTTAATCTCAAAAGATTTTAAAATTGAAATGACTTATGCTGGATTAATTAAAAATAAACCACTAAAACTTTTATTGAAAAAGTATTTACAAAAACCTTAATTTTTAGATTTACAAAAAAAAGCCTCAATGTTAATTGAGGCTTTTTAATCACAAAAATTTACTCAAACGCAATTATCGAAAGTTTTGGATTTTCAATAATCTCTTTTTGTTTGAGCTTTTCTATATCAATCACACCAACAATGTGATTGTAATTTTTACTTTGATAACGCTCTTCTATTTCATCAAAAATGTTTGAAACATCATCTGCTTGATTCTCAAAACCGATATAAATTCTCTTTTTTCCTGTTTGATTAAAAACTCCTTCTTCTTTGTTTTCATATTTTCGAATCGAATATTGATAATCATATTTTAACGCAGAAATATCACTCAAAACAGCCGAAGAAGTTGGGAAACGTCCTGCTCCTTTTCCGTATAAAAATTGTTCATCCGAAAGCGAACTTCCAATCAAAACACCATTATATTCGTTGTTTACAAGCGCAATTGTTTTATTTAATTCAACAAAAGTTGGTAAAACTGTTGATGTAATTTCACCTGTTTGATGATTAATTTTAGAATTCGCAATCAACTTTATTGTATAATTTTTTTCTTTCGCGTATTTAAAATCTTCCACTTTCAATGAGGTAATTCCTTTTCGAATAACTTGCTCAACATCAATCTTTTTACCAAAAGCATGCAAGGTAATAATTGCTAATTTACTCGACGCATCAAAACCCTCCACATCAGCCGTTGGATCAGCTTCTGCAAAACCACTTTCTTGCGCTGCTTTTAAGGCATCTTGATACGACTCATTTTCATTTGCCATTTTCGTCAAAATGTAATTTGTTGTGCCATTTACAATTCCTGAAACATAATTCAATAAATCGTTATCAAAATATTCTTCTAAATTTCTAATAATCGGAACTGATCCACAAACAGATGCTTCATAAAGAAAAGAAACATTATTTTTTGCTTGCAAATCCAATAATTCTTTGTGATGATCGGCAATCAATTTTTTATTTGCACTTACCACATGTTTTCCTTTATTGAACGCTTTTATAATGATATCATGCGCCGCATCAGCATCCGAAATTAACTCAACAACAACATTTATTTCATCATCATTTAAAATATCATCCGCATTAGTCGAAAATAATTCAGACGGAGCATTTCTAGGTTTAGAATTATCTTTAATCACAATTTTTTTAATTGCAGCATTCAACTGTGGTTTTTCTTCCAATACCTTGTAAATTCCTTCTCCTACAACTCCAAATCCGAACAATCCGATATTTATTTTTTTCATGTATTCTTTTGTTTTAATAATTTTTTATCAGAGAAGAGTGAAGAAAAAAATGGTTCAATCGCATAAAAACAATTGAACCATTTTGAATAAAGAATATTATTGAATGATTGGTTTACAGTAGTTTTTATTCATCTTTCCTATAAGGATGGATTTAGCACCTTGATTCGTTAATCAGGTTGCTAAAGTTTCTTTGGGCCATTTCCCTCCACTTTTCTTGATAAAATGTAAATTTTAATGAACTATTTCTGAGGACAAATTTAGGCGAAAGAATTCTATATTTCCAAATTAATTTCATTGTTGTAATTTAATATTTTCCGTAATTAGTAATAAAAACACACAAATCATGAATTTTATTCTATAAATATAAATATGTAAAAATAATTTTCTAAAAAACACAATTAAAAGAAAAAACAAATCTTAATATTTTTTAATAAAAATAGGTTTTTATTAAAAATATTCTAAAAACAATTAGTTTTAACAATTGATTAAAATATTATTTCTTTAAAAATATCATTTTAAAGAATATTTTTCTAAAATAAATTTCAAAAATGACCTATTAGAGATTTTGAACTATTTCAAACAAAAATTATTTCTATGAACCAAATTCTAAACTCGTTTTTTTCAATCTTGATTTTTTTATTCTCAATACTTTAAATAATTTTGCACATAGCTTTATAAAGAAAGATGGAGGGAATAGGCCCGTTGAAATCTTAGCAACCCAAAGTATAGTTGGGTGCTAAATCCTACTCAAATAGAGAAAGATAAGGACACTCACCTCACACTTCTTCCCATAAGGCTTTTAAAATATTTAGAATGAAATTAAACGATATACTAAAAGAGCGTATTGTAATTTTAGATGGTGCGATGGGAACAATGATCCAAAAGCATAATTTACAAGAAGAAGATTATCGTGGAGAACGATTCAAGGATTTTCATACGTCTTTAAAAGGAAATAACGATTTATTGGTTTTAACGCAACCGCAAATTATCAAAAATATTCACCGAGAATATTTGGCTGCTGGCGCGGATTTGATCGAAACAAATACGTTCAATGCCAATATTATTTCGATGGTTGATTATGATATGGTTGATTTGGTTGATGAATTAAACTACGAAGCCGTTCGTTTAGCGAAAGAAGCTTGTGAAGAGTTTTCTACGCCAGATAAGCCTCGTTTTGTTGTTGGTTCTTTAGGCCCTACAAACAAGACAGCCTCTATTTCGCCACAAGTAAATGATCCGAGTTATCGCGATGTGGATTTTGATTTATTGGCAAATGTTTATTATCGTCAAGCAAAAACAATGTTAGAAGCTGGTGCCGATATTTTACTTGTCGAAACTATTTTTGATACTTTAAATGCAAAAGCAGCATTTTATGGAATTCAAGATGCAATAGAAAAAACAGGAATTAATGTTCCATTGATGGCTTCTGGTACAATTACAGATAAATCTGGACGTACACTTTCTGGGCAAACAACCGAAGCTTTCTTGATTTCATTAGAACATATTGATTTAATTTCAGTTGGATTAAATTGTGCTTTAGGTGCAACAGATTTGATTCCGTATTTGGAGGTTTTAGCCGAAAAAGCTCCATTTTATGTGAGCGCATATCCAAATGCCGGTTTACCAAATGCTTTCGGTGGATACGATGAAACTCCTGAAATGATGCGAGATTTTATCAAACCCTTCTTGGATAAAAAATTGGTAAATATTTTAGGTGGATGTTGTGGAACTACACCAGATCATATCAAATTGATGGCAGATTTAGCAAAAGAATACGAACCTCGAAAAATTAATGTAGAATGTCAGGCGTAAAAATTCAACTTTCTGGATTAGAACCTTTAATTGTACGTGAAAATTCAAACTTTGTCAACGTTGGTGAACGTACAAATGTTACTGGTTCTAAAAAATTCTTGCGATTAATCAAAGAAGAAAAATTTGAAGAAGCACTTCAAATTGCACGTGATCAAGTAGATGGTGGCGCGCAAATTATCGACATCAATATGGATGAAGGTATGCTTGATGGTGTGGCTTCTATGGTGAAATATTTACGTTTGATTGCTTCTGAACCTGATATTTCGAAAGTTCCAATTATGATTGATTCTTCGAAATGGGAAATTATCGAAGCTGGTCTGAAAAATGTGCAAGGTAAAGCAATTGTGAACTCAATTTCTTTAAAAGAAGGTGAAGAATTATTTATCGAACATGCTAAGAAAATTAAACGTTATGGCGCTGCAACAGTGGTTATGGCGTTTGATGAAAAAGGTCAAGCAGATAATTATGAACGCCGAATCGAAATTGTAAAACGCTCTTATGATATTTTGGTGAATGAAGTAAATTTCAATCCAAGAGATATCATTTTTGATGTGAACATTTTCCCAGTTGCAACAGGAATGGACGAACATCGCCGAAATGCAATCGATTTTTTTGATGCAACTAAATGGATCAAAGAAAATCTTCCACATGCATTAGTTTCGGGTGGAGTTTCGAATGTTTCGTTTTCGTTCCGTGGAAATAATGCAGTTCGTGAAGCGATGCACACAGCGTTTTTATATCACGCCATCAAACACGGAATGGATATGGGAATCGTCAATCCAGAAATGATTGAGATTTATGATGATATTCCAAAAGATTTATTAGAACACGTTGAAGATGTTTTATTGGATCGACGTGATGATGCGACAGAGCGTTTGATTGATTTTGCCGAACATCTAAAAGGTGTTACAAAAGAGAAAAAGAAAGATGACGCTTGGCGTGAGTTACCATTAGAAAAACGTATTGAAATTTCTTTAGTAAAAGGAATAACAGAATTTATTGATGAAGATACTGCCGAAGCTTTAGAAAAAATTGGTTCACCTTTACGCGTTATCGAAGGTCCTTTGATGGATGGAATGAACGTCGTTGGAGATCTTTTTGGAAGCGGAAAAATGTTCTTACCTCAGGTTGTGAAATCAGCGCGTGTAATGAAAAAGTCGGTTGCTTATCTAACGCCTTTTTTAGAGGAAGAAAAACTTAGAAATAAAACAGACAAAGAACCTTCTAAAATCTTAATGGCGACTGTTAAAGGCGATGTTCACGATATTGGGAAAAATATTGTTTCTGTTGTTTTGAGTTGTAATGGTTTCGAAATAATAGATTTAGGCGTAATGGTTTCTTCTGAGACTATTTTAGATGAAGCGCAAAAAAATAATGTCGATGTAATTGGTCTTTCTGGGTTGATTACCCCTTCGTTAGATGAAATGGTACATGTTGCCAAAGAAATGAAACGTCTTAATCTTGATATTCCGTTAATGATTGGTGGTGCAACGACTTCTAAAGCGCATACAGCCGTTAAAATTGCACCAGAATATGATAAAGCAATTCATGTTTTAGATGCTTCTCGTTCGGTTACAATTTGTCAAAAATTGATTGGAAATCAACAAGCAGAATTACTTACAGAAACAACTACTGATTATACAAAAATTAGAGAAGGTTTCTTAAATCGTGCTGTATCAAAGGAATATCTATCAATTGAAGATGCTCGAAAAAATAAATTAAAAGTTGATTTTGAAGAAAATAAACCTTTTAAACCAAATAAATTAGGTGTTTTCACGCATCGAACAACAGTTTCTGAATTAAGAGATTTTATAGATTGGACTCCATTTTTCAAAACGTGGGATTTACACGGAAAGTTTCCAGCGATTTTAGATGATGAAATTGTCGGAACAAATGCGAAAGAATTATATGTTGATGCATTGTCGATGTTAAATAAAATCGAAACTGAAAATTTAGCAAAACCAAAAGCTGTTTTTGGGCTTTTCAAAGCGAATACGGTAAACGATGACACGATTGAATTGTTTGATGAAAATGATAACAAAATCGAAGAATTCTACACACTTCGTCAACAAGCAAAAAAATCGAAAGAGCAACCAAATATTTCGATTGCTGATTTTATTGCGCCAAAAGATTCAGCTATTCAAGATTATATCGGTGCATTTGCTGTGACGGCTGGTCAAGAAATTGAAGAAGTTGCCAAAGCTTACGAAACGAATTTAGATGATTACAATTCGATTATGGTGAAAGCAATTGCCGATCGTTTGGCTGAAGCTTATGCTGAATATTTACACAAATATGTTCGTACAGAAATTTGGGGTTATGGAAAAGATGAAACTTTATCGAATGATGAATTAATTTCAGAAAAATATAAAGGAATTCGCCCTGCTCCTGGTTATCCTGCGTGTCCTGACCATTTAGAAAAAGAAACGATTTTCAAAATTTTGGATGTGGAGAAAAATGCAGGAATTGAGTTAACAAGTTCGTTGGCGATGTATCCCGTTTCGTCTGTTTCAGGTTATTATTTTGGAAATCCAGAAGCAAAATATTTTGGAGTTGGAAAAATAAAAATGGATCAGGTTGAAGATTTTGCTAAACGTAAAAATATAGAACTTGATAAAGCTGAGCGTTGGTTGAGTCCTAATTTGGCGTAAAAGCGTTATGCGTTATGAAAAAATAAATTTGTGTTTCTTAATGAAGCTTTGCGAAATAAAGAATCTTAGATTCCTCGACAAGCTCGGAATGACAGAAACACAAAGTCATTCTGAACTCGTTTTCAGAATCACACAAGTTTGGATGAGATGCTGAAATAAATTTAGAATGATAACGAACGTAGAACAAAACAAAAAAATGCGTTAGGGATTGCAGTGAAAATCCTTTTTTGTTGATTTCGACTTCGCTTAATCAACAAAAAAGATTGCAACGAAAAGCCCGCCCGAAGGGAACGCCATTATAAAAGAAATTATATAATCGAAATTCGAGATTCGAACTTCGCTAAACGATAAAATAAAGAATGAAAGTTACCGAACATATAGAACGCGCAAACGGAAAACCGTTGTTTTCTGTGGAAATTTTACCACCTTTGAAAGGACAAGATGTCAATGCAACGTTCAAAACTTTAGATCCATTAGTTGAATTAAATCCAGCTTTTATCGATGTAACTTATCATCGTCAAGAGTATATTTACAAACAGAAAGAAAACGGGTTGTTGAAGCGCTATCAGGTACGAAAACGTCCTGGTACAGTTGCGATTTGTGCTGCGATACAGAATCATTATAAGATAGATGCAATTCCGCATTTGATTTGTGGTGGATTTACAAAAGAGGATACAGAAGATGCGTTAATCGATTTGAATTTCTTGGGAATTGATAATCTTTTGGTTTTGCGTGGAGATCCTATTAAATCGGAAAAATCTTTTGTGCCAGAAGTTGGAGGACATGCGCATGCATCGGAATTGATTGAGCAAATTACGGCTTTAAATACTGGAAATTATTTGGATGACGAACTACAAGAGTCTCACGCAATGGATTTTTGTATTGGTGTGGCGGGTTATCCTGAGAAGCATTTCGAATCGCCGAATCTTGCAATGGATTTGTATTATTTGAAAAAGAAAGTGGAATTAGGAGCGGATTATATCGTGACGCAAATGTTTTTTGATAATCAGAAATATTTTGATTTTGTGAAGAAATGTCGCGAAATGGATATTAATATTCCAATTATTCCAGGTATAAAACCTTTGACAACTTTCAATCAACTAACGTCGATTCCGCAGAATTTCTATTTGGATTTACCAGAAGCTTTGGCAATGGAAGTTTTGAAGTCGAAAGATAAGGAACGAATTAAGGAAATCGGGATTGAATGGTGCATTCAACAATGTAAAGAATTGATTGATTTTGGTGTTCCTGGATTACATTTTTACACAATGAGTAATTCAATAAATACAAAAAGAATCGCTGAGGCGGTTTATTAAATAGTAAAAATATGCTATCAAAAATCCGAGTCATCTATCGCTCGGATTTTTTTGGGTTTATTTATTTTATATTTTAATAATACGATGTTAACTACAGTTGTAATTTCTATTTTCCAATTATATTTAATAAATCATTAGATATTTCATTATCATTTTGCAATAGTAGGTGTCTTGCATTTTTAATTTCATTATTTTCTAGTGAAAGTAAAGCTAATTGATAATTGACTTGTTCGATTTCATATACGGAATATTTTTCGACTTGAGATTTTATCGTTAAAAAGATATTTTTAGCAATTTCTAAATTTTTCGGAATTCCTAAACCGTACAAATAATGAAATGCTAATTCGATAGGATACGCTTTATCTATTTCATAAACTTTATAAAGTAATTCAACTACTTTTTTATAATCACCAAGATCACGATATACAGTTGATAAATTAAATGCTGCAATACTATTATTTTCAGAAATTAATTCGTTGTATAGCTTAATTGCTTTTTCAATATCCTTTTTACAACCTAATCCTTCTGATAAATAATCAGCAACTCTTATTTTACAATATTTGAAATTTAGTCCAGTTAAATAATATTCAAAAGCTTTTTTATATTCTTGTTTAATTTCAAGACTATTTTCAAATTTTATCCCATCTTCATAAACTTGTGCAATTAATAAAATATCATCCTCAGACTTATCTTTTTTGGATAATAAATCATTCCAATCTTCAATGTTTTTGATTTGTCTCATTTGAGATAAGTTTACTTTTACAATTGAAATTAACTGAAAAAATATCGCAATTACGAATAAATTAAATCAAGAAATCCAATACTTTTTCAACAATTCTAATTTAAAGAAAAAAACAATATAAAACTCTATTCACAAAAAATCCGAGCATTTGCTCGGATTTAATTATACGATTATAGCCTTTTTTCGAGTTGATTTTTTCATTCGATACATAAGGTAAATAATTAGAGACAATAGAAATGAAAATATAAAGTATCTGATTGCTAATCCATTTTGAGTATCAACTTTACCAGTGCTTGAGATTATAAAACTTGTAAGCGAAGTAATAATATACGTCATTCCTCCCATCAAACCGCCAGCAACACCAGCATTTTTAGGAAAAGCCATCATATTTGAAGTAAAAAATGATGTGAATAAAATTCCTGAACAAATATGAATGAAAAACGCAAAGAATAATAAAACAAATAGATTTTGAACAAAGAAACCTGTGATTATCAAAAGTAAAATCAAAATTAATTGAACAATAATAGGTAAAGCTATACTTTCTTTAAAGTCAAGATGCATTCTTTTCTTTCCGACAAATCCTCCAATCATCCACGAAAAACCTAAAATTAAAGTTGAATAACCAATCACAACAGAATTAAAATGATAGGTATTTTCAATTAAAAACGGACCAATAATATTGAAAATCATCACAATAGAATAAGCAACAGCTTGTATCATTATACCAACTATAAATAATTGATTTTTAAGCATCATTCTATACGTATCGATGACGTTCTTAAGATTTAATTTAGTCTTTTCAATAATGCTTTCTCCACTAAAAATCAATTCAAAAATTAAAATTAAAGCAGCATAAATAGCTAAAAAATAGAAATTTGCATGCCAATTGAACAATTTTTCTAAATATCCACCTAAAAAAGGTGCTAAAATAGGTCCGCATGACCAAACAATTGTAAAATAACCTAAATAATGTTTCGCCTTTTCTGGTGTATGAATATCGATAAAAAGTGCTCGAGTTGCAATGACAATAATCGCAACTGAAATTCCTTGAATAACACGCAGCAAACAAATCAACAAAATACTATCTGTACTCGCGATAACCAAACTTGTGATTAATACGACAAATAATGCTACAATTTTTGGATAATATCGTCCAATTGCATCCAAAATACTTCCAATAAACAATTGAGACAAACCGTAACTCAATAAAAAACAAGTCAAAGTTAATTGAATACTACTTTCTGGAACCATCAACGATTTTGCCATCGACGGAAATGATGGCAAATAGATATCTGTTACAAATCCCGAAATTGGAATCGAAAAGAAACCAAGTATACTTACAATTTTTTTTCTTTTTTCTGATGCTTCTCTCAACATAAATCATTTTTTACCATGCAAAAGTAAAATGAATGTCAAATTGATGAATTAAAAAAGACAAATAAAAAATTACAAAAATCAAATAAATTAATTTTCTTGTTTAAATTTTAATGGAGAAGTTAAAGTATGTTTTTTAAAAAAATTATTAAAATGAGCAGGTTCTTCAAAGCCTAATGTATAACCAACTTGCGCAATATCCCAATCAGTATACAACAGCAAATTTTTAGCTTCTTCAACAATTTTCTGTTTAATAATCTGCGTCGTTGTTTGTTTCGTCACAGATTTCACCGATGAATTTAGATGATTTACATGAATATTTAATTTCGTTGCGAAATCAGCTGGTGTTTTCAAAACAAGTGGATGAGCAGGAGAATCTAACGGAAATTGTTTATTTAATAATTCATCAAACTTCTTATACAATCTCACATTCGAAGGCAATTCAACCGCATGTATTTCATCAACTTTTTGTTCTAAAACATAATGAAAAATAGCAGATAAATGATTACGAATACTAAAATATCTCAATTGGTAATTGGATTGATTAAGACGATACATTTCCTGAAAATAAGACAAAATCAAAGGCAATTGCTCTTCAGAAATCTCAATGAAAGGAGAACTCCAATCTTTAAACAAAGATGTTTTTTTGAATACATCAAACTCTTTATTTTCAGAAAAAAATTGTTGATTGAACAAACAAAAATAACCTTCTTGTAAACTCGATTTACATTCCCAAGTGTAAGAAATATGCGGAGATGGAAGAAATAAAACCGGTTTAGAAATATACCGTTCATTATTTCCATATTTAAAAATTCCTTCACCAATCAACAGACTAATTTTGTAATAATCTCGTCGACTATATGGACTTTTAAAACTACAATACTTGCGCAAAGAAATATTAAAATGCGCTTTATCGTGTTCAAAATTAGCAGAATTCATCAATTCGGCTTGCTCTAAACTAATTTTATTATAATAATCTGCAATAGTTTCTAATTCTTGGCTCATCTCTATTCTTACAAAATTCAAATAAACAACATTTTAGAATAATTACATGTTAAAATCTATATTAATCATAAATATTATAAAATTTCATTAACTTTAATCACATTCAAAATTCAATAAAAATGCCTTGGAATCCCGAAATTTATAATCAATTCAAAAATATTCGTTATCAACCTTTTTATGATTTAGCGGTTTTGATTTCTGCTGATAATTTGAAAAATTGCGTCGATGTTGGTTGTGGAACTGGTGAACAAACAGCTATTCTTGCCAATAAATTTGAACACGCTAACTTTTTAGGAATTGATTCTTCAAAAGAAATGCTCGAAAAGTCAAAAGAATTTGATTTAGCAAACCTTTCCTTTAAACAACAAACGATTGAAGAATTTTCAAATTCTGATTCAAATTGGGATTTAATTTTTAGTAATGCCGCATTGCAATGGTCAGATAATCACGAAAAATTATTTCCTAAATTAATCTCAAAACTGAATATTAATGGACAATTTGCGGTACAAATGCCTTGTCAAAAAGATAATGTATTGAATGTTATTTTGAGTGATTTAGCACGAGAAAAACCTTTTGCAGATTATTTGAATAATTTTCATCGAGACTCGCCTTTGTTAGCGATAGATGATTATGCGAAAATCATGTTTGATAATGGATTGAAGGATTTAAACATCAGCATGAAAGTTTATCCAATTTACGGAAATGACGAAACAGAATTTTATAATTTCATTTCTGGTTCTGCTTTGATTCCTTATATGGAGCACTTAACGACTGAACAACAAGAATTATTTACTACAGAATTCAAAACGAGAATGAAGAAATATTATAAGACTTTTCCTGCAATTTATTCCTTTAAGAGAATGTTGTTGTATGGGAGAAAGAGCTAAATAAAAAAGAGAATCATAACTGATTCTCTTTTTTATTTATTAAAATTTAATCTAAATCGTCTAATACAGATTTTAAGATATTACAACCTTTTATAATATCTTCATCCGAAATATTAATCGGTGGTGTAATTCGTAAATTCTCGATGCTATACATCAAAAAGAAAATAATCAAACCTCTGTTCATACATTCTTGCTGAACGCGCAACGTATATTCTGGCGATGATAACTCAGGAGCTAACATCAAACCTTTACCATGAATTTTCTTAATTTTTGGATGCTGAAGATTTTCTCTGAATAATTGCTCTTTTCGATCAATATCATCCATTAATTTTTCATCTTCTATAACATTTAGTAACTCCAAAGCCGCTGCTGCAATCACAGGATTTCCTCCAAAAGTCGTAATATGTCCCAATTGAGGATTTTGTTTCAACGAACTCATAATTTTATCAGAAGTCATAAACGCACCAACAGGCAAACCGCTCGCCATGCCTTTTCCCATTGCCACAATATCTGGCACAACTCCAAAATGTTCGAAACCAAACAATTTTCCAGTACGTCCAAAACCTGGCTGAATTTCGTCCATAATCAATAATGCACCAACTTCTTCACAACGTTTTTTCAACTTGATAAAGAAATCATTTTCTGGCAATCTAAAACCAGAAGCACCACGAATAGATTCAACAATAACACCAGCTGTTTCTTTGGTAATTTTTTGTAAATCTTCTTCGTTATTAAAATCGATGAAATAAACTTCTGGTAACAATGGTCGGAAAGCAGCCTTTTTACGTTCATCACCCGAAACACTCAACGAACCATGTGTATTTCCATGATAGGCATTACGAAAAGAAATTAATTGACGACGACCTGTAAAACGTTTCGCTAATTTAAGCGAAACTTCGATCGCTTCTGTCCCAGAATTCACCAAATAAACTTGATCCAATCCTTCTGGTGTTAAATCAACCAGTCGCTTACATAATTCAACTGGTTTTTCTTGCGCATATTCACCATAAACAGCGACATGCATATATTTGTTTACCTGATCTATAATCGCTTGATTGATGCGCGGATGGCTATGTCCAAGTGTATTCACCGAAACGCCAGCTACAAAATCAAGATAGGCTCTTCCATCCTTTCCATAGATATAAGAGCCCTTTGCGTAATCGACTTCAAAACCAGATGCAAAATTTGTTGTTTGCGCCTGATATTTGAAAAATCCTTCCTTTAATCTTCCCATTTTATTTTAATAAAAAAAGTACAGCTGCACCGCCCATTGCATATGCTGCAACAGTAAGAGCATCTGATTTACCTTTCGAAAATTTTCTTATTTTGAACGATGAAATATCGTTTTTATGAAACTTTAATTCTTTTTCTGTTCCTTTTACAACAGCATATAAAGTATCAGCTTTCCATTGCTTCGCCTCTATTGTATATTCTTTTCCTTGCGCATCTACTTTATAAAATTGATCGGGTTTGATAACATCCGAAATTTTAATTGTAGAAGGATCTATCGCTACTTTCTCTTCTTTATTCTCTTGTTTTTTAGCTTTTAGTGCAGCTAATTCTTCTTGACTTTCTGAAAGAGATGAACTAATTGCATTTTCATTCGGACTTTTGCGTTCTCTTCTCAATTCAGCAATATCAGCTCTGGAACGACTTCTTTCATTAGAGTTAGTCGTTTGATTTTGATTATTACCTTTAGATATTTCCAATGCATACTCCTCAGGATCAAAAGCTTTGTATGTATAACAACTTGATAATAATAGAATAGATAATATGATAGATGTAGTTTTCATTTATAGTTTTAGAAATTAAACGATTAATTTATGAAAAGATTATTTCGAATCGATAAAAATATCTCGCCAAGTGTTTAATCGTTCAGAAATTCGCCATTTAAAATCGGGCAAATAACGCATTTCTTCTGGAAATTTTGACAATGGATACATTTTTCCGTCCGATTTTATACGACATGCAACCAATTCAACATCTTTTCCTACAACATCAACTTCTATAATTCCACAATACGAAATATTAACTCCGTAACGTTCTTTCACTTTCGTTTTTTGATCCGTATCATCCATGTACGTCAACGCAACAGCGTTTTCTTCTACATTAATAAAATCAATTTTATCATCCTGAAAAAGAACAGTTAAATATTTTCCTTTGATTTGATGATATTCATTTTCCACAAGCGAATCCACTTTAGCAATCACAAAAGCATTATTGAACACTTTCATCGAGTCTAATTTTTCTGTTTTCGCATTTGTATACGCTTCGATATAATCTCCCGTCACTTGATTATCTCCAGAAAATAGAATTGGATCTTTATAAAATTGCATCAATCCTTTAGTTTGATTGTACACCAAAGAATCAGCTTTTCCATTCGCATTCGATTTGTAAAAACGCGCTTTATGAAACGCTTTTACCAATGAAGTCGAATCAACATTGTGACGTTTTACCGCCAACAACGTATCTGCACTAATGTAAAGCGAATCTTTATCAAACGCTTTCACAGCATACGCATTCTTTGTTACAAAAGCCGAATCTAAGTATTTAAAAGCTTCTCCGTAATCTCCCTTCAAAAATCTTTTTTCTAAAGGATCATCTAAAAAAACATCACCTTCACCTTTACCAAAACCTGTTTTGTCGTTGAAATAAAGTTTTTTAGCCGTCAACGTTTTGTTTTGATAATATACTTTTGAATTTCCTCTTAACCAAGCTTCACCCGTTTTTTTGTTAAAATCTCCATCAGAAGTAATGATATATTGTGATGGATCATTTCGACGTGTAATTTTAGAATAATCGCGGAAAGTTGTAATTCCCGTAATATCATTGGTCGTCATTTTTCTTGAATAAATCGTATAATCTTTATTCGTAATAAAAACTTCCGATCCAAAATTTGCCGATTTAGACTTTACATTATACACAACATTTCGTCCTTCAACCAAAGCACCATCAGAACCGATTGTTTTGTAAGTATCATTTACAATAATATTTCCTGTCAATCGCTCGTAAATCATTTTCTCAGAACTGATTTGTTGCGTAGGCGTCTTCACTTCTACTTTCCCAATACCAGTCGCAATCTCGGTTGTACGATTATAATCCATATAATCTGCCGTAATACGAGAACTTGGATCAGTCAACACCACATCTTTGAAAGCTTTTGCAATTGTTGTGTTTCCGTCATACTCCATTTTATGCGCCGTAATTGTTTTGTCTTTACTCACCAAACGTGCATTCGACCAAACAACAGCCAAGTTTTTATCACGATATAAAACCGCACTATCAGCTGTAATTACATCACCTTTATATTCAATAACAACATTACCTGTTAAAATCTGATTCCCTTCAAAACGATCTGGATAACGCTCAACTAAATCAGCATTCTTCAACACAACTTTTTCTTTTTTAGGTTTCTGTTGCGCAAAAGCACTTATCGTCATAAAACATGAAAGTAAAAAAGCAACTTTCAAACCTGTTTTATTTTTATTTATATAATTAATTAACAATTACTTAATGTTTTTATTTAATCTCTATTTCACTTCAAAAAAGTGTTAGCCAAAATTAGTATTATTTTTTTAGTCCTAAAAATTAATTATTACGTTAAAACGTGCTTGAATACTTAAAATTTTCATAATGTTTTAATCACTATGATAGATTTTTAAGTCTTAATTTGATTAAAAAAATAACTATTATTCATAAAATTCAATTTTAAAATTCTTAACTTCATATTCAATTTTTTAAATCTATTAAATGCCTCAATATCAAAATGTATTAGATAGTCCAAATACCAATACTATTTTTATGGTTTGGAATTTCAAGGAAAATACTGTTTACAAAAATGCTTTCAAAAAGCTTTGTGCTTTGGTTATCAATCTTAACCATTCAGCAAATACACGTTTTCCGAAAACACAATCGAGCGTTATTTTAGGAATTAGCTACGATGCTTGGATAAAATTAAATTTACAAAACCTTTACCGAAAGAATTAAAACCATTTGTTGCCATTAAGGGAGAAAAGCATGAAGCCGTTTCTACAAAAGCTGATATTCATTTTCATATCCGTTCTACGCAACAAAGTTATTGCATTGATATTGTTTCTAATCTAACTGATTTATTAAATGATGTTGCGACTTGTCAAGAAGAAATTCATGGATTTAGATATTGGGATGGACGTAGTATTTTAGGTTTTGTCGATGGAACTGAAAATCCTCAAGGTGACGAGAGAACAAATTTTGGTTTGATTGGCAATGAAGATTCTGCTTATACAAATGGAAGTTACTTATTTGTGCAAAAATACATTCATGATATGCAAGCTTGGAAAAATTTACCAATCTCTGAACAAGAAAAAGTAATTGGACGATCTAAAGTTGATGATATCGAAATGAATGATGATGAAAAACCTTCGAATTCGCATTCTGCATTAGCAAATGTTGGAGATGACAAAAAAATTGTTCGTGATAATATGCCTTTTGGAAATATGTCGACAAATGAAATGGGAACCTATTTTATTGCTTATGCCAGAAAATTTAGCATTGTAGAAGAAATGTTAGAACGCATGTTTGTTGGTGAACCTGCCGGAAACTATGATCGAATATTAGATTTTAGTAAAGCCAAAACTGGAACTCTATTTTTTGTTCCTTCTTTTGATTTGTTAGACCAATTTTCTAATTAAAATAACAAAAAAGACCTTTTACGAAATCGTAAAAGGTCTTTTGATTTTATAAAATCAAGGTTATTTATTTTTACGAGTTCCGTAAAAATACAATGAATGATTATCAATTTTGATATCAAAAATATCTTCTATCGTTTGTTTAATAGATTGAATTCTTGGATCACAAAACTCCAATACTTCTCCTGTATCAGACAAAATAATATGGTCATGATTTTTGTCGAAATATGATTTTTCGTAATGCGCTTGTTGATCTCCAAACTGATGTTTACGCACCAATTTAGCTTCCATCAAAAGCTCGATAGTATTGTATAAAGTAGCACGACTAACGCGGTATTTCTTATTTTTCATTTTGATATACAACATATCAATATCAAAATGATCATCTGTAAAATAAATTTCCTCTAAAATAGCATAACGTTCAGGTGTCTTACGATGTCCATTGTCTTCCAAGAAATTCGTAAACACTTGCTTTACTATTTCGTAATTACTTGATTTTACTGATTCGTCTGTCATATAAAAAATTTGTGTAAATATACAGAATATTTCCTTATCAATGTAACGAAACAGCTTTCAATTCGTACGTTTTTTTCTATCTCTTGATAATAAATCTTTATAGCAGCATATAATTAACAATACATCTATATAAGAAAATATATAATCTTTCAAAATTATTTTATCCTTTACACCACAAAGGTTAACTTTGCACACGATGGAAGAAAATTATTTAGAAAAACTGAACGAACCACAGCGTTTGGCTGTAGAAGCTACCGAAGGTCCAGTAATGGTGATTGCAGGTGCGGGTTCTGGAAAGACGAGAGTGTTAACTTATCGCATTGCTCATTTACTAAATAAAGGAGTTGATGCTTTCAATATATTGTCTTTAACATTTACCAATAAAGCTGCCCGAGAAATGAAAGAACGTATCGGACATGTGGTTGGTGAAGCGAATGCAAAAGCTCTTTGGATGGGTACCTTCCACTCTGTTTTTGCGCGCATTCTACGTGTTGAAGCACCGCTTTTAGGTTATCCATCAGATTTTACAATCTACGATCAACAAGATGCAGTTTCGGTAATGACAAAGATTATTAACGAAATGCATTTGGATAAAGATATTTACAAAGCAAAACAAGTTTTGGGAAGAATTTCTCAATACAAAAATAACTTGATTACAGTTAGAGCTTATCATAACAATCAAGCTTTAATTGAAGCAGATAATGAAGCAATGCGACCTCGAATGGGCGATATTTATAGAGCTTATGTAGATCGTTGTTTCAAATCTGGTGCAATGGATTTTGATGATTTATTGTTGCGTACCAACGAAATTTTGACGCGTTTTCCTGAAGTTTTAGCAAAATATCAAGAACGTTTCAAATACATTATGGTAGATGAGTACCAAGATACCAATCATTCGCAATATTTGATTGTAAAAGCATTGGCTTCTCGTTACGAAAATCTTTGTGTAGTTGGTGATGATGCGCAATCTATCTATGCTTTCCGTGGTGCAAATATTCGAAATATTTTATCATTCAAATCTGATTATCCTGACGCGAAATTGTATCCATTAGAACAAAATTATCGTTCGACACAAATGATTGTGGAAGCTGCGAATCAGATTATCAAACAAAATCAAGATCAATTAGAAAAAAATGTTTGGACAGCAAATGAAACTGGTGAGAAAATAGCCGTTTATCGTGGACTTTCTGATGCTGATGAAGCACGTTATATTGCAACTCAGATTTGGGAAAGACAGATCAATAAACATCTTCAACCAAAAGATTTTGCTATTCTTTATCGTACCAATGCGCAATCTCGTGCTTTAGAAGAAGCCTTGAGAAAAAGAGGAATTCAGTACCGTGTTTATGGCGGAACTTCTTTCTATCAGCGCAAAGAGATTAAGGATATGGTTAGCTATATGAGGTTATTGATTAATCAAAATGATGAAGAAGCTTTATTGCGAACAATCAATTATCCAGCACGTGGAATTGGTCAAACAACAATTTCTAAACTTTTGGTCGCAGCAGATCAACATCAAATTAGTTTATTTTCTTTAATTGAAAATATTGCGATGTATGCGCCAACAATTGGTATAAATGCAGGAACAGCAAACAAACTGAATGATTTTGTGTTGATGATTAAGCGTTTCCAAGTGATGTTAAAATCGCATGATGTATACGAAGTAACGATGGAAATGGCTAAAACGACACAATTATTGAATGCGTTAAAAGAAGATTCTACACCAGAAGGTGTTTCTCGTTTAGAAAACGTTCAAGAGTTGTTGAACTCGATTCAAGGTTATGTCGAAGAACAACAACAATTAGACGAAGGGGATGCTTCTTTAGGTGGTTTCTTAGAAAATATTGCTTTAGCAACTGATGCGGATAACGAGGAAGATGACGATAACAAGGTAAATTTGATGACTGTTCACTTAGCAAAAGGTTTAGAATTCCCTGTTGTATTTATTGCTGGTTTAGAAGAAAATCTTTTCCCTTCTATGATGAGCGTTAACACGCGCGCTGAGTTAGAAGAAGAGCGTCGTTTATTTTATGTTGCCTTGACACGTGCCGAGAAAGTGGCTTATATGACCTACTCTGTTTCACGTTTTCGTTGGGGAAAAATTATCGATTGCGAACCATCTCGTTTCTTAGAAGAAATTGATGATAGTTTCTTGGATTGGAAAAATCTTAATATTTCTGCAAGAGCTTCTAATAATAGTGGATTATCGGCTGATTTATTTGGAGATGAACCAACGCCGCAACAGTATCAACAACGAGAGAAATCAGTTGCACGGCCTAATCCAAGAGCTCGTGTAGAACCAGCTCAACCAAGGTCAAATTTCAAACCAGTAAATCAAACAAAAAGTAATGCTTCATCAACAGCGAATGCTCAAGGTCTGCAAGTTGGTCAAGTTGTCGTTCACGATCGTTTTGGACGTGGAATTGTGAAAGATTTGCAAGGAGAACCATCAGATATGAAAGCAATTATTCATTTTGATAATGCTGGAGAGAAAAAATTACTCTTAAATTTTGCTAAACTAAAAATTATTCGATCATAATATAAAACTGAAAAAAGGTTACAATAATTTGTAACCTTTTTCAGTTATAAACAACTATTTAAATTATATAATTTAAACTATAACTTTAATTATAAAATAATCATTCATTCAACTTCATCAGTATAAATTGTTTAAATCTTTTGTTGAAAAAAAGAAATAATAAATATCATATATTAAGATTTTTTTAGCATTTTAGCACCACAAATAAACACAAGAACAAAAATTTTATACTCAAATGGATGATATCGTCAATATCATAAGTGGATATGTTTGGTCATATGCATTAATTGGACTTTGCGCTTTAACAGGAATTTACTTCTCTATTCGCACCGGATTTTTACAAATCGTTTACATAAAAGACATGGTTCGCTTGCTATTTAGTGGCGAAAAATCGGACAAAGGAATCACTCCTTTCCAAGCATTTTCTTTAGCTATCTCTGGTCGTGTAGGGACAGGAAATATTGTTGGAGTTGCTACCGCAATCGCAATGGGAGGACCTGGAGCAATTTTCTGGATGTGGTTTATCGCATTTTTAGGAAGTGCATCTGCCTTTATCGAATCTGCATTGGGACAAGTCTATAAGCAAGAAATCGATGGAGAATATCGTGGTGGACCATCATACTACATCGAAAAAGGTTTAGGAATCAAATGGTACGCAGTTTTGTTTGCAATCATTACAATTATGAGCTGCGGATTGTTATTACCAGGCGTACAATCGAATAGTATTTCATCAGCTTTAAACAATGCGTTTGATATTCCTATTTACAATTTTGTCGGAATTCCAATCAACATTGTAGGATTCATCATTATTGGATTATTAGCTTTAATTATTTTTGGAGGTGTAAAACGTTTAGGACAAGCTTCTGAATTCATCGTTCCCTTTATGGCAGGTGCTTACATCTTGATGGCAATCATTATTATTGGAATGAATATTCATCAAGTTCCATCAGTTTTACGATTAATTTTTTCGTCAGCTTTCAATCAAGAATCTCTTTATAGTGGTGTTTTTGGATCTGCAATTGCTTGGGGAATAAAACGTGGAATTTATTCTAACGAAGCTGGTCAAGGAACTGCTCCTCACGCAGCAGCAGCAGCCGAAGTAAACCATCCTGCACAACAAGGTTTAGTACAAGCTTTTTCTGTTTACATCGATACATTATTCGTGTGTACAGCAACTGCTTTTATGATTTTATTTACGGGAAAATACAATGTAAATCACCCAGAAAAAGCGGGAAGTTTCATTACTCAAAATCTTCCTGGTGTAGATTATACAGGTTTTACACAAGCAGCTGTTTCGAGTCATTTTCCTTCATTCGGAAATAGTTTTGTTGCAATTGCTTTGTTTTTCTTTGCTTTTACAACAATTATGGCTTATTACTATTATGCGGAAACGAATATTACATACATTTTCAAAGGAAAAAATACAAAAGTTTATGTATGGATTTTACGTTTTTGTTTCTTGGGCGCTACGTATTACGGAACAATCAAAACTGCTGAAACTGCTTGGGCAATTGGTGATATTGGTGTAGGTTTAATGGCATGGGTAAATGTTATCGCTATTTTATTATTGAGCGGAGTTGGGCTTAAAGTCTGGAAAGATTATAAAGACAAACGTAAAAAAGGAATTAAAAATCCTGATTTCAATCCGTTAGAAATCGGAATTAAAAATGCTACTTTTTGGGAGAACAAAAATAAATAATACAAAAAAGCCACTTCGTTGGAAGTGGCTTTTTTGCTATTAAAAATTATGATTATTGGGCTTGAGTAAACTCTAAATTCACCAATAATTTTACTTTATCCGAAACAACTAATCCTCCTGCTTCTGTTACTTGGCTCCATCCTAATCCGTAATCTTTACGATTGATTTCGCCTGAGAATTCGAAACCAGCTCTTTCTAATCCCCAAGGATCAGTAATAACTCCACCAAAATCTGCATTTAAAGTGATTGGTTTTTTCTCTCCACGGATTTCTAAAGTTCCCTCAATTTTTCCGTTTTGAATACCTGAAGTACTTTCAAATTTCATTTCTGGAAATTGTTCAGCAGCGAAAAAATCAGCTGATTTTAAATGTCCATCACGATCTGAATTTTTTGTATTGATTGAATCTACTTTTGCATCAAATTCAAATTTTGCATCAGAAAAATCGTTACTATTACTTTCTACACCAGCATTGAAATGATCAAAATTTCCTGTTACTGTAGAAATTACCATGTGTTTTACTTTAAATTGAACTTCTGAATGAGAAGGGTCTAAATTCCATTTTGTTGCCATAATGTTTTGTTTTTATTTGTTATTTAAATTGATTTATTTATCCTATTTTGAATGATAACATTCCTAATGATCCGTAAATTAATTTGTCATTAAAAAGTGTTACTTCCTCTTCTTTTCCTTGTAATGCTAATGCGTAAATAGATGGCAAATAATGTTCCATAGATGGTACGGCGAGATTAAATGCGCTACCTTTTTGTACAAAATTGAACAATTCGTCGTGATTACCTGTTTGAACAATATTCTTGAATGTATCATTCACCTCATAAGCCCAATCGTAACCAGCATTTGGCTCGTTCCAATTTAACGCTCTCAAATTGTGTACAACATTCCCACTTCCTACTATTAATACACCCTTACTACGCAAAGCGTCTAATTCCTTTGCTAATTCGTAATGCTCTTTTGGCATTTTATAAACATCCAAACTCAGTTCTATCATCGGAACATCTGCTTCTGGATACAAAAATTTAATCACACTCCAAGAACCGTGGTCAAATCCCCACATTTTGTCTAAATCGACATCTGTTGTTTTAATTAAATTTTTGACCTCTGTAGCCAATTCTGGACTTCCTGGTGCTGGATATTCAACATCGAATAAAGCTTGCGGAAAACCATAAAAATCGTGAATCGTTTTCGGTTGTTCTAAAGCCGTAACTTTAGTCCCTTTCGTTTCCCAATGTGCCGAAATACAAATAATCGCATTTGGTTTTGGGATTGTTTTTCCAATATTCTTCCAACCTTCTACAAAAATATTTTCTTCGATTGCATTCATCGGAGAGCCATGTCCTAAAAATAAAACTGGCATTTTATCAGTTGTAGAAAAACTTGAAGTAATTGATTTTAACGTATTGAAATCCACGATTTTATGACATATTTTATTTATTATTATTTTGCTTTTGGAGCTGCAAATTCTAAGTTAGATGTTAAGGTAACAACATCACCTACAACAGCTTCTGGGAAATTACCACCGATGTTAAAATCACTTCTTTTTACATTTCCTTTTACTGTAAATCCGTACGTTTTAACTCCGTTATTATTGATACTTCCGTTGTAAACTAATTTTAACGCAACTGGTTTAGTTACTCCGTTTAATGTTAAATCACCAATCATTTTAAATTGATTTCCTTTAACACGTGTGATTCCTTTTGAAGAGAATTCTAATTTTGAATTTTTTGCTGCATTGAAAAAATCTGCTGATTTCAAATGATTATCACGTGCTTCAACTCCTGTATTGATAGAGTTGATATCTGCAACTACATGAAATTTTGCATCGCTTAAATCTTCTTTTGTAAAGTTTAAATGAACATCAAAATTTTGGAATTGTCCTTCAACATCAGAAATTGTCATGTGCGAAACAGAAAAACCTAATTTTGAGTGTGCTTTATCATTTGTATAATTTTGAGCGAATGCAGACATTGAAGCTGCTGATAACATTAACGTGAATAATA
This sequence comes from Empedobacter sp. R750, assembly GCF_030324345.1. Classification (NCBI taxonomy): domain Bacteria; kingdom Pseudomonadati; phylum Bacteroidota; class Flavobacteriia; order Flavobacteriales; family Weeksellaceae; genus Empedobacter; species Empedobacter sp. R750. The sequence continues at coordinate 183,362 of NZ_JACAGF010000001.1, read as the reverse complement.
ATTTTTTCATAACGAATGATTATTTGATTGTTTTTAATTAATTATTTTGATAGGACAAATTTAGCTCAGACCTCAATGAGATTTCATTGACATAAGATAAGAAATTAAAAAACTTGATTTTTTCAACTAAAAAACAATCAGATTGTATCAATTAATATTCCAAAAAGTAAAGATTTTGAATTCGTTAACAATAAAAAAACACTTCAATAGAAGTGTTTAATATTATTTTACTGGACTAAAATACCAGTAGGTAGATGTTTTTTTATTCTCGACTTCCAAATATTCTGGAAATGCTTGTGGTAATAAATGTAATTCTTCCGATTTTTTCAAATCTGTTAGAATCTGACGCAAAGGATATCCTTTTTTACGATCGTGAGGAAAATATCCTTTTTCAATTAAGAAAGGCATCATATCCTTCGTCTTTACACGTTCCAACTTATTTTCTGTTAAATAAGCCTGAATATCTTCGCTCATTTTTTTGACCACTTCGCGGTCTACTTTAATATATTCGTTTCTCTTCATATAATTTTACCAATTACCATTCATGTGCGTCAAAATCATAGGACCTTCAGAAGTAACCAAAACAGTATGCTCGTGTTGTGCAAAAACGCCAGGTGCATTTCCTATCATCGTCCAACCATCAGCTTGTTCAATTGCTTCGTAAGAATTTTCTGAAATAAAAGTTTCTAACGCAATAACTGAATTTTTACGGAATCGACGTTTATCATCTGGATCTCTGAAATTCATCAAATCCAACGGTTCTTCGTGCAATGAACGTCCAACACCATGACCAGTTAAATTCTCGATCACATGATAATGATGTTTTTTTGCTTCTTTCTCAATAATTCCACCAATATCAGCGATTTTAACGCCAGATTTTACAGCTGCAATTGCTTTTTGAAGTGCAGAAATCGATGCATCAACAATTTTTTGATAACCATTTACATCTTCTCCAACAACAATAGAACCTCCATTATCAGCCCAAAAACCACCTAATTCTCCAGAAACATCAATATTAATAACATCTCCGTCTTTCAAAATTTTATCGGCTCTTGGAATTCCGTGACAAATTTCTTCATTCACGCTTAAGCAAGTATAACCAGGAAATTGATACGTCTCGAAAGGAGCTGATTTACAACCAAATTTGTGCATAATCTTCGCACCAAAATCGTCCAATTCTTTTGTTGACATTCCAGGTTTTACATAATCTTTCATCTCTTTAAGAGTAACGGCTACAGCTTCGCTGACTTTTTTCATTCCGATTAACTCTTCTTCTGTCTCTATAATCATTGCTTAAATTCTATTGATTTCCTTTTCAGAAATCATTTGCAAATTTACGGGTATTTGTAACGATTATTCGCTTATTTTGATAGAAATTCGTGATTATTGTATAATAGATTATATTGTTGATTGATAAAGAAGTATATCAATCATAATGAAAACGACATTTTGCGATTTGAATTTCATCTTCTACAACACGATATATTAACCGATGTTCATGATCTATTCTTCTTGACCAAAAACCTGCATATTTGTGTTTCAAAGCTTCTGGTTTCCCCAGACCATCAAAAGGATTTCGAGCAATATCTTTAATCAATTCATTGATCTTTTTCAATTTAGATTTATCTGTTTTTTGCCAATACAAATAATCTTCCCAAGATTCATCAACAAAAACGATTTTCATCTATTCTTCAATTAACTCTTTTGTAAACGTTTTCTGAGTTTTTAATTTCTCAATTGCAGCATCCAAACGCTCTTCATTTTTACGAGAAGAAAGCTCGTGATTCGTAGCCATTAGCGAGTTATACTCTTCTAAAGACATAATAACTACACCAGAATTTTTTCCACGATTAATAATCAATGTTTCAAAATTATTCGTCACACGATCAAAATATTCTTTGATATCTTTTCTAAATTCAGAAATACTTGTTATCAACATATGTACAATATTTTGTACAAATATAAGTACAATTAATTATAAATAAACTTGATTTACAATTTTTTAGAAAATAAAAAAATCCGTCAAATGACGGATTTTAAACTTATATTTTTTATAATGATTAATCTGCATCATAGATTAATACTCGTTTTGCTAATTTATTTGGACCATTCAAAAACTCGATATGTTGTGGATGTTTTTGATATGTTTCAAATTGTTCCATCGTTTCGAAAGCGGCAAACAAAGAAAACGAATACGAAGCATCGATAACATCTCTTACGATATTTGCGGGCGTTCCAACATGAAAAAATACTGAAGGAGCAATTGGTTCTAAATCTTTCAAAGCTTGGTGAAATGTATTCACTTCAGCTTCTGTAGCGTCATCTTTTAACCAAAATAATACGTGGTGTGCTAACATAAAATTCTATTTTTAGTATGCAATTTGCATTTTTACTTTCTTATTTTTTACTTTTTGACCGTTCAATTTTTTCAATAAATCAGGAACTTTTTTACGATTAATCGCAACATACGAAGTTGTATCTTTCACTTCAATAATTCCGACATCGTTTTTCTCCAAACCTCCTTTTTTGAACAAGAATCCTACAATATCAACTTTGTTTACTTTGTCTTTTTTCCCTGCAGAAATATAAATCGTTTGGTAAGGTGTACGTTCTGGAATTTTATATGTTCCTCCTAAATTTTCGACAGGTAAATTTTCATTTACAAACGGAAAATGCTCTTCATTACTGATAATTAAATATACAAAACCTTTCGCATTCATACGAGCTGTACGTCCATTTCTGTGGATAAAAGCAGCTTCTTTTGCAGGTAATTGATAATGAATAATCGAATCTACTTCTGGAATATCCAAACCACGCGCAGCCAAATCTGTTGTAATTAAAACTCTAACCGAATCATTTCTGAATTTCAGTAATGCACGTTCACGCTCATCTTGTTCCATTCCTCCATGAAAACTTTCGCGCGCAATTCCTTTTTCATGCAACAAATTGCTAATACGATCAACTGCATCGCGGTGATTACAGAAAATCAACATACGTTTGCTTCCAATTTTACAAATCAAATTGAATAATGTATCCAATTTTTCTTCTGAAATGGTATTCACCACTTTCATGTGTAAATCTGGTTTTACCTCGATTTGTTTTAGATAACTCACGATTTTTTCGTCATTCAATCCAACAAATTCTGGAATATTTTCCATTTCTGTAGCAGAGGTTAAAATACGTTGTTTCAATCCAGAAAGTTGCTCAACAATAAAGCTCATATCTTCTTGAAAACCTAATTCTAACGCTTTATCAAACTCGTCTAAAATTAAAGTCTGAACAGTTGAAGGATCAAAATTTTCGTTACGCAAATGATACGCAATACGTCCTGGAGTTCCGATTAATACAGCCGGAGCTTCTAACAAAGTATTTTGCTCAACTTTTGTATTGTGTCCACCATAACAACACGTTACTTTATAATCAGATTTCATCGATTTGAAAACTGTTTCGATTTGTAAAGCTAACTCACGCGCAGGAACTAAAATTAAGGTTTGAACACCTTTTACATCTGGATTTAAATCTCTTAAAGTCGGAAATAAAAACGCCAATGTTTTACCAGAACCTGTTGGTGATAATAGAATTAAATCTCGTTGATTTTCGGACATTTTGAATGCTGAACGTTGCATTGCATTCATATCTTTGATGCCCAAATTTTTATAAAGTAAATCGATTTGCATGCTGCAAAAATAGTCTATTCTTTCGAATTAATCATTTTTTGACACTGTAGAAATCTTATAATCTTCCATAAATTCATCAAAAAGATTCATGATTTCGAAGTGATTTTTATCTAATGTATTTGCGTCAAACGAAACAACAGCACCATACATTTTATTCCAAAATCTCATGCGCACTTGTAGGAATTTTTGAGATTCATTATTGATAAACTTATCAGCATCAACAACTTTTATATTAATAACACGTTGACGAGGTAATTTCAGCTCTTCAATTTCTAGAATCTTTCCCCATTCAATATAATTCAATTGATCCGTAGGTTTGTAAACAATTCCTTTTTTATCGATCAATAAAATCAATTGTTTTTTCATCAACTTTTTGATTGAAATGATGATGAATAGTAAACTTGGAACAAATAAAATTCCGCTTAAAATTTTTGCAGTTTGCGGAGAGTTAACTTGATTGGCGTTTAAAAATAAATAAATTGAACAAGCAAAAAATAAAAGACTACCGAATAATAATCCCCAATTGCTTGTCTGTTTTGCGTAAACTTTAACTGAATTCAACTGATTTTGTTTTTACAAAAATATAGATTTAATATTTAAGTTATTTTTAAGAATAAACTCTTTTGAGTCTATAAAATATTAAAAATGTAAAAATACCAAAACACATAAAAGTTATTAGAAAAAAATAGAAATTACTAAAATGTGAAAAATTCAAAAATGACAATAAATTATATCCATTAAAAGTTTTTAAAATTTTCAATAAAATAAACGACAATAGAATAATTAAAACAAAATTTATTAAACTTATTTTTTTCTTTATTAATAATAAGCCAAATAAAAGAAAACCCAAAAATAAACCTAAATAAGTTGATAATTTAATCCATAACAAATAATAGAAGATATCTCTAGGAAAACTCTGTTTCGAAGAAAGTTTAGTAAAAGTTTCATCTGTCCCTAAATTAGATACATTTCTTAATAATTCGATATTTGTTAAAAAAGAAAATTGATTAATTGTTATTGCTAAAAAAACAATTATAACAATACCTACTATTAGTTGTCTTAAATCTACTTTTCCCATAATTCAAAATAAGATATATAAATTTGTTTTCAATAAATATACAAAAAAAGAGCCTCAAAAACTGAGACTCTTTCTAATTATCCAAAAATTTCTTGGTATTGTTTCTTGTATTTTTCTAAAATGATTTTACGTTTAAACTTTAACGTTGGCGTCAACTCTCCTCCTTCTACAGTCATTTCATTTGGAATAGTTGCAATCTTTTTGATTTGCTCCCAATGTCCGAAATGATTATTCAGTTGATTGATTTCTTCTTCTAATTTCTTTTTGACAACATCACTTTTCTGAAATTCATCATGAGGAAGATTTACAATTTCCGAAGCATTTGACTGCGCCCATTTTTTGAGATTTGTATAACTCGGAACCACAAAAGCACCAGGAAACTTCTCGCCTTCTCCAACAACCATCAATTGCTCGATGAATGGCGATTCTACCATTTTCATTTCGATTTGTTGTGGAACAATATATTTTCCTCCCGAAGTTTTGTACATTTCTTTTTTACGGTCAACAATTTTCAAGAATTTATTGTCAACCCATTCGCCAATATCCCCCGTATATAACCAACCATCTCTGATTTCTTCGGCAGTTTTTTCTGGCAAATTATGATAACCCATCATCACAATATCACCTTTTACTAAAATTTCGCCATCATCGGCCAATTTTACTTCAACACCTTTCAGCGGAGGTCCAACAGTTCCAATCTTTTTTCCTCGACGAAAACAATTCACCGCAATTACTGGTGAAGCTTCTGTCAATCCATAACCTTCATAAATTGGGATTTCAGCGGCTAAAAATACGCGAACAATTCGTTGTTGAATCGCTGCACTTCCCGTTACAATTGCTTTTAATTCGCCTCCAAGTCCTTCGTACCATTTGTGTAAAACTAATTTTCTAGCAATTGCTAATTTCAAATTATAAATTGCCGAACGCTGATCGTCTTCTAACACAAACTCATCGCCAACTTTTACAGCCCAATCAAAAATAGATTTCTTAAAACCTGATAATTGCGCTCCCGTTTGCATGATTTTTTCATACACTTTTTCAATCACACGAGGAACAGCCGTAATCATATGCGGTTTGATTTCTTTTAAATTATCGCCAATCTTCTCCATCGATTCTGCAAAATATATCGAAATTCCCATGTACACATACAAGTACTGAATTGTTCGCTCATACGCATGACAAGCTGGAAGAAAGGTCAAAGCACGATCGTAAGGATCAAGTGGTGTTGAATATTCGCAAGCAATAACATCTGCAATAATGTTTTTATGCGACAACATCACACCTTTCGGATTTCCTGTTGTTCCTGACGTATAGATTAAAAAAGCTAAATCTTCGTGCTTTACATTTGCGGCACGTTTATCTATTTCTTCTTGTTGAATTGTTTTTCCTTTTTCGATTAAAACATTCCAACTTTCGGTATTTTCAAACTCATCAATCGAGTACAATTGCTCTAATGAAGGCAATTTTGTTTTTAGTTGATTGATTCGCGTGTACAAATCGAGATTACTTGTAAAACACAATTTTATAGCCGAATCGCTAAAAATATATTCGTAATCGTTGTCAGAAATATTCGGATAAATCGCTACCACAACAGCTCCGATTTGTTGTATCGCATAATCTATTATATTCCATTCGACACGATTTTCTGAGATTAATCCCACTTTTTCACCTGGCTGAACTCCACAAGCGATCAATCCTTTTGAGATTGCATTAACATGTTCTAAAAAAGTTGTGGTTTTCATCGGTTTCCATTCTCCATTTTGTTTGGATACAAACATGGATAAATCAGGAAACTTCTCCAGCTGACGTTTTGGTAAATCAAAAATTCTGGTTGCTTCCATAGCGCACTTATAGTTTTGTAATTTTGAAAAGAATTCGTCGAAAATAGCATAAAATGATGAGTTTTTCAAAAATTTTATCTTCAACTTAAAAAGAATTATTTTCGTCATAAATATTACAATTATGAAATATCTAATTCTATTTCTACTATTATTTTACTCTTGTAGCTCTGATTTTAAAAAGTCTTATAAAATTGGAGATATTAAATTATATGAATTACAATGTTCTGGACACTATTATTTGAGCACTGATAATTGTGATTGTAAATATTTACCAACTAATTATTTTATTCCAAAAGGTGGAAATGATTCATTTTTTGAATTATTCTTAAAGGAGAATAAAGGAAAACTTCAAGTTAATTCACTTTATAATGAATTTGAAACTCATGGAAATATCAAAGAAAAAGTAGATTTTATTCTATATACCGATAACGCTTCTTTTATGGATAGTATAAGAAAAGTAAATTATACTGTGATTCGAGGATATTCTAATGGAAGAATGAATCCATAAAAAATCCCTCAATTCATGATGAGTTGAGGGATTTTTTTATTTATAAATTTCTTCGAATTCTTTCTGGTATTTTTTTAGAATAACTTTACGTTTCATTTTCAAAGTTGGCGTTAATTCTCCCGCTTCAATTGTGAATTCATAAGGTAATAAATGAAATTTTTTAATCTTTTCCCAATTTCCAAAATTGACATTTAATTTGTTGATTTCATTTCCTATCAATTCATAAATTTTTGGATGCGTTAAAAATTCTTCAAGAGGTAAATTAATCAATGAAGATTCATTTGTTTTTGCCCAATCAATGCAGTTTTCATACGAAGGAATAACCAAAGCAGCAGGGAATTTTCGTCCTTCTCCAACCACCATAATTTGTTCGATATAATTAGATTCTGAAAGAATTTTCTCAATTTGTTGCGGAACAACATATTTTCCTCCAGAAGTTTTGAACATTTCTTTTTTACGATCGATAATTTTTAAGAATTTATTATCAACCCATTCGCCAATATCGCCCGTATATAACCAACCATCTTTCAAAACTTCAGCAGTCGCTACAGGATTTTTATAATATCCTTGCATGATATTTTTTCCTTTTGCTAAGATTTCTCCGTCTTCAGCTAATTTAATTTCAATATCAATCAAAGGAATTCCGACAGTTCCGATTTTCATTCCACGTTTGATGCAATTTACAGACAAACATGGTCCAGCTTCTGTTAAACCATAACCTTCGTAAATTGGAATTCCGGCAGCTAAATACAATTTCAATAAACGAGTTTGTAAAGTTGCACTTCCCGAAGCAATTCCTTTAACATTTCCGCCAAGCGCTGCTTTCCATTTCGAAAAAATTAATTTTCGAGCAATATTTAATTGAAATTTATACCAAGCAGAAAGCTTTGATTCATCTAAATCATACTGTTCTCCTAACGAAATTGCCCAAAAGAATAATGCTCTTTTAATTCCTGTCAATTGTTCTCCAGTCGCCATAATTTTATCGTAAACTTTCTCTAAAACACGTGGAACAGCCGAAAAAATATGCGGTTGAACTTCTTTCATATCTTGCCCAATCGTATCCATTGATTGCGCAAAATAAATTGGTAAGCCCATTTTGATGTACACATATTGAAAGACGCGTTCATACGCATGACAAGCAGGTAAAAAAGACAACGCTTTATCATACGCTTTTACAGGAAAAGAATATTCGGAACTATTGACATCAGCCAATAAATTTTCGTGAGAAAGCATCACACCTTTCGGATTTCCAGTTGTTCCAGAAGTATAAATAAGAGTTGCTAAATCAGTTGGTTTTACATTGTCCATCTTCGTTTGTAAAACCTCATCAGCAATAGAAATTCCTTTCGAAATTAATTCAATCCAATTTGGTGTATGCGGATAAGTATTAAATGTATAAACTTGTTCAAGATTTGGAATACGATCTTTAATTCCTAATAATCGTTGATACAACGCGTCATTGCTCACAAAACAAAGTTTGATTTCGGCATCATTTAGAATAAATTCGTAATCATTGTCCGAAATATTGGGATAAATTGCCACAACGACAGCTCCAATTTGTTGAATTGCAAAATCTACTAAATTCCATTCCAAACGATTTTCGCAAATCAACGCAACTTTATCATTTGGTTGAACGCCATTTGCAATCAAACCTTTCGAAATATTATTTACTCGATTGATAAAATCTGTTGTCGAAATTCCCTTCCATTCTCCTTTTTCTTTGTAATTAAAAATCGAAATGTTAGGTGTATTTTTTTCTTGAAATCGAGGTAAATCGAATACTCTTTGCGGTTGTTTCATATTCTTGAAATAAGGATACAAATTTCTGCTAATTCTTTCTACTTTAGAAATTATTTGCTCATTCTTTTCTCAAAAAAATTAAGTTTATTATCAATAAAAATCATTTTACTTTTTTGCAATAATTATACTATACTCTCTTTCAACTTTTTCGCCAGCTTTACTAATCACACTTTCCGAAAATGTTTTTGTATCTTCAATCGAAAATTTAGCAGATTTCAATAGTTTTATCACTTCATCTTCTGTGTACAAATTGAAGCCAAATTGAGTAAAAGGCAATGTTTCCATAAATTCCTTTTTAGCAAAAGTAAGCGCAAATTTCCCGTTGAATTTCAAGACTCTATAAATTTCACTCAAGAAAAATTCAGGATTTTTCCAAAAATAAATTGTATTTACCGTGAAAATTTTATCAAAGCGTTTTTCATAAAAATGAATTCTTTCATCCGTAATTATTTCAAATCTAATATTTGCATTCAAATAATCAGAATTGTTCATAATAGCACTATTTTTCATGACCTGTGAAAGTTCTAAACCAATATATTCTAAACCATTTGCTTGATTCAATACATAAGATAAATGCTTACAATTTCCATGACCTAACTCCAAAATTTGTTCTTGATTTTGTAATTGTAAATGATCTATTGTCATTTTCGTCATTCCAAAATTACTTTCACTCATTTGCTCACCAATTTCAATTCCTTCGTCTCCATTTGGACAACTCAATTGTTTCGCAAGGCTTTGTAAATCAATATTATTTTTCATTTAATTTATTTATATAGAATAATTCTAAATTAATAAATATTAATCATTATACGCGTGATTTTAATCATTTAAAAATTACATCTTACCTTTGAAAAATAGTAAAATAGATGAGGGATATTATACGAACTGAAGACGAAGATGATTTCAAACTGTTTTGTTTGGAATCTGTAGCAGATATTGAAGAGCAAAATGATTCGCAATTATTGGAATTTTTGGAACATTTGGCGCGAGAATTTCAGATTACGAATGTTTATAAAACGACTGATAGCTTTGAAGGTTTCGAGGAAAGTTTGACCAATCTTCTTTATCATGATAAATATTTTAGAGATTATAAAATCATTTATTTAGTTTTTGAAGGACAAGGAAATCAAATTCAAATTGATGATTATTACTATAGTTTGGAAGAAGTTGCTGAGATTTTTCAAGGAAAATTAACTGATAAAATTGTTCATTTTTCGAATACAATGAATTTGGATTTGGAAGACGAAAGTTTTCAATATTTTATTGATGTGACGGGCGCAAAAGCTTTGTCTGGATATGTAAATCCTTCTCCAATTTTGAGTACGATTTTGGATCAATATTATTTTTGTTTAGCGAAAGAAATTGATGACGAAGAAGAGCTTGTACATGCGTTGTTTGATAAACATGCAAATATATGCCTGAAATTAGGTTTTAGATTGTATCATTAAAACTAAATTAACTACACAAAAAACTTGGAGATATAATCCTATAGTTAAAATGAAAAGTGCGCACTTATATACAATTTAAAATTATAGAGATAGAAACTGCAAGATTTAATTCTTAAAAATAATGTATAAAATTACATTAATATAAACTTAAACAATTCATTTATATATTTTAAGATAAATGCTATATCATTTTTTTAATTTTATTATTATTTCAATTTATCTTTCAAGAATTGTGCAGTATAGGATTCTTTTGCTTTGACAAAATCTTCTGGTGTTCCTTCAGCAACTAAATAACCACCTTTTTTTCCTCCTTCTGGACCAAGATCAATTACCCAATCGGCTACTTTGATAATATCCATATTATGCTCGATTACAAAAACCGAATGTCCCAAATCAATCAAAGCACGTAACGCTTTAATCAATTTCTGAATATCTTGGAAATGTAGACCAGTAGAAGGCTCATCGAAAATAAACAAGGTTTTGTTTGTTGTTTCTCCTTTCGTCAAGAAAAAAGCCAACTTCACACGCTGCGCCTCTCCACCAGAAAGTGTATTTGACGATTGCCCAAGTTTTACATACCCCAAACCAACATCTTGCAATGGTTTTAGTTTTTCGACAATTTTATTTTGTTGATGCGTTGCAAAAAAGTCAATTGCTTCATCAATTGTTAGATTTAAAACATCTGAAATCGATTTTCCTTCAAACTTAACTTCTAAGATTTCTTTCTTGAAACGTTCTCCGTGACAATCTTCACAAATCAGCTCTACATCAGCCATAAACTGCATTTCGATGGTAATCGTTCCTTCTCCTTTGCACGTATCACAACGACCGCCATCTACGTTAAACGAAAAATGTTTTGGTTGAAATCCCATCACTTTACTCGCTTTTTGATTAGCAAATAAATTTCGAATATCGTCGTAAGCTTTTACGTAAGTTACAGGATTAGAACGCGAAGATTTTCCAATCGGATTTTGATCGATTAACTCAATACCTTCCAATTGTTTTAGATCTCCAACTAACTCATCAAAATCACCAATTTTATTTCCAAAAATCTCGAAATGACGTTGAACAGCTGGTGCTAAAATATCTTTCATTAACGTCGATTTTCCTGAACCTGAAACACCTGTAATCACAGTTAATTCGTTCAGAGGAAATTTAACATCAATATTTTTTAGATTATTTTCTCTTGCTCCAATAATTTTCAGATAATTAGGAGATTTTAGACGTTTTTTAGGAACTTCAATTTCTAATTTTCCGTTCAAATATTTAGATGTTAATGTATCACCTTTTAATAATTCATCATAGGTTCCTTCAAAAACTACTTCACCTCCATTTGTTCCCGCTTCTGGACCAATATCGATGATATAATCGGCAGCTTTCATAATGTCTTCATCATGTTCTACTACAATCACTGTATTTCCTAAATCGCGTAAACGATGTAAAATCGTAATAAATTTGGCTGTATCTCGCGAATGTAAACCAATCGAAGGCTCGTCTAACACATACATCGAACCAACCAAACTACTTCCCAAAGAAGTTGCTAAATTGATACGTTGTGATTCTCCTCCAGATAAGGTATTCGAAGCTCGATTTAGCGTTAAATATTCTAAACCAACATCTAACAAAAACGTTAAACGCGACTTAATTTCGTATATAATTCGACCCGCAATTTGCTGATCATATTCGTTAAATGTAATACTTGTGAAGAAATCATTCAACTCATTCAAAGGTAAATCAACCAAATCATTAATCGATTTATCCGCAATTTTCACGTAATTAGTTTCCTTACGCAAACGCTTTCCTTTACAAGTCGGACAAGTTGTTTTTCCTCTATAACGAGACAACATTACACGATATTGAATTTTGTATGTATTCTCCTCAACCATTTTGAAGAAACCATCCAATCCTTCCCAATCATTATCTCCGTGCCACAAATAGTCTTTTTGCTCTTCTGATAATTCAAAATATGGTTTATGAATTGGAAAATCTACTTTTTGAGAAAGTTTGATAAAATGATTTTTCCACTCGCCCATTTTCTCACCTTTCCAAGCTACAACTGCATCTTCATAGATTGACAACGATTTATTTGGAACGACAAGGTTTTCCTCAACTCCAATTACTTTCCCATAACCTTCGCAAGTTGGACAAGCTCCATAAGGATTATTGAAACTAAAGAAATGAATCGTTGGTTCATTGAAAATCAGACCATCTGATTCGAATTTATTAGAAAAATATTTTACCGAATTATCTTCTACATTTACAATCGCTATTTCTCCTTTTCCTTCGAAAAAAGCCGTCTCGATAGAATCTGCCAAACGATGATAAAAAGATTCTTCATCCTCTGTTGGCAAAGCGATACGATCAATGACAAGATGAACGTCATTTTCGGGTTGAGGCTCAAAATTAAATGAAATTAAGTCTTCAATTTTTACTTGATTTCCATCCACACTCAAACGTGTAAACCCTTGTTGTTGAAGAATATTCAAATGCTCTGCAAACGAACGTTCCTCTGGCACAACCAATTTTATTTGAAGAATAAATTTAGTTTCAGCCGCAAAAGTTTGTAAATAATCAATTGCATCCGTTACCGAATCTTTTTGAACTAATTCTCCTGTAATCGGCGAATATGTTTTTCCAATTCGTGCGTACAACAACTTTAGATAATCATAAACTTCTGTTGTTGTCCCAACTGTAGAACGTGGATTTGTTGAATTTACTTTTTGCTGAATCGCGATTGCAGGAGCAATTCCTTTGATATAATCAACTTGAGGTTTATCTAATTTCCCTAAAAACTGACGTGCATAAGACGACAAACTTTCGACATAACGACGCTGACCTTCCGCATACAACGTATCAAAAGCCAAAGTAGATTTCCCAGAACCAGACATCCCAGTAATCACGACCAATTTATTTTTTGGAATCGCTAAATCAATGTTTTTTAAGTTGTGCAATTTTGCACCTTTAATCAGAATAAATTCTTTCGGATCAAGTTGATTGATATCTTTTTTCATCGTGGCGTAAAGTTAAGTTATTTTAGAAAGTTAAACTTAATTACCACAAAAATTCGTCATAAAATTATAAGGTATAAAAGATAATAGATTAGGTGTAAATATAAAAGCGCATCAACATGTTGACGCGCTTTTTTCAATAAAAAAATAAAAATTTATTCCTGAAATAATAAATAATTTTCTTCGTTTAACTCTTGATATCCAACATCGTACACATAAAAAATCGTGCCGTTTTTTGATTCATCTACATTTGTAATGTATTTAAAATCAAAGTTTCTCAAACTCAATTCGTTTTTATTTACCGAACGAGCGCCTTCATCTAATAAGGTTTTCAATATACGATTATTCTTTCTTAATCTGTTATTAATATTACGAACAATTTCAACTTTATCGCGATTAAGATTATTATTATAAGAATTTCGACAAAAATCGTTACAGAACTTTTTGTCTTTTCGACCAAATAGTGTTTGGTTACATTGGAGGCATGTATTCATAAGATAGATTTTAGGTTTGTAAGTACAAATATAAAAAAAAGTTATTCAATTTACAAATACTTAACCTTATGTAGTTTTGTCTTTAAATCAAACTCTTAAATATTTAGTAAATGTTTATCATCATATTTATTATTTTTGTTTAAATTTTATTGATTTTGAAAATTTTAAACAAATTACCCGACCCATTTATCCTATTTTTATTCGTAGCCATTGTTGTCGCCTATTTTTTTCCTGATATTAGTTTGTGGTCTTACAAGGATTTCAATCTGAATACAATAATAGATATTGGCGTTATTTTAGTTTTCTTTTTTTATGGATTAAAACTTAATTGGAAAGAAGTATTCAAGGATTTAGCAAACTGGAAAATGCATGTCTTGATTCAATCTATTACATTTATATTTTTCCCATTATTAGTATTGTGTTTTTATCCGTTAGTAAAAAGTTACCCAATTTATTTTACACTTTATGTCGCAATATTTTATTTAGCCGCATTACCAAGTACCGTTTCTTCGTCAGTTGTAATGGTTTCGATTGCGAAAGGAAACATACCAAGCGCTATTTTTAATGCAAGTATTTCTGGACTAATAGGTATTGTTGTTACACCGCTTTGGATGAGTTTGTTTTTATCAAAAAGTAATGGTGAATTTGATTTATTAGCCACTTTTTTGGATTTGGTTCTTAAAATTATTTTACCTGTTTTTGTCGGCGCACTTTTACAACCTTATTTAGGGTTTTTTTACAATAAATATAAAAAACAATTCGGGAATTTGGATAAACTAACCATTGTACTTATTGTTTACAACAGTTTTAGTCATACTTTTTTGGATGGATTATTCTCAAAATTAGGCGTTCTTCCGTTGTTGGCAGTTTTCATAATTGTAGTTGCGTTATTCTTTTTCTTTTTTAATCTTTCAAAATGGGTTGCGAAGAAAATGAATTTTAATCGAGAAGATGACATCACCATTCAATTTTGTTCGACTAAAAAATCATTGGTTCATGGCTCGGTAATTGCAGCAGTTATTTTTACGGGAGATATCGGTATTTATTTGATTCCGATTATGCTTTACCACACTTTTCAGTTAATTTATATCAGTTATATCGCCAATCAATATGCTAAAGAAGTTGAATAAAACTTATCGAAGTATTCTTATTTTTCTATTTCAAATTATTTTATTTTCGATACTATTTTCAATAGAAAGCGTTGATGATTTTATCGTGAATCATCTTACATTTCCAATTTCAGGATTTATTGCAAAAATCACGAATTCAGTTCATTTTCCTGTTGGAGAATTATTTTATTTAATCATTGGAATAATCGGTTTTGTATTGATTTTTAAATTGATTCGAAGTTTTTTTAAATCAAAAGAAAAAATCTCGCATTCAATTTATTGCATTATGATTTTTGCAAACTGTATTTACTTTATTTACACATTTGCTTGGGGCGTGATGTACAAAAAAGAAACGTTAACAATTGACAAAGAAGAAATCGTTATTCAACCTAAAATTCTGAAAGAAATCTATTGCTACGAACTTGATAAAGCAATATCAACAAGAAATTTAATCGAACACAATGATTCGACAACCACGATAAAATTCAAATCAGATTTAGAAGAGTATAACCAAGAGTTTTTTGCTTTACAATCTCAAGTAAAAAAGTAAAATGGTTGAAAAATTATCGATTATTAAATGATACACATTACAAATTATCTTGGATTTCGGAAATGCAAAATTATATGGGAATTTTGGGATACTATAATCCTTTTACGGTAGAAGCAAATCTGAACCGATACAATACAAATTTGAAACAACCTGCTACGCTTTTTCACGAATATGGGCATCAAATGGGATTTGCATCAGAAAGTGAAGCTAATTTTTTGGCTTATTATTTAGGCACAAAATCTAAAAATCCTGAAATTAATTATTCTGTTTATTACAAAAGTATTTACACACTGTTAGGCGCTATTTACAAATCTGATCCGTATTTTGTGAAAATGGAATTGGATAATATGCATTCTAAAATAAAGCAAGACAGAAAAGCCGAATTAAAACATTATTTGAAATATGAAGGCGCTACGAGCGATACTTTTTCTGAATTAAATAATCAGTTTTTGAAGGCAAATAATCAAGAAGGAACGATAAGTTATAGCAAATATGTCGAATTGATTTACTTGTTGTATCAAACAAAAAAAGCAACGAATTAATCGTTGCTTTTCTATTATTGTTAAAGTTTTAATTATTTAAAATTAATTTTTCCGCCAGCTAATTTTTTCTGATTACGCTGCGTTGGATTACCATAAATATCAATCACTCCACCTGCTCTAGTTTTTGCTTCTACAGATTTCTCTGCTCTCGCTTCTATTACACCACCAGCATTTGTTGTTAAACTTGCTGTATCAGAATTTAATGTTTTCGAATAATATTTTCCTCCAGAATTTGCAATTACAGTCTGAAATTCTGTATCACCAGTTAAAATTACTTCTGCACCAGAATTTATTTTGACTTCTAATTTTGATGTTTCGATTGGTAATTTGATAGATGAACCTTCGTTAGACGTCAAATACAATGCTTGCGATTTTACGACATCATCAGAATAAATGCGAGAACCTTGACTTGCCTGAATTTCGTATAACGATTTGTAATAAACCTTAACCGTTGCTTCTCCTCCTTGCATCAATTTGGTTCCTGTCATTTTCAATTTCAGTTCACCTTTATTATTCTCAACTTGAACATCACTTGCATTAACTCCATCTATTTTTACTAAGTTTTCATTTGAAGAAATTAATTCAACCGGAATTTTATCATAAACTTTTAAGATATTAAAATCTCCAACATTTATCTCTTCTTGCGCAAATGCAAAAGTTGAACAAAATATAGCGGCTGCTGACAATACGATATTTTTCATAAAAAAGTTTTCTAATTTGATTTGAAATTACACAAAATTTAAACCAAAAAAGAAAACTTAAGTTATTTTTAAGATATATTGTAAGAATTATTTCGCTCCTTCAGCTGTTAATTCTGCAATACGTACAATAATTTCTGTTGCTTTTTCCATAGATTCTACTGGTACATATTCGTAAGGTCCGTGGAAATTGTGACCTCCAGCAAAGATATTAGGACAAGGTAATCCCATAAAAGATAAACGAGCACCGTCTGTACCACCACGAATTGGTTTGATATTTGGTGTAACTCCACAGTCTTTCAAAGCTTGTTCTGCGATTTCAACTGATTGAAATTTCTCTTTTACTTTTTCAATCATATTAAAATATTGATCAGAAACTTCTGCTGTAATTACTTCATGATCAAAGCGCTCTTGAATATCAGCAGCAATTTGTAAGAATAAAGCTTTACGCGCTTCATATTGCTCCATATCGTGATCACGGATAATGTACACCATTTTTGCTTCAGATACATTTCCTGTGATTTTAGCTAAATGGAAGAATCCTTCACGACCATCAGTTAATTCAGGAACTTCGTCGTTTGGTAATTGTGCAGCAAACTCCATCGCAATATTAGATGCATTAATCATCTTATCTTTTGCATAACCTGGGTGAACAGATTTACCTTTGATTGTAACAATTCCAGATGCAGCATTAAAGTTTTCGTACTCTAATTCTCCAATTTCAGAACCATCCATTGTGTAACCCCATTCTGCACCAAATTTCTCTACATTAAAGAAATCTGCTCCACGACCAACTTCTTCGTCAGGTGTAAATCCAATAGCGATACGTCCGTGTTTAATTTCTGGATGAGCAATCAAATACTCAGCAGCTGTTACAATTTCTGCAACACCAGCTTTATCATCAGCACCTAATAATGTTGTACCATCAGTTGTAATGATAGTTTGACCTTTATATTGAGCTAATTCAGGGAATTCGTTTGGTGATAAAATCATTGATTCGTTCAATTTGATATCTTCACCATCATAATTTTCCCAAATTTGAGGTTGTACATTTTCTCCAGAAAAATCTGGCGATGTATCCATATGAGAAACAAACCCAATTGTAGGCACTTCATGATCAACTGTAGAAGGAACATATCCGAAAACATAACCATTTTCATCAATAGAAACGTCTTCTAAACCGATTTGTTTTAACTCCTCAACCAAATAATTTGCTAAATCCCATTGACGATCTGTACTTGGAAATTTATCTAAAAAAGCCTCACTTTCAGTGTAAGTTTTAACATATTTCAAAAAGCGTGTTACCAACTTTTCTCTCCATTCTGTTTGCATTGCGTTTTAATTTTTGTCAAAATTACTAAATTATCTACCTTTAAGGCGCAAATAAACCAAAAAAATGAGTGAGCTAACTTTTAAAATTATTGAATGTCCACGTGATGCGATGCAAGGACGCAAAGATTTTATACCAACTGACAAGAAAATTGATTACTTAAATCGTTTATTGACTGTTGGTTTTGAAGCGATAGATTGTGGAAGTTTTGTTTCGCCAAAAGCGATTCCACAGATGGCGGATACGAAAGAAGTTTTAGATAATATTGATAAAACCAATTCAAAATCGAAATTGTCTGTTGTTGTTGCCAATAAAAGTGGCGCAATAAAAGCTGCTGAACACGAAAAAGTTGATATTATTGGATTTCCTTTTTCTATTTCAGAGAATTTTCAGCAATTCAACACGAATAAAAGTCGTGAAGAAGCATTTGAAATGGTGAAAGAAATCAACCAAATTGCAAATGATAATGGTAAACATATGTTAATTTATTTATCGATGGCGTTTGGAAATCCTTATGGAGAAACTTGGAATGAAGAAATCGTAAAAGAATGGTCGAAAAAAATGGCTGATATCGGAATTTCTTCAATCAATTTATCAGATACAATTGGCGTTGCAGACGAAAAAACAATTGTTGATTTGTTTCAAAATTTGATTCCTCATTATCCAGAAATTGAATTTGGTGCACATTTTCATACCGTTTATACCGAATGGCATTCTAAAGTACAAGCTGCTTATGATAATGGTTGTCGTCGTTTTGATGGTGCTATAAAAGGTTTGGGCGGTTGTCCAATGTCAAAAAGTGATATGGTCGGAAATATGCCAACCGAGAAGCTAATTAGTTTCGCAAATGAGCATAAAGAAAAACATGGTTTGAATCTTTTTGATTTCGAATCTGCTTGGAATGTTTCTTTGCGTACATTTGGCTTAGTTTAATCTTAACAATAAACTAAAAAATCAATTCTTTTGTTAAAGGAAATTAAAATATGTTGGACTTTAACAAAAAAAGTTAAATTTGCTCATCGGTAAGTTTTTTTATCGAGCTTAGAATATTAAAATGAAATTAAAGTATATGAAATTTAAATCGAGTATGATGTTGCTAATTGCAGCATTATTTACGGTAAATACTTTTGCACAAACAGCAAAACCAACACCAAAACGTCTTGCTAAAGTAGATGGTATAGCTGCTGTTGTCGGAGATCAGATTGTTTTAGAGTCTGATGTAGATCGAGATTATTTAATGTCAAAACAACAAGGGATGCAAGTCGAAGATAAATGTGATTTCCTAAACGACATTATGTTAGACAAAATGTTGGTTGATCGTGCAAAACAAGATACTTTAATCAAAGTGACACAAGATGAGGTAACTCGTCAATTAAATAGCCAAATCGAAGGTTGGATTGCTCAAGCTGGAGGAGAAAAACAAATTTTAGACTATTTCGGATTCCGTACAATGGCGGAAATGAAAAACGAAACTAAATATATCGTTGAAGATAATATTTATGCGCGTAACAAAAGAGAAATGGTTGTAAAAGGTGCTGATGCAACACCAGAAGAAGTTCGTATGTTTTTCGAAAAACACCAAGGTGAATTACCAGACGTGAAAGACGAAGTTTCGATTAGCCATATTGTAACTTATCCTGAAGTTTCACAAGAAAATCAACAAAAGATTATCGATCAATTAAAAGAAATCAAAAAAGAAATTGAAGAAGGTGCCTCTTTTGCAACGAAAGCAATTTTATATTCAGAAGATCCAGGTTCCGCAAGTAACGGAGGTGAATACAAAAAAGTTTCTCGTGGTAAAATGGTAAAAGAGTTTGATGCGGTTGCGTTTAACTTACAAGAAGGTGAAATTTCTGATCCATTCAAAACTGATTTTGGATATCATATTATTAAGTTAGAAAAACGTCGTGGACAAGAATTAGATTTGCGTCATATCTTGATTACGTTGAAACCAACGGAAGAAGAAATAAAAAAGGCTTATAATAAATTAGATTCGATTCGAGTTTTAATTAACGACGGAAAAATGACATTTAAAGATGCTGCATTAAGATTTTCTGATGATAAATACACAAAATTTAACTCAGGAAATATCATGAACCAAAATTCTGGTGACGATCGTTTCGAGAAAATGGCTTTACCTCTACCAATGTTTACAGCGATTGCAACATTGAATGAAGGAGATATTTCTCAAGTTTTCGAAGATGATTTTGATAACAGAAAAGCTTTAAGAATCTTAAAAATCAATAAATTTTATCCAGAGCATAAAATCAATTACCAAGATGATTACTATAGAATTCAAAAATTTGCAGTTCAAGATAAAGAACGTACATTGTTGATGGATTGGGTAAAACGTCAAGTTGGTGATGCTTACATTAAAATTGGAAAAGAATACCAAAGTTGTAATTTCCCGATCGATTGGGAAAAGAAAAACCAAAAATAATAGAACAAAAAACCTCGAGAATTTCTCGAGGTTTTTTTATGTCTAAAAATAAATAATCTTATTTCGCAATCGGAACTTGAGAAGGCCAAATTAATTTACTTGGATCAAACCCTACTTTCTTTGCCGAATCAGAAAATCTATCTTTTACCTTATCCGAAATCTCTTTCTTACGCGATAAAATCCATAATTTTTTATAATCTTCACTTGCGACTAATACATTATTGTAATCTTTATCAAAATCGATTACATATAATTTTTTTGCTAAAATTGGTAAAAACGTTGTTGAGAACAACCCAACATTTTCGATGTCTTGCGTTGCAATTCCTTCAATCTTTTCCCACCCTTTTTTCTTCGCATTATATCCACGCACAATCACTTCCAATTGTCCATTTTCTTCGTTCAAATTAAAACGATGCGTCACATTTGTTTGTCCTTTTTGCGCTTTATTTTCTAAACGTGCTATTTCGTACCAACGTCCTAAAAATCCACCCAAATCAAAATTTTGAGCAGGTTTGTATTTTACATTTTTCTTATTGTGATTAACGATATATGCTGTTGTCCCTAACGCCAATGCTGCAAGGGCTAATTTCTTAAAATTCATTTTACTAAAACTTAGGTTGCAAATGTATCAATAATATTAAAGTTGAAAAAATATGATTTCACATTTTGAATTAATTAAAGTTTTATTTAAATTTATTAAAACTAATTTTAATATTATTTAATTCAATGAAAAAACTTCCTGTTATATGCCCCAGCTGTGCCGAAGAATTAGCGGTCGAAAAATTAATTTGCAACCATTGCGAAACACAAGTTGTAGGAAACTATGAACTTCCTTTATTTCTGAAACTTACAAATGAAGAACAAGCATTTATTATGCAATTCTTTGTCAACTCAGGAAGTTTAAAAGACATGGCAAAAGAATTTGAAGTCAGCTATCCAACGATGCGAAATAAAGTAGATGATTTGATTAATAAAATAAAAACAATGTCTGATGAATAAAGAATTTCCAGTATCGATGTCACCTTTTTTCAAGGTTACAACTACAATTTTAATTGTATTATTAATCTTAATTGGAGGAATATTGTTTAAAGAAACACAAGTATATGTTGCGGTAATTTACACAATCATTATTTATCCATTGTTTGCGTATTATTATTTAATCTCTTTAAATAAAATTAAAGTTGATTTGAATAATATTTATCTTATTTCAAAAATTAAAACGAGTACTATTCCAATAAATGAAGTAAAAATTATTACAAGAAAATCTCAAAATAATTTGATAATTGTTGGATGCAGAGGATTTATGGGATTGATAGGGAGATCTATGGATAATTATCGATGCAATATAAAAAATCGTACAAAACTTTTTGCGATAGAATTAGAAAATGTAAAATATTTGGTAAGCTGCGACGAACCTGATGAATTTGTTAACACTATAAATACACTAAAAAATGATAAAGAAACTCCTTAATCCATTTGCATATTTCGATGAAAAAATACTGTTCATTATTGGGCTATTTTCGCATTTCTTTTTCACATACATCGCTAAAATAACGGAATCTTTTTTCCCTGATTTTTTAAGCATCAAGAAAAACGGAATTTCTTATTCTTATCTCGATTTGTTGTATCAGAACACAAGAAATTTAGCAATTGCAATCCTTCTATTTTACATTTTAGGAAAAATCATCAATAACAGAACGCGAATTATAGACATTGTAAACGTCGTTTTAATCTCAAGAATTGCTTATTACATTGTATTCATCACCGATTTTATTCCAATTGTAAACAAAAGTATGGACAAGGTTTTGAAAGGAATTACAACGAATAATCTCGAAGTTTTGCACGAAGCTTCTACAATGATTGTCATTGTAATTGTAGCTTTCATCGCGATATTTTTCTTGTGCGTAATGTTTTACTACCTGTACATTGGTTTCAAAACGGTTACAAACATGAAAAGCATCAAACAAGTTTTTGCTTTCATTGCTGTCTTGTTATTCATTATTATTTCAACCTCAATATTATCATTATTAATACCACAAAAAATATGAAAAAAGTTTTATTTGTCTTATACTTATTTGTTCTACAGTTTTTGGTCAATCAAAAAATGATTTCAAAGAATCAGATATTCAACTTAATGAAAACCAAGTTAAATTATTTGGAACATTATGTTTACCTCAAAACGCAAAATCTAAAATACCAATTGTTTTATTAATTTCTGGCTCTGGACCAACGGATAGAAATGGAAACAATAATATGATGATTAATAATTCATTGAAATATTTAGCTCATAGTTTAGCTGAAAAAGGAATTGCATCTATTCGCTATGACAAAAGAGGAATTGGAGAAAGTTCTATTGCTAATTTGGACGAATCTAAACTTACATTTGATGATTACGTTGAAGACGCAAGTAATTGGGTAACTTTCATAAAAAAAGATAAAAGATTTAGTTCTATTTCAATAGCTGGACATAGCGAAGGTTCATTAATTGGAATGCTTGCTTCAACAAAAAATGTCGACAAATTCATCTCAGTTTCTGGCGCTGGAGAACCTATCGACCAAATACTTAAGAAACAATTAACTCAACTTCCTGAAAAATTAAAAACTGAATCGTATGTTATTATAGATTCTTTGAAGAATGGAAATACTGTAAATAATATTAATCCTAATTTATCAGCATTATTTCGTAAAAGTGTACAACCATATTTAATTTCTTGGATTAAATATAATCCTGTAAATGAAATCAATAAATTAACTATTCCTTTTTTAGTGATTCAAGGTGATATGGATATACAAGTTGATACGGACAATGCTAAAAACCTTTCTCCTAAATCTGCTGTTATTATCAAAGTGATGAATCACGTTTTAAAAAACGTAACATCAAAAGAAGATTTATCTTCTTACAATAACCCAGAACTTCCAATAAATACAGAATTAGTCGAAGTCATTTCTAATTTTATCTTCAAAAAATAACCATAAAAGACAAAGCAATTAGCTTTGTCTTTTTATTTGACACTGTACCAAAAACTGTGTAAGTATAAAATTCTGCTTGGGTTAAAATCGAGCAGAATTTTTTTTATACATTTAATATTTACATATTTATGGAAACAAAAGACCTATTTCCGGATGATTTTTTCAAACATTTTAAAACTGGCGATGAACTCCAAAACTTTCTCAAAGACTTACAAAAGCGAGGAATTGAAAAAATGTTAGAAGGTGAGTTAGATGCTCACCTGGATTACGATAAGCATGATTTACGCAAGCAAGAAAATGTGCGTAATGGTTATTCTAGTAAAAAGATAAAAACGAGTTATGGCGAAGAAGAAATAAAGGTTCCTAGAGATCGTGATGCTAGTTTTAATCCGATGCTGATACCTAAACGAAAAAGCATGGTTGAAGGCTTAGAAAACGTCATTGTGTCGCTTTACGCCAAGGGAATGTCCGTTTCTGATATTGAAGAACAGATCAGAGAAGTCTACAATTTTGACGTTTCTCAATCGACCATTTCACGTATAACTGATGCTATAACTTCTGATATCGTAGCTTGGCAAAATCGCCCATTAGAACCTGTTTATCTAATCGTTTGGATGGACGGAATTGTTTTTAAGGTTAGAGAAGGTTCCAAAGTAATTAATAAAACCATTTATATCGCAGTAGGCTTAAAACGCGATGGACGCAAAGAAGTTTTAGGATTATGGTTAGGTAAAAATGAGTCATCATCCTTTTGGATGAGTGTTTTAACCGATATGAAGGCTAGAGGAACTGAAGATATCTTGATTACAGCAACCGATAACTTAAATGGTTTTACCGATACCATACGTACCGTTTTTCCTGAATCTAAAACACAAATATGTGTAGTACATCAGATTCGAAATGCTTGTAAATACGTTGTTTGGAAAGATAAGAAACAGTTTACTGCTGATATGAAAGAAATCTACAACGCGCCAACTAAACAGGCTGCTGAAGCTGCTTTAAATGATTTTGCTTCTAAGTGGGAACATAAATATTCTTATGCCATCCAAAGCTGGAAAAACAACTGGGAAGACCTTACGGTTTTCTTTGAATTCCCCGTAGATATTAGGAAAATCATATACACCACCAATCTAATTGAGAATTTAAACGGTAAAATAAGGAAGTACACTAAAAATAAATTATCCTTCCCTACAGATGAAGCTGTTATGAAATCCGTATATTTGGCTGTGAGATAAGCAACTAAAAAATGGTCTATGCCAGTAAGAAACTGGGGAGTTATTATTGATCAATTTTTAATCCTATATCAAGAAAGGGTTAGACTCTAAAAAGTAGAACCTAACCCAAGCTTAATTTTTGAACTTACACACTTTAAGAGACAGTCCTTTTTATTTAAAAATTAACAAGCAGTTCCTCCTTCAAAGTCAACTGTTTTTGTTTGTTGATCAGATTTTCGAGTAATTTTCATTGTTCCATTAGCTAAAGCTGAATCAGATTCAATATTTTGTTCTCCAATTTTTGCATGAATTTCGATAATGTAATCATCATTTTCTAAACGCAGCGTATATCCATTTTCGTTTTCAGTAGATTTGGTATCGTCATTTTTAGAAGAAAAAACTTCTCTTTTTCCATTGATTGAAATATAATTTACCCAAGTCAACTCGTCTTTAGAACTTGTTTGTAAATAGATTTCGTCTTTCATTTTACTTCCTTTTTTATAATATTCGGTCACGCAACCTACTCCATAATCTGATTCGGCAACCGAAAGTTTATCAACAACAATTTCATTTTTTGAAGAAGTTTTAAGATTAGTTTTGAGTTCTTTTTTCTCGCAAGAGTTCAACATTAGAATTGCAAAAATTAAAACGAAACATTTTATTAATTTATACATAATTAGCTTATTAAAAATTATCTCTTTGATTGTTATTTCTTGATCTACATCAATTTAAAACAATAATTGTATTTCTAAATTTACAATTCTTATTTGTGATTCGTAACAAAGGAGTTTAAAGATTATACAGATTTTTCATAGTATAAAGTTGGTTAGGTTATTTAACAAAGAGCAGAAGAAATTTTGCTCTTTGTTTGTTTTATATTTATAATCATTAAATAATTTATCATGTACTTATATTTTTATTAGTCAACAATTATTCGATTATTTACTTTTTTATTTCCAATTATTGATTGATTAATAAAATTGAAAACTTCGTCTAAATATTGTTTTCTTAATCCAGACCATTCATGTTTTCCTGAATTAGAGAAAATAGCAAAAGATGCCTGACTATATTTTCTATTCAAATCTTCTAAAGTAGCAGAACCATTTAAAGGAAAAAACCCTGGTTGATTATCCAAACAACTTCTGTGTGGTGCATTGTAAGCTGGTACAACATCATCGCTTAAACCATGTACATAAACTGTAGGCAAATGACTTTATTGTACAATCAACTACAGGAAATGTAGGAATTGGTACAAATCAACCACAAACTAAATTGGTTGTAAATGATGGTACTTCTAACCAAGCTATTTTAATAAAAGATGGAAATCAAGGTGAAGGAAAATATCTCATGAGCGATGCTAATGGTTTGGCTACATGGAAAATACCTAACTCTTTTAAATCTGCTATTGCTTGGAAATATGATGGTACTAATATTAAAATTTCTAATAACATACCATTATCAACAACTGGTGATAATATTGGTTACTATGAACCTAAAGGATCAAGTTATAGCAACCTTACACTAACAGGTTTAACAAAAGGTAAATGGATTGTAAGTATGGGAATTCGACTAAAAACTCAAGTTGAATTAGCAGATGCTTTTTGGATTCATGCAAAATTATCTAGTTCTAATACTGGTGTTACATCTAATGGATTTACAAACTTAGGCCCAGCAGGTTATGCAACAGGTTATGCGGGTGTTGTATTTGGAGATGGTAGTGTGGACGGAAGGGGATTCTTATCGGGTACTTCTATTATAGAAGTAACTTCAACCAATCCAATTAACATTTTTTTATTTTTAGAAAATATTGCGCAATGGGATTTTGAAACACAATCTCCAGAAAATTATTTTTATGCAATTCCAATTAATTAATCAACCTAATTAAAAAATATACATTATGAAAAAGATCTTACTCTTTTTAAATTCCATAATTATTTCTACTATGGCATTTGCACAAGATGGTAGAGTTGGTATAGGAACTTCAGATCCTAAACAGGTATTTCATGTGGATGCCGCAAAAAATACTTCTACTAACGATAATAAAACTATATTAGATGACGTTGTTGTAACTTCTACAGGACAAATGGGAATTGGAACTGTAACTCCAAGTAAAAAATTAGAAATTATTACGACTACTGATAATACTATAAATCCTAATGCAATAAAAATTGTAGATGGAAACCAACAAGCAAATGCTTTTTTGCAAAGTGATGCCAATGGAGTTGGGACATGGTTTGTGCAAGGAAGTATTAAACCCATAGAATTAGGAACGTGGTCTAAATCTGATGGCATATTATCATCTGATTACAATGGTTCCAATGCAAATGTAAAGAGTTTAAACTTAAAAATAGAATTAACACCAGGAGTTTGGATGGTGAATTTTGGAGCAACTTTCAAAATGAATTTCAACACTCCTCATTGGCTACACATTTATTTGTCTGACACGAATACAGGCAGAACTATGACAAAATTTAATTTTCTTGGACATGGAGGTATTAATACTGGTTATGCTGGTTTAATGATTCCTAACAAAACAGCTAGTGTCGGAAATGCCAATCTTATAAGTGGATCATCTATTATTGAAGTTTTAGAACCTAAAGATGGTTCAAAAACAGTTGTAATTTGGGTTGTTGCTGAAAATAAACCAAATAATTATTGGAATTTCAAAGCTGATAATTGGGAGAATTATTTTTATGCAGTTCCGTTAGATCTTAAATAATCAACTTAATCTTAAACAAATGAAAAAGAATTTTTTATTATATAGTATACTTTTTACAAGTATTTCTTCATATGGACAAGTGGGTATAGGAACAAGTACTCCTAAAGAAATATTACATATCGACCCTAAAAAAGACACCAACTTAGGTAGTAGTTCTCCTACTGGTTATACTGATGATGTATATATTAATTCTGTAGGTAATGTTGGAATAGGAACTATATCACCCTCAGCTAAATTAGAAATTAACTCTACTACAGCTGGTGCTATACAAATTATAGATGGAACACAAGGGAAAGACAAAGTTTTAGTAAGTGACAAAGATGGTGTTGGTACATGGAGAGATTTGCCAGTTTTCCAATACATGAAAAATGGTACATTTGTAGCAAATCAAACAATTAATTCTGATCAATCTGGTGGTTATAAATATTCGCAGGGATCTATTACCCTAAAACCTGGTAAATGGTTAATTAGTGTTGGATTAACAATTCGACTAAGAAATGATGACGCAGCTGCAAATACAAAACCTTATTGGTTAAAATTATTTCTTTCGAGTTCGCAAACTGCTCTTACACACACCTACTTCACATATACAAGTCCTGTTGTAGATAATAATTTTGGTGGTAATATGATAAAAAGTCAAGATACACATTATTATAATTTTATCACAGGTTCAACAATTATAGAAGTAACAAAAGAAGAACCAATTTATTTACTAATAGAAAATATCTATAGTTTAAAAAATGGAACTACTGGAAATTATGTCTTTGAAACACGTAATTACGAGAATTATTTATACGCTATTCCAACAAACTAATATTTGAATAAAACAATATAAAAAAGCGAATTTAACAAAGTTAAATTCGCTTTTTTATTATTAATCTTCAACTAATTTTTTCAATTTATCAAGACCTTTTCCATAAGATTTTTCCATTTGCGAATCCATCATCAGTTTCATCAAATTCATTGGGTAATCCAATTCACAATCCATACTCCACGTAATTTTTGTTCTATTTCCTTCTTTTGTTAACACGATATCAGAAGTAGCATCACTTTCGAAAGGCTTTTTGAACATCATTTTAGTTGCAATTTTTTGATTCGGAACCAAATCTGTAATCACATGACAACCTTGTCCAACATCGTCATTTCCTTCCCAGCAATACTCATCTCCAGGCTGTCCTTGCGTACCAGAATAAGTTAATTTCAAATTAGGGTCTAAATCCATCCAAGGATTCCATTCGTTAAATTTCTTTGAAGAACTTGCTTGTTCATACACCTTTTCGATAGGCACATTCAATACTCTTGATGTTTCAAAATGATATTTTTTTCCAATCGCAAACATCGTAATAGTCAATACAACAAGTAGTCCCACAACAATCCAAAGTAGTCGTTTTAATAGTTTCATAAAGTGTAATTTATTTACTACTAATTTATATTTTATTTTGATTAGAAACTATAAAATTCTCTACTTCGAGCAACAAAAAAGGTCAGAATTTCTTCTGACCTCATCATTTTTTTAAAAACTTATTTCAAATCTGGTTCATCCAACTCTTTTCCAAAATTATAACTTGCAAAACGTCCCGCTTCTTTCGGATTTACGATATCGGTTTCTTTGTCACCCCAAGGCCAACCTCCGAATTGTGTTTTTTGATATTCTGCAAAAGCATCACGAATTTCTTGCTCCGTATTCATTACAAAAGGACCATAAGCCGCTACAGACTCATTAATTGGTTCACCTTCTAAAATCAAAACTTTAGCTTGCGAATTTCCATTTTGAATGATAATTTCTTCATTTCCATTCAAGTCTGCTAAATGTCTTTGCTGAATTTTGTAATTATCAATCGAGATAACATCTACTCCATCATAAAAAAACACAAATCTGTTCATCGTTTCAGAAACTGCAGGCAATGTAAACGAAGAGTTTGGATCCATATTCAATAAAGCAATTCCGACATGATGTTTTGGATCTCGCGCCCACGAATGTGCCAAAGGATCCTGCGATTTTACACCTGCATAATCACCCAAAATCACTCGAACATTCACGTTTCTTCCCTCCTCGTCTTTCACATCTTTCTGTGGAATCGTTTCACTCCAAAGCATTTTATATGTTGGTTCTGTTAATTTATCTGACGAATGCATATTCAACCATATCTGAAATAATCGGAATGGATTATCCGTTTCATCATTCAACAACGGAAACATTTCGCCATGCAAAACGCCAGAACCAGCACTCATCAATTGCACATCGCCATTTCCATAACGACCTTTTGAACCTTTCGAATCAAAATGATCAGCAAAACCTTCTTCTACAATGGTTGCAATTTCAAAACCTCTATGCGGATGATGTGGAAAACCTGGAATTGTTTCACCATGATACATTCGCCAATCTGCATTTCTGTCAAAATCTTGACCAATGTTTTTACCTTTTAATAATTCGGCATCAACCCCCATTTTTCCATTTCCTTTTGGATACAAATCGTAATGATATGCACCTAATATAAATGGATCACGAATTGGCATTGGGCCTACAACTTTATTTATATTTTTAACTTTCATATGTATTGATTTAATGTACAAATACATATTCAAAATACGAACCAAATCACCAATTAACCCATTGATATGACAGTTCTTACAAAACAAGTTAAAGGCAAATCCTCTACAAATCAATGTAATAAGATGTCAATTTGGCATTAATAATTATTTCATGCATCTAAAAATTAGCTATTATCAGGGATAAATATTATTGGATTATTTCGGATATTTATTCAACATTCTTTAAAAAAGACTAATGAAAAAAGTATTCAAAAAAAAGCAGAAGCAACACTATAAACGATGAAAAAAATAATCAAAAAAATTAAAAAACAAGGCTATTTTGAAGATGATTTAGGACTCGAAAAATCAGAAATCAATGAATTAGAAAATCAGTTGAATTCTAAAATTCCCGATTTTTTCAAAGAATATCTCAAAAATTTCGGATTTAATGAAAATGTTTTTTGGGCAATTTTTAATGAGGAAGATGAATTTGTGGAGCAAAATGAACTCATTCAAGAACTTGGTCATACTAATTTCATTGCAATTGGTGATGAATATGCTGAGAATTTAATTGTTGCAAATATCGAAACTCAACAACTTTATTTGTTAGAAGATGACCTTTTGATTGATCTTAAAACCACTTTTGAACAGATGTTACATGAAGCCATTTCAACGTTCGATTTACCAGATTTTGATGCGCTACAAAACATTGAAACTGCGTTTAAAGTCTTGTTAGAACATAAAACTGAAATTACAACTGCATTAATAGATAGTTTGAATGCACTAATTAATGAAGCTGAACAAAATGACGATAGCTTATTTTCGATTATTATTTCAGCTGTTCCAAATAATGATTATGTGGTTTATGGAGGAAGTTTTAACGATTTCAAAAGCGTTATTGATACCGAAAACATCGATTATGATCATTTATGGAGTATTAATTCAGCCAAATATCAACAACCAATTAATTTGAATCAAACACCTTCCAAAGCGATGGATTTACTCCTTTTAGATATTCTAAAAGACTTAAAAAATGAAGGTTATTTTGAGCAACAAATTGAAAATTTCTCCATTTCTATTCAATCTGGAGATGTAAATTTCTTTACAGAAGACACTTACGATGAGGCTTTGACGAAGAAAAATAATTTAGAAACGAAAATTAAACGATTTTGGGAATCTTCGTACGATAGAACCCGATTATTGATTGAAGTTCTATAAAAAAAAGCCAAACTTCCTAAGAAATTTGGCTTATCATTTTATCGAAATAATTCTAAAATCTCGTCTATTGTAACCTTTCCAAAATAATCTGTTACATCAACAGAATTCAGAACTTTTGCAATCTCTTCGTCATTATGTTTTACACCAATTAGTTTATTTTCTAATACTTCTATCGGTTCTGAAGCAAAGAAATCGCCAAATATTTTAGCTTTTTCTATTGTTCCGCCTCGCTCAACATCCAAATGAACTTCGATAAAACCTGCTGGAATTTTCTTCGCATTTTTGAAATTATATTTCGGTGAAAAACCAAAATTCCAATCCCATGTTTGGTATTTTTCTTCAATCAATTTCGCTACACCATTCAAATCTTCGGTTGTTAAATGATAAATTGTTGCTCCTTCATTTGTTGCTAACATTTCATCAATCAACAAAGCTTTCAACTCATCCGTCGTCATTTCATTTGGAAAATATTCAATCAAATTAATTACTCGCGCACGATTGGATTTAATGGCTTTATCCACATATTTTAAGGGATTAATTTTTAACGCATCGCCTAAAACAGACATATCCGAATTAAAAAGGATCGTTCCATGTTGAATCATTTTTCCATTACGAGCCAATTTTGCATTTCCACTAAACTTTTTACCATCAACCAACAAATCATTTCTTCCTTCCAATTTTGCAGGAACATTCAAATCGTTTAACAATTTGACAACAGGTTCTGTAAAAGTCGAAAAATCCATAAAATCATTCTGTCCCAATAAAGTATGGAAAGAAAAATTTAGATTCCCTAAATCGTGATAAACAGCTCCACCACCCGACATACGACGAACAACTTTGATGTTATTTTCAGTTACATAATCCAAGTTAATTTCGGCCAATGTATTCTGAAATTTCCCAACAATAATTGACGGCGCATTGATATACAACAAAAAAATATCTTCCGTTGGATAATGGTACAATAAATATTCTTCTAAAGCTATATTGAAATACGCATCGTGAGATGGCGAATCGATGATAATCATACAAATTATTTTTGCAAAGTTAGGAAGAAATTTATGGAATCAAAAAGAGACAACTTTCCTAAAAAAGTTGTCTCACCGCATTTATAATATAAACTATTAAAGAGAATGTTAAATGTTTGTCATCATTTAAATTCCAGTAAACTTAATTCCTAAACTCATCCAAGTTGTTGGTAACGGAATTGCTCCAGCTTCGTTATATGTTGTGTTAAAAATGTTTTGCGCATCAAAATAAATACTCAAATTATTTTTGAATGAATGATTAATTCTTGCATCAGTAATCCAATAAGATTTATACGATTGACGTGTATTGTAACGATTCGCAACACTTAAAGTAGTTCTTCCGATTGTAAAATCTATTGTATTGATTAACTGATGTTTTAAGCTTTCTATCTTATATTTAGAATTGTATTGATCATCCACATTTTTAAACTCAGGATCAAGATAAGAATAGCTCAAAGAAAACTTCAAATTTTGATTCGCAGAAAGATTTGCTAAGTACGAAACCTTCGTATTAAATCCGTGTGTTTTCAAATCTCCAAAATTTTGTGCTTGCCATGGCTCATTAGATGTTAAACGTACCCAATCGATAAAATCTGTGATCGAACGATAAAAATAATAGGCATTAAACGTCCAATTTCTCTTGTTATATTTGAATCCAATTTCAGTTTGAAAAGCCTTCTCAGATTCAACATTTGCATTCCCAATATTTCCTGGTCGCTGATCTAAATATAAATCTGTAAACGAAGGAATTCGTTGACTTGTTCCTGCATTTACCATCAATTTCAAGTTCGAATTAACTGCATAACTCGCATCAATTCCCGGGAAAGCTTGCCAACCATATTGCGAATTATAGTTAACATATGTTCCGACATTTACATTCAATTTTGGTGTAATATCCGTCTTATATTCCGCATAAAAGCCAACATTATCGCGTGTATGATTTTTGATACTTGTGGATGAAATTTGCTCATTTCGATACTCAACTCCTACTCCAATCTGCCCTTTATTCAATTGATACGTCGAGTTAACTTCTCCCGAAATAGAATTTGAATAATGCAGAGAACGAGCTTTACTCAAATCGTTTTTATAATAGCGATAATCATCAAAATTGTAACGATAACTCACTCGTGGCGCTAAGGTAATTCGATCCGATAATAGATGTTTTGATTGAATGTTAACTAATGTTGTTTCAACCAATTCTTTCGAATTTTTATCACCCGGAGATGCATAAAAACCATTAGCTCCGAAACTATTTTTCACATAACCATACGAAACAACTAAACTATTGGCATCATCAAACTGAAAGTTCCCTTGATAATACAATTTATTGTTCTCGTAAGCCGTATTGTATCGGTACCCATTTCCCCAATCATGGCTCACATACAACTGATGTTGATGCGTTTCTTTTGCCAAATTTGCACCAAGCTGCACACCTCTACTTGCGTAGGTATCGCCCGTATCTTCGCTATCTTTCTTAAAATTTGTTCCAAAATAGGTATTCGCATAAACGCCCGTTTTCTTTGGTTGACGCGTGACAATATTAATGACACCTGTCAAACTATTATTTCCATAAACACGAGCAGCCGGACCACGTACCACTTCAATTCTGTCGATCGCTTCTAATGGAATGGGAAGATTTAGCGCATTATGAGCTGTTTGATGATCCATAATTTTTACACCATTCAACAAAATCAATGTTTGTTCAAAACTTCCGCCATCCATTGAAATATCAGCTTGCGTTCCAAACGGTCCTCGTTGACGCAAGTCTATTCCAGATGCATACTGCAACACATCCTGTAAAGAACGTGCAGGTAATTTGTTTATTTCTGATTTACTTAACACATAAATGTTTCTATTTTCTTTAGAAAGTGGCGTATTCAGACGGTTATCTAATATAGATACTTCTCCTATCGCAATGGTATCATTCGCATTTTGTGCAAAAATACTTTGTGCAGCTAAACACAATACCATAGTAATCTTCTTCATTTTTGACTAATTATTTAATTAATTGAGTTAAATCTGATGCGAAAGTAGTACCTTTCCGACCTATCAGAATATACCAGTTTATAAATAATGAATAGTCCGGCTGAAATACCATACAAAAGTTTTATCGAAATCGAACGCAATTCGGATACATCGATTTATCTTCAATTAGCGAATCAACTGGCTAAAGCAATACAATTAGGCTATATTCCAAGTGGAACAAAACTACTAGGAACGAGGCAATTAAGTGAGATTTTAACGCTTCACCGCAATACAATTGTCAATAGTTTTCAAGAACTTGAAGCCCAAGGTTGGATAGAAATCGTTCCAAATAAAGGAAGTTATGTACTGAGTCAATCTTCTCAAAAGTTTCAGAAAACCATTGTTCCAAAGCAATTTTCAATCAATTTGTATCCTGATAAAACGGGTTTTCAATTCGAACAATCGATACTTTTGGATAATCCGTACGAAAGTTTCAATCAACGCTTATATTTAACTGATGGAACAATCGATCATCGGTTAGCAGAACTAAAACTTCCAGCTAAATTATATTCAGCTATTTTAAAACGAAAAACTTCAATTTCAAAAGTAAATCAGCCTAAAAATGATTATTTTTTAAAAAATTTAGCAAATTATCTCAATTTGACACGAGGTTTACATATTTCTAAAGAGAATATTCTGGTGACGAGAAGTTCGGAAATTTCACTTTTTTTGATTGCTGAAATTCTGCTAAAACAAAATGATGTTGTTGCAGTTTCAAATTTAAGTTATTATAAAAGTAACATGATTTTTCAGACGCAATTTGCTAAAATCAAACAAATAAAAACGGATGAATTTGGAATTGACACGGATGATTTAAGAAGATTGTGCGAGCAATTGCCGATACGAATTGTATATGTTACGCCACATCATCATTATCCGACAACGGTTACACTAAGTTCACAAAGGAGAGTAGAATTACTACAACTTTCGCAGGAATTTGGGTTTGCAATTGTGGAAGATGATTACGATTTTGATTTCCATTACAGCAATCATCCTATTTTACCGTTGGCAAGTTCAGATCAAAATGGAATGGTTATTTACACCGGAAAATTTGGCCATTATCTTGCTCCAGGTTATCGAATTGGATTTATTGTAGCACCAAAAAATCTAATTCTCGAAGCGAAGAAACACTTGTCTATTCTTGATCAGCAAGTTGATCCATTTATCGAGCAAGTTTTAGGTGAAATGATTAGCGAAGGCGAAATTAA
Organism: Empedobacter sp. R750; assembly: GCF_030324345.1. NCBI lineage: Bacteria > Pseudomonadati > Bacteroidota > Flavobacteriia > Flavobacteriales > Weeksellaceae > Empedobacter > Empedobacter sp. R750. The sequence goes on along the minus strand of NZ_JACAGF010000001.1, from coordinate 147,925 downwards.
TCGAATTCTAAAAAAACATCGTAAAACTTATCGAGAGCGACGCGATTATTTTTGTCAAAAATTAAAAACTGAATTAAATGATTTGATCAGTTTTACGAATCCAAATGGAGGTTTAGCGGTTTGGATTAATTTTAATCAACCTATAAATTTGATGGAATTAAAACGAAATTGCGCAAAAAATGAATTGTTTATTCCGCAAACAATTTTATATCAAACCCAACATCAAACTGGAATTCGCCTTGGATTTGCACATCTAAATTTTGAAGAAATAGATGAAGTGGTTTCAATTTTGAAACAAGAAATCACAAAAAAAGCTGAATAAATTTCAGCTTTTATATTTTATTTTTTATCTCTCAACTTGAATGTCCACGTAAATTCAAATTCTGAAACAACATCTCCTTCCTCGTCTACGCCTCTACTTGTCACATTTAGCGATACACCTTTCTTGGTTTCGATCGCTTCTTTTATAACCTCATCTATTTTTTCTCCATCTTCGCAAGTAAATACAATTTTACCAACAGCTTTCTTCAAATACTTCGATTGCATTCCCAAAACCAACATCGAAACATCTTCTCCCGATTTCGAAATCTTAGCATTTGCCATAAAACCAGAAGAAAATTCTGCCGCCATTCCTTGCACTGCCCAAAACATACTTTTGAATGGATTTTGGTTAAGGAATCCATATTTTACTCGTGTCGAAACTTTATTTTCTTCCCACGACTCCAAACGAACACCCGCAATCCATGCAATCGGAATTTGAGTTGTCAATATATTTTTAAAAAGTTCTTTGTTCATCTTATTAATTGATCAAAAGGGTTAATAGAAATAAATGTAAACGTTTTATTTGACTTATTTTCTATAATTATAGTTGAATGTTCATCTAAAATAGAAAATAGTATAAAACTTCATTTTTCAGCGTAACAGAGAATTTCAATTTTCTTTTGATTTAGACATCGCTTAATCTCAGACTTAGACTTACCTTTCTTTTCACATCTAAAATCATTAATCTGTAAACTTCCCCTCAAACCAAATACTTTTTATATTTTACATAGTACAATTCTAAAAAATAGTTTGTTTTAGTTTATCCTTTTCATTTTTAAAATAGTATTTTGCATAGATGAATGTTTTCTCTTATCATATCGCAAAGCTTAGCTATTTTCAAGCCTTTAAATTGATGCTTTTTCCTTTGAAAACAAATAAGATTATTGGATTAATATATGCTGAAACGATGTCTGCAATGAAATTAGGTTCTCCTATTTTTTCAAAAACGAGGATTTTTAATCAAACTATTGTTGTATTTGCGCAATGGGAAGATGAAAAATCTTTAGAAAACTTTTTAAAAAATAATTCTCACGGAAAACTTTTAGCGAAAGGATGGCATGTTCGATTAGATTTTTTGAGACAATGGGGAAATATTTCTGGTTTTCAAATTCCGACAGAAGAAATGGAGGAAAACAGAAAAAATGAGCCTGTTGTTGCGGTAACAATTGCACGAATGAAATACACAGAGATTCCTCGTTTTCTACGCTGGGGAAGACCTGTCGAGAAATTAGTTCGAGATCACAAAGGCACTACACTTTCGTTGGCTTCTATTCGATATCCCAATATTATTTCGACATTTTCGATTTGGAAATCTCAATCAGAAATGACGTATATGGTGAATGGACATAGCAAAATGCCTGACCCAAAAAGACATGCTAACGCAATGAAAGAGCGTAATCGAAAGGATTTTCATTTTGAATTTACAACACTTCGTTTTAAACCAATTTCTGAACATGGACAATGGAATAATTGCAATTCTTTTCTTCCTAATAATGAAAATATTTAGATGAATTTAGCTTTTACAATGCAAAAATTTCAGGATTGGTTTACACAACAATGGGTAATTCTTTGGGGAAGAAAAATTAATCAAAACGATTATTCGTGGTTGATTGCTCCTTTCGGTGAATTGAACGGAATTGGTGAAGATTTTATATATCAATTAGCGAAAAAAGAGAATTTTATTATTACTCGAAATTCAACTTCAAAAGGCTTATTAACTTCTATTCATGAATTGAATTTAACTGATGATCAGCTCGAAAATCTATCAAAAAAGGTGATTGATTTTTATGAAGCTACCTCAGATTATAATTTAGAATTCAATGTAAAATGGAATCCTTATTTTTCTTTTTTTGGTTATTTGGTCAATCGTTTATTTAGTCAACGGATTAATCAATTAAATATTCCAACAAAAAATATTGCACAATCCGAAGATTTAATAAATGAAATCATTACGCTAAATCATCCGCAAAGCAACAAAGTTATTTATACCATTTGGTTGAGAAAATTCAAAAATTCAGGCAAAGTGATTTATTCTGGTATTTACGGAACGTGTACACTTCCTTCTGGTAAAACCTGTATCAAAGCTGTTTTTCCTCTACCAAAAGGCAATGCAACAGTTATTATGAAACCAACTGTTGGTCTTGAAAATGAATTGATTTTAGATTCGAGCGGAAAACAATTTGGCGATGCTGGTTTCTATTTTTTATTGAATGATGCTAAACACAATTATTGGGCTCAATTTATTTCTTCGTTTACCGATCAATTAATTGTAAAAGAAAAAGATAATCATTTACAAGCAATTCAAACCCTAAAACTTTGGGGATGTAAAGTTTCGCAATTTATATATCGCATTCGGAAGAAACCCAAATAAAACGATTTCTTCACATAAATTTACAAATAGTTTTAATTAGCTTTATAAAATGAATCATTCAGAAATATTTTACAAAGTTGATATCGTTGTGATTGGAGCTGGACAAGCTGGTTTGTCTGCAGCTTATCATCTCAAAAAAAGAGGAATAAAACCTGGAAAAGGTTTTGTGATTTTAGATGACGAACCACATGCTGGCGGCGCTTGGCAACATAGATGGGATTCGTTGACATTGAGTACGGTGAACGGAATTAATGATTTACCAGGCTTGACTTTTGCCGAAGCTGTGCATATACAAGACAAGGAATTGCAAGCAAATAAAGCTGTTCCTGCTTATTACGAAAAGTATGAAAAAGAATATGATTTTCCCATCATTAGACCATTGCGCGTTGATAAAGTAGAAGAAAATAATGGTCGATTTCTTATCCGAACAAATGGTGTTCAATTTAGTGCGAGAGGAATTGTAAATGCAACAGGAACCTGGAAAACTCCTAATATTCCTCATTATCCTGGAATCGAAAAGTTTGAAGGAAGACAATTGCATACCAATCAATATAAAAATGCCAAAGAATTTATTGGGCAACATGTGATTATTGTGGGAGGTGGAATTTCTGCCGTTCAATTATTAGGCGAAATCTCAAAAGTTACCGAAACAACTTGGGTAACAAGAAGACCGCCCGATTTTAGAGATAACAAATTCACCGAAGAATTAGGACGAGAAGCCGTAGCAATGGTAGATAAACGCGTGAGAGAAGGATTACCTACTCAATCGGTGGTGTCTGTTACCGGTTTACCTATCACGCCTGCAATCGAAAGTTTGTTACATACAGATGTTTTAGATCGCAAACCAATGTTTGATGAAATTATAGAAACAGGCGTTAAATGGAACGACGGAACGGTATTAAATGCTGATGTAATCTTCTGGAATACTGGTTTTCGACATAGTTTGGATCATCTTGATCCTCTTCATTTACAAAATGAGAAAGGCGGAATCGAAATGAGTGGAAAATTAGCTACACAAGTTGCTAAAGATCCAAGAATTCATTTAACGGGATACGGTCCATCTGCCTCTACAATTGGTGCAAATAGAGCCGGCGCAGCTGTTGCAAGAGAAATAATTGTTTATTTAGGTTTATAACTTTAACATTTATTTAATCAACGTATTTAGTATTAAATAATTACATATAAAAATCTAATATTAAATGGATAATTTATTTGATTAGAGCAGATTAAAATTAACTTTTTTCATTATAAATAATCAATAATTTTATGAGTTCTATGATTTTAATTAGTGGAATTCACAATCCTAACGATTATATTTGTAAAAATTTAAAATTAGTAATGACAGCAGTAATCATTATCTTTGTTATACATTGGTATGCTTCTTTATTTTTCCAAACTTTTTTTCATCACCGATATGCATCACATGCAATGTTTACGATGTCAAGAGCTTGGGAAAAAATCTTTCACGTTTTAGCGTGGATTTTTCAAGGTTCATCTTATCTAAGTCCCTACACATACGGGGTTATGCACAGACATCACCACGCGTATGCCGACACAGAAAAAGATCCACATTCGCCACAATATGATCCAAATTTCTTTGCGATGATGTGGAGAACTCGTATTGTTTACAATGAAATCGATCACGATAAAACACAAGTTTTAGAAAAATTCAAAAAAGGCGTTCCTTCTTGGCGTTCTTGGGATAGATTTGCAGGAAATAATGCTGTACGTTTAGCTTGGGTAATCATTTACATATTAATTTATGTTGCTGTTGATGCACCACTATGGACGTATTTTGTATTCATCCCGATGCAAGTTTTAATGAGCCCTCTACATGGTGTAATCATCAACTGGTTTTCACACAAATTAGGTTATCGCAATTACGATGTTGGAGATACTTCGACAAACTTAATGCCGATTGACTGGTTAATGTGGGGAGAATGTTTACATAACAATCACCATAAATTTGGTGGACGTCCTAATTTCGCGGTTAAGAAATGGGAATTCGATCCAATGTATCCATGCATTTGGGCAATGAATAAACTGAATATTATTCAGTTCAAAAAAGGTAAATTAGACACCGATTATATGTAAAATGAAAGCGATTCAAATTATTGAATCGCTTTTTTTATTTCTTTTGATAAACAATACTTTCTATATATTTCTTGAAAAAGAATTTATGTTCGACGATTTTCAAATACAACATAAAACTTTGTTTCATTTTAGGTAACTGAGAAATATCCAAACCAATAACAATTCTAAAGAAGCTCAACATCACATTCGTTACACTTTTTTGCCAACCTTTCTGATTTTGTACAAAATCAACATAAAACCACAATCCTCCTATTTTCAAATACGAATTTAATTGGTTAAATAATTCTTCTGCTTTAGGTTGATTAAAATGATCAAACAAAAAAGTTGTCATCACCACATCATATTTTTTATCCGTTTCGAAATCAAAAATATCTGCAACAATAAAATTGATGTTTAAATTCGACGTCTTTTCTTTTTGGGCTAAATCAATCATTTTCGAAGAAAAATCAACATAATCTATGTCCAATTTTAGATTTAATTTTTCTATTTCAGCGATAAATTTTCCTGCTCCTCCTCCAACCCACAAGATTTTATCATTCTCTTTCAAATGTTTCAAAATCACAAAATGAGCCTGATGTTGACGATTCAAAAAAATCAACTGGCTCAACGAATGATAATATGGCGCGATAAAATTGTAGTTCATTATTCGAATAAAATTACGCTTAAAATTCCACAAATTGCTTTCAATAAAATCATTCCATCGATTGCAATTAAATAATATAAAATGGCTTTTGGACGATTGAGTTTAAAGGCAAAAATAGCTAAACAAACAATCGGAATTAACATAAACAAAATGCGGTGAAGCGGCAATCCATACCATATTCCGAAGATTACAAAACTCAAAAATCCTAGAAATATTAAAGGTAAAATAATGCGGTTCAACGTAAAATGATAACCATATTTTACAACAAAGGTTTTTAAGTTTCGGTTACTATCATCTTCATAATCTTTCAAATCAAACAAAATCGCATTCACAACGCAATACATAAAGGTTTGAGAAAATAGAAAATAGAATTTTGCATCAATCACATAATGCGTTTCATTCTTCAACATCAAAAATAAAACAGGTAAAAAAACGGTTGTAATTGCCCAAGTCCAGCCAATTAAAAATGGCTTTAACAACATCGTTTTACGCAACGAAATACCTAATTTGAAATCATAATAGCCAAAAGATAAAATTGCTGTAAAAAATAAGACAGCCAACCATTTCCAAGTTAATATTTCGTAATTCGGTAAACAATTTAGTGCTAAAATAATTCCAGAAACTAAAGCGATTACGGCTAAAATAGCGGTATAAATACAAACAGATTTACGATGAGTAATGTAAAACTGAGTTCTTGGATTACTTGATGATTTTAAAGATTTTGGAATTCTGTAGGCATACAAATAAAACAATACGGTAATGGTGCTAATAAAAGCGTAATACGCAATTGAATTAAACGGTAAACCAATTTTGATATTCGTCTCTATATTGAGCACGATAGAAAGTAGAATTAAAAAAAAATTGGAAAAAAAAATGTTTACGATAAATCGACTAATCACTTTTTTTTCCATTTTCTTAACCTCTTAAATTTTGAAAAATTCTAGAATGACATTTTTATACGTTTCACCAATCGGAATTTCTTCGTCTTTCAAATATAAGACTTTATTTTGAATTGATTTCACTTTTTTTATCGAAACGATATAAGATCGATGAACTCGGACAAAAAGTTGATCGGGCAGTTTTTCTAAGATAGATTTCATCGATATTCGAGCAGTAATTCGTTTTCCGTTTGCGAGATGAATTTTTACATAATCGTCCAAACCTTCAATAAAATCAATTTCATCGTAGGCAATTTTATTCAATTTATAATCGGCTCTAATCGTCAAAAAATCTTTGTCTTCATTCAGTTTTTTATCCACCAAAATCAACACTGCTTTATTCACTGCTTCTTCAAATCTATCGTAATCTATCGGTTTCAACAAATAATCTATCGCCGCAACATTAAAACCATCAACCGCATATTCTGCAAAAGCCGTAGTAAAAATAACAGGAATTTTCTTTTCTAAATTTTTGTAAAATTCCATTCCATTCGTACGCGAAATCTGAATATCCAAAAACATCAAATCGATTGGAAATTGATTGATATATTTCTGTGCATCTTTCAAATTTGAGAATGTTTTCACTAACTCGACATGTTCATTTCTCGAACAATAATTTTCGATTACCATTAATGCTAAAGGCTCGTCATCTATCGCAATTACTTTAATCATTCAAGAAAATTTTTAGTTCAACAATAAATTTAGATAAATCATTATTAATAGTTAATTTATAATGATTTGTATAAAAATAATCTAACCTCTTTTTCGTATTCTTCAAACCAATTTCACTTTTTTCAGTTTCAGGAGTTACCTCTTTCGAAATGGTATTTTCTACGTTCAAAAATAGTGTTTGTTGCTCAACTTTTATCGAAATAATGACAGGTTCCGAAGCTTCATCAATCACACCATATTTAAATGCATTTTCGATAAAATTAATTAAAATTAATGGCGAAATTCTTAAATCTGCAGAATTTCCTTCGACCTCAAAAATAACAGATTCTTTGTTCGTTAATCTCAATTTTTGCAACTCAATATAATTCTTTATATAATCTAAATCTTGTTGCAAAGGCACAAAATCTTTGGAAGAATCTGAAACTACAAATCGCATCATTTTGGATAATTTCATCACCGCATCCGAAGCAGAATCTGACTTTTGAAGCGTTAAAGCATAAATATTATTCAACGTATTGAACAAAAAATGTGGATTGATTTGTGCTCTTAAATAAGCAATTTCAGACAATTGTTTTTCATTTTTCATTTCCTGAAAACGTTTATTTTGTCGAATAAAAAGCGAAACAATCGCCATCATCGAAAACATAATAATTTTCGGGCTCCACATCATAAAATTACGAGGCGGTTTTCGAGACTCAAAACGATTAAAAGGCGGAATTTTTGGTGGAACTTTGTTAAAATGAAACGCAAATTCTGGAACTTTATACACCACAAAAAAGAAAATGATGAGAATAACGATGTAGAAAAAATAACGTTTCTGAAAATATAATTTTGGAATTAACACGAAATAATTCACCAAAAAGAACACTAACAACAAGATATTTTCGAAAAGCATTCGCTTGAAAAAACCAGTTTTGAAAATAGATTGATCGCTCGAAAAATTTGGCGCAGCTATAAACGGAATCAACATAAAAATGATTGAAACTATGCTGAAAATAACGATTTCTCTCTTTGTAATTTTTACTTTATTCATCTTCTAATTCAATTGAAACAATAGAAAAATGCTGTCTATTTGGAATCATCAACGTTTTAATATTTACGTTTAATTCTTCATCCGAAGAAATTAAATAATGATTGTTCACTTCTCCAAAATAGAAATATTGTTTGGTGTAAAATGTAAGCGCAACCTTGTGATTTGCATGATTTTGATTAGAAGAATTTATAACATCCAACTCGAAATCTACAAAATTAAGGTAGATTTTGTTCAAATTATCTGTGATTTGATACAAATTTCCTTCCAATTGTTCGATATATGGGATCGCCGCCATTCCCACCAAATAATGCAATTGCGTTGCTTTTTTATTTTGACGCAACAATTCTCGAAAAGTTTCTACCTTATACGTTTCTTGCTGAAAAAGTTGTTCTTGCAAATAATACTCTTTGTACGTCGCATCAAAAACATATTTCTCCCAAATTGACGTTGTCGAAGCATCAATCACTAAACGATAAGCAAACTGAACTTTTTTAATTGTTTTCATCTTTTGGTTTTCTATCAAAAGGTGGTGGCATTCCTAGCCCTCCGCCCATTGGCTCTTTTGCTTCCTCTATATTTTCTGTAGAAATTACAATATTTGCTTCAATTGTATATCCTTTTTCTAAACTTCCGCTCACTTTTGCCAATTGATTTCCGTCTGTATCATCCGAAAAGACATTGTCATTCGCATTGTACGTATAACCTGTCAAACCTTTTGTATAACCATATTTTTTGGCTGAATTTACAATTTCTACAACAGAATTTTCACCTTCTGGAAAAGCAATTTGCGTTACTTTTATCGAAACGCCATTTGCATTGTAAATGTGCACATGGATATGCGTTGCACGACTTTCGTACCAACCTGGGAAAATAGAATTGAATTCAACATTTCCATTTTCATCGGTTACTTGTCTACCTCTCAAAAATTTATACGATTTATAATCGGTTGGTTGCATACGCATTCCGCCATATTGCGAATAATTTCCATCTTTATCACAATGCCAAATATCAACAATCGCGCCTATTAAAGGTTGACAGCTTTCATCAACATTGGTTACATTAATTTTGATTGTCGCCTCTACTCCTGTTCGATCGCCTTTTATATTTTTAGATAAAAAATCTTCTGGCTTTTTTGTAGGAAATGGACCTTCTGTTTCAGAGGCCCATACTTCACAATCATTTACAACATTAGAGTCTTTGCAACTCATCAACACTTTTGGAACAATTAAACTTGCTCCTAATAATCCTAAACTATTTTTTATAAAATCTTTTCTTTCCATTTTGTAATGTATTTTTAGTATTAGTAATCAATCACCATTAACAAAGAATTTTCGCTCAACGATTCAAATTCTACGTGTTCATCTGACTTAATTTCCAATAAATCTCTGGATTCGATTAAACGATTATGAATCTCAAAAATTCCTGTTAACGAAATAATTAACCAATTTCTTTCAACTTTTTTCATTGGTATTTCTGATTCTCTTCTCAAATCAAATTTTCCTAAAAAAACATTAAACAAATCATGGCGAATAATTTTCTCTAATCTATTCTCTCGTTCAAAATCAATTGGAACAATCATTTTAGCAATTTGCTGTTTTTCTTTTACGATGAATAACGCATAGAAATAAGAAAAATCGTGGCTCAAATCGCCTTCTATTTCTATTATAGTTCCTTTTTCTAAGTAATAAACAAATGATTGATTGACTTCAATTTTCCAATTAAAACCATTCATATTCAAGCGAATATTATTCAATAAAGGCATTAAAATAATATAACCACTTTCTTTAATTACTTTTTGATAAGTACCCATTCCGCTTAACGCAACATCATCAATAAAAGCAAAATCCAAAATCGGATTTGTATCATTTAAAGCATTTATCCTAATAAATTTATTTTCAAATAAATTTCGATTCTCAGCCTTGCACAACTTTATCATGTCCTCATATAATCTTCTAAACAAAAGTATATATCGATATTTTGTTATCTAAATTTAAGAGGTTAACCTAAGATTTTTGTAGGTTAATTGAAATATGAATGGTTTTTATTTATCTTTAACATTAGAATTATATTTGATCAAACACAACAAAAATGATAAACAAAAAAGTAAACAGCATCGAAGAAGCGCTACAAGGCGTAGAAAGCGGAATGACGCTTGCTGTTGGAGGCTTTGGACTTTCTGGAATTCCTGAAAACTTGATTCAAGGATTGGTAGACAAAAAAATCAATAACCTTACGTGTATTAGTAACAATGCAGGTGTAGACGATTTTGGTTTAGGATTATTATTACAAGGACGACAAATCAAAAAAATGATTTCTTCTTATGTTGGAGAAAATGCAGAATTTGAACGTCAAATGCTTTCAGGTGAATTAGAGGTTGAATTGATTCCGCAAGGAACTTTAGCTACTCGCTTAATGGCTGCTGGTTATGGAATGCCTGCAATTTTTACGCCTGCTGGAGTTGGAACTGAAGTCGCTGAAGGAAAAGAAATCAGAAAATTTACCTTTCACGGAATCGAAAAAGAATATTTGTTAGAATATGCTTTCGAGCCTGATTTTGCAATTGTAAAAGCGTGGAAAGGTGATACAGCGGGGAATTTAGTTTTCCGTGGTGCAACAGCAAATTTCAATCATCCAGCTGCTATGTGTGGAAAAATTACGATTGCCGAAGTGGAAGAATTGGTAGAAATTGGAGAATTAGATCCAAATCAAATTCATACGCCTGGCGTTTATGTCAATCGAATTATTCAAGGTGCGAAATACGAGAAACGTATCGAAAATAGAACTGTTCAACCTAAATCATAAAAGAAAATGTTAGATAAAAATGGTATTGCAAAACGTATTGCAAAAGAAGTACAAGACGGATTTTATGTGAATTTAGGTATCGGAATTCCAACGTTGGTTGCTAATTATATTCCCGAAAATGTAAATGTTGTTTTACAATCAGAAAATGGATTATTAGGAATGGGACCTTTCCCTATCGATGGTGAAGAAGATCCTGATTTTATCAATGCGGGTAAACAAACGATTACAACTTTACCAGGTTCAGCTTTCTTTGATTCGACGATGAGTTTCGGAATGATTCGCGCACGAAAAATCAATTTAACAATTCTTGGCGCAATGGAAGTTTCGGAGAATGGAGACATTGCCAACTGGAAAATTCCTGGAAAAATGGTAAAAGGAATGGGCGGTGCAATGGATTTAGTAGCTTCGGCTGATAATATTATTGTAGCCATGCAACATGTGAACAAAGCAGGAGAATCTAAACTTCTAAAAGAATGTACACTTCCTTTAACAGGAATAAAATGTGTCAAAAAAATTGTTACTGAATTAGCTGTTTTAGAAGTTTTACCAGAAGGTGGTTTCAAATTATTAGAGCGAGCACCAGGAATTTCTGTGGAAGACATCAAAAATGCAACTGAAGGAAAATTAATTATTGAAGGAGAAATTCCCGAAATGATTTTATAAAAAATAAAGATTCGAAAGGAAAGTTAAAAAGCTTTCCTTTTTTTATGCTCGATTTGTTTAACTTTATTCAAATTAATACTTAAAAATCGATGCAAACAAAATTAGTAATCGCTCTACTTTCACTCAATTCTCTTGCTTTTGCGCAGCAACAGAATTTAGTAAAATATGTCAATCCCATGATTGGAACAGAAAAAATGGGACACACTTTCCCTGGCGCAACTGTTCCTTTTGGCGCTGTACAATTAAGCCCCGAAACGGATTCTATTCCTTATGCTGTCAATCACAAATACAATCCAAAAGTTTATGATTATTGTGCGGGTTACCGTTTTGAAGATAAAACAATAACTGGATTTAGTCATACACATTTTAATGGAACAGGACATTCTGATTTGGGTGATTTTTTGATTATGCCTACCGTTGGAAAATTAAAACTGAATCCCGGAACAGCTCAAAATCCTGATAGCGGTTATCGTTCTCGATTTTCGCATCAAAATGAAACTGCCGAAGCGGGATATTACAAAGTGAAATTAGATGATTACAATATTTGGGCAGAAATGACCGCTTCTACGCGCGTTGGTTTTCATCAATATACCTTTCCAAAATCGGTTGATTCACATATTATTTTGGATTTGAATGCTGGAATTTATAATTACGATGACAAAAATACGTGGACATATGTTCGCGTGGTGAATGATACATTGATTACAGGTTATAGACAAACACGTGGTTGGGCAAGAAATAGAACAGTTTATTTTGCGATGACTTTTTCAAAACCATTCAAAAATTATGGACAAAAAAATGAAGACGGACAAGTTGATTATAAAGGCTTTTGGCGTAAATGGAACGAAACGCAGAATTTTCCTTTAATTGAAGGAAAAAAGATCAAAATGTATTTTGATTTTGATACAGAAAAAGATGAAAAAGTAAAGATTAAATTTGCGATTTCTCCAGTCAGTCAAACCAATGCGTTAGAAAATTTGACAACAGAAATTCCACATTGGAATTTTGAACAAGTGCGTAATGAAGCAAAAGAAAATTGGAACAAAGAATTAAATCGAATTCAGATTAAATCTTCAGAAAATGATAAAATAAATTTCTACACAGCGATGTATCATACCTTCATCAATCCGACAACTTATATGGATGTGAATGGGCAATACAAAGGTTTGGATCAAGAAATTCATCAAGCCAAAGATTTTACAAATTACACCACTTTTTCGCTTTGGGATACCTATCGTGCATTGCATCCGTTGTTCAATATCATTCAGCCAAAACGCAACAATGATATGGTAAAATCGATGATGAAACATTATGAGCAAAATCCAATCAAAATGTTGCCAATTTGGTCGCATTATGCCAACGAAAACTGGTGTATGAGCGGTTATCATTCGGTTACAGTAATCGCAGATGCAATTGTAAAAGGAATTTATAATGGAGATGCTAATGCGGCGTTAAATGCTTGTGTTGCGACAGCAAATAAGCGCGATTACGAAGGAATTGGCGATTATATCGACAAAGGTTATATTCCGGCAGAAAAAAATGGTACATCAATTTCGAATACGTTAGAATATGCTTTCGATGATTGGTCGATTGCGCAAGCGGCTAAAAAATTGAATCGAATGGATGTATACGAAACATTTATGAAGCGTTCTGAAAATTGGAAAAACAATTACGATTCTTCGGTTGGATTTATGCGTCCTCGTTTAGCGGATGGAAGTTTCAAGAAAGAATTTGATCCATTAAATACACATGGACAAGGTTTTATTGAAGGAAATTCGTGGAATTTTAGCTTTTTTGTTCCTCAAAATCCAAATGGATTAATTGAAGCAATGGGTGGGAAAAAGAAATTTGGAGCGAAATTGGACGAATTATTTACGATGCATTTACCTGACGAATATTTTGCAGATACAGAAGATATTACGCGTGAAGGTATAATCGGAGGTTATGTTCATGGAAATGAGCCGGCACACCATGTTGCATATTTATATAATTGGGCGGGACAAGCGTGGAAGACTCAAGAAAAAATCAGAATGATTTTGGATATGCAATACAAGCCAACGCCTGATGGTTTGGGCGGAAATGATGATACAGGACAAATGAGTGCGTGGTATATTTTTAGTGCTTTAGGTTTTTATCCTGTTCAGCAAGGATCGACAGATTACGCAATTGGAAGTCCGTTGATTGATCACGCTATATTGAATTTAGAAAATGGAAAACAATTTGAAATTGACGTTAAAAATCAATCGAAGAAGAATGTTTACATCCAAAAAATAGAATTGAACGGAAAAACTTATTCATCTTTTAATTTGAATCATTTTGATATTGTGAATGGCGGAAAAATCACGTTCTACATGAGTGAAAAACCTAAAAAGTAAACGTTAAATATTTTATAATTAAACAAATAAGTTTGACTACTTGAGGAATAATGATTAATTTAAATCAAATTTAAAACCAAGAAAAATGGCTAAAAAGGCAAAAAAAGAAGAAAATCATTTACAAGTTTTAGTGGATAAATTAAAAGATCCAAAACATAAACAATTAGTTCAAACGAATCGTTTAAAGAAAAAACGTCGCAATAACGCAAAAAATTAAATATAAAAAAAACCACTTCTCGCGAAGTGGTTTTTTGTTATATCTAAAATTGATTAATCAATTACTTTTCCAATTAAATCGAATTCGTAAGCTTCTATAATCTCTACATTTACAAAATCACCAACTGGTAAATAGGTATCAATTGCTGAAATCAAAACTTCGTTATCAACGTCTGGCGAGTCATATTCTGTACGTCCAATAAAATTCTCACCTTCTTTGCGATCAATCATTACTCTGAATTGTTTTCCAATTTTTTCTTGATTCAAATCGTACGAAATCTGAGATTGAATTTCCATAATTTCTTCAACACGTTGTTGTTTCACTTCTTCAGGAACATCATCTTCCAAATTATAAGCATGTGTATTTTCTTCATGAGAATAAGTAAAACATCCCAAACGATCAAATTTTTGCTCTTGTACCCACGCTTTCATTTCTTGGAAATCCTCTTCCGTTTCACCTGGATAACCGCAAATTAACGTTGTACGAATCGCCATATCTGGAACTTTTGTACGCATTGCAGCTAACAAAGCATTCGTTTTTTCGTGTGTTGTTCCACGACGCATTGATTTTAATAATTTTGTTGAAATATGTTGTAACGGAATATCGATATAATTACAAACTTTTGGTTCTTCACGAATTACATCCAAAACATCTTCTGGGAAACCAGCTGGAAATGCGTAATGCAAACGAATCCATTCGATTCCTTCAATTTTCACTAATTCTTTTAATAAAGTCGCTAATTCACGTTTTTTATAAATATCTAATCCATAATACGTTAAATCTTGCGCAATCAAAATCAATTCTTTCGTTCCATTTTTCGCCAATTTAGTAGCTTCTGTAACTAAATCTTCGATTGGACGAGAAACATTTCCTCCACGCATCAAAGGAATTGCACAGAAAGAACAAGGACGATCACAACCTTCTGCAATTTTAAGATAAGCATAATGACGAGGAGTTGTTGTTAAACGCTCTCCAACCAATTCGTGCTTATAATCTGCTCCTAAAGCTTTTAACAACAATGGTAACTCGCGCGTACCAAAATATTGGTCAACATTTGGAATTTGCTCAATTAAATCTGGTTTGTATCGCTCTGACAAACATCCTGTCACGAAAACTTTTTCCACCAAACCATCTTCCTTACGTTGCACGTAATCTAAAATTGTATCAACACTTTCCTCTTTTGCATTATCAATGAAACCACAAGTATTAATCACCACAATTTCTCCAGATTGCTCATGTACAACCTCTTTCCCATTGGCTTTCAGCTGTCCCATTAACACCTCAGAATCGTATACATTTTTAGAACATCCTAACGTAATTACATTAATTTTCTTTTTTCCAGTCGATTTTGTACGCATTACTCTAATTTAAGTCTGCAAAATTACGAAATATTTGAGAGAACTAACCGAAAAGATTGAATGGAACAAGTATAAATAGTTAAAATAAAAAATTTTAAACTCAAATAACTTTAAATAGAATAGATTTCTTTACAACTAACTATTTTAGAAAATTAATCAACTATTACTTTATTATCATTAATAATAATTATTAAAATTAATTTTAACTAATTGATTAACAAAATATAACAAATTATTTATAGTTTAATTTCAACAATAAATGTTAAATTTGAGCTTATTAGTATTTTAAGTTAGATGTCAAAGCAATGCTTTGAAATTAAGAAGGTCAAGAGAAATCTTGACCTTTATTTTTTATATTTAATCGATATGATAATGACTCGGAAATGCCTTTTTAGGATTTTGTTTGAGAATATTCAACCTGAATTGACTTTCTAAAAATCCGTAACCATAATTGAAAAATTGAATTAAAGTTGTTTGAATTGATAATAAACCTACAACCGCAGATTTGAAACGAATTGTAGAGAAAATAAAAATCAAAAACATATAAATTAGCCACAAAACAAACGGAATTTGTAGAATAAATTGATGTTTCGGAAGAATAAAACTCAACAATAAAAATAAAAACGCAACTAAAGTTCCGATAAAAAATAAACTCGGAAACCAAAAAGTTGGTTTTATATAATTTGGATGACGTTGATTAAGAATTGGGCGCGCAACTCCAAATTGATAGACTTGTTTCGCAAATTTCTTTAACGAAGTTCTACGTTTATGAATCACTTTAGAATCTTGAAATAATCTCGTTTCAAAACCATTTTCCCACAAACGCATTGATAAATCTGGATCTTCTCCAACGCGTAAATCCGCAAAACCACCTGTTTTTTCATACGCTTTACGAGAAATTCCCATATTAAAACTTCGCGGCTGAAATTTACCAATTTGCTTTTTTCCTCCTCTGATTCCTCCTGTTGTCAAAAATGAAGTCATCGAAAAAGTAATTGCTTTTTGCAAATCTGTAAACGAATCATCTGCATCATCTGGACCACCAAAAGCATCAACAAAATTGGTTGTTAATTCTTTTTTAACCGATGCAATATAAGTCGAAGGAATAATCGTATCAGAATCTAAAAAAATGAAATAATTTCCATTCGCTTTTTTCATTCCAAAATTTCTCGATTTTCCTGGACCTGAATTTGTTTTGTAATAATAATGAAGATCTAATTGAGTTTCAAATTTAGTACAAACTGTATCCAATTTATTTTTAGAACCATCGTCTACAATAATAATTTCGAATAACTTATCCGTTTGTTTCGCTAAACTTGACAATAATTCTGTCAATTCATCTTGACGTTCGTAAACGGCAATAATTATCGAAAGTTGCAAATCTTCTTTTCCCAAAATATATTATTGATTGAATGATTCTTTCAACTCTAATGTCACTTTCTGAATTTCATCTAAACTCTTAAAATGATTCAATTTGAAAGTTGATTTTGATTGATTCAATTCATGAACAATTGCCAAAATAGTATCCAATGGACTTTGCTCTTCTCCTTTCGAAGTTTCGTCAAAATTAATTCCAACCAAAGAAACTTCTTCAATCATTCCGAATAACCATTCTTCTAAAAAAGTATTCAAATCAATCGAATCAATTTTATGATTTGCCCATTGATTTTGTTTCGCTTTTTCAGCTAAATCTGT
Source organism: Empedobacter sp. R750 (assembly GCF_030324345.1). Taxonomy (NCBI): domain Bacteria; kingdom Pseudomonadati; phylum Bacteroidota; class Flavobacteriia; order Flavobacteriales; family Weeksellaceae; genus Empedobacter; species Empedobacter sp. R750. The sequence goes on along the minus strand of NZ_JACAGF010000001.1, from coordinate 130,743 downwards.
ATTCGACCAAAAGCAAATTACTTCTAAATTAGAGCCATCTTCGTACTCAAACTCTTCCGAATACGAAATAGCAAAACCTTCCTCAGAAGTTAAAAGATATACTTTTTGATCTTGACAGATTTCTTTTATAAATTGACTCACTTCTCTTAATTTTGATTTTTAGTTTTTTTACTTCCTTCGTACATTTCGTATTGTAAAAAGTCGCATTCTAACTTACCGTTAAATACTTTTACTTTTTTCGAAGGACGTAAACCGACATATTTTTTGGCTTGTAAATCTGATGTGATAAACCACACCAATGTATTTGGATAACTCGATTTTAACGTGTCTCCAATTTGTTTATAAAATTCTTGGTTATTGTTTTCAATACGCTCATCATAAGGAGGATTGAACACCAACAAAACTGGGAATAATTCCTTTTTAGATGTAAAGAAATCTTGGTGACGAATTTCGATGAAATCTTCTAAATCCGCAGATTTTATATTCATCTGCGCAATTTTTACCATCATTGGAGAAATTTCGTATCCAACAATCTTATATTCAGATTCTTTGATTCGATTTAGACGCGTATTACGAATTTGTGTGAACAATGTTTCGTCATAATCTGGCCAATTCTGAAAAGCAAAATGCTTACGATGAATTTGTGGCGGAATATTATTTGCAATCATCGCCGCTTCAATCAACATTGTTCCCGAACCACACATCGGATCAAGGTAATTTCCTTTTCCATCATAACCCGCTTGCAACAACAAACCTACTGCTAAAACCTCATTAATTGGAGCTGGACCAGTTTCTTCACGATAACCACGTTTGTGCAAAGATTCTCCCGAAGAATCTAACGACAACGTAATTTTATCATGCGAAATATGTAAGTTGAAACGTACATCTGGAAAATCTTTATCGATACTTGGACGACGACCATTTTTTTCTTTGAATCGATCTACAATAGCATCTTTCACTTTAAGCGCTGCATAATGCGAATGTGTAAAATAATCTGAATGTACAGTTGGATCAATCATAAAAGTTTTATCAACATTCAGATAATTTTCCCAATGGAATTTCTTGAATTTCTCGTACAATTGATGATCATTTTTCGCAGAAAACGAAAGAATTGGCTTCTGTATACGAAGTGCCGTACGCAAGCTGTAATTTGCTTTGTACATGAAACCTAAATCGCCATTAAATTCAACCATTCGGTTTTGAATTTTAACATCTGCCGCACCCAACGCTTTTAATTCTTGCGCTAATATTTCTTCGAAACCAAAAAAGGTTTTCGCAATCATTCTGAAATTTTCCAAGGAAATAAAATTTTTACAAAAGTACGGGAAATAAAGGAAATTGAGAAAGGAATAATTGTTTTTCGAAATTCTAAACTAATTTATACCTTAACAAAAAATATTTCATGGATCATGAAACTAAATATGAAAAAATATTGGTTAGATATTATAGTAATGTTTTAGAAGAAGAAATAGTTGAAACACTCTGGACAGAAACCATAGACAAAGAAAAAGGATTATATAAAATAGACAATATTCCATTTTATGGACCATGTTTTTCAAGTGACGATATAGTATTTGCTGAATATGATAACGATGAAGAATGTTTAACCTTTAGAAAAGTAATTGAATTTTCTGGAAATTCGACAGTTCAAGTTATAATAATGAATGATGAAATTAATAGAGATAATATCAGAAATATTTTTAGAAATTTTGGTTGCGAAAGTGAAGCGCTAAATGAAAAATATTTTGTTCTAGAAATTCCTTTAAAAATTAATTATAAATCTGTTTTTGATAAATTAACCGAATTACAAGAAAATGAATTTATTGCTTTTGCAGAACCTGTTTTATCAGAAAAACACCGTGATGAAACCAGATAATAATCTTAATAATATTTTCCTTCATCGACATTCTTCGTACCTTTCGGCTATTAAAGTTTAATTTTTTAGAATTCGATATAAAATGGAAAAAATCACAGATCGTCTTTCAGCTTTGAGAGAGGTTATGAAACAAAATGGTATTAGCGCAACAATTATTCCGGGAACAGATCCACACGGAAGCGAATATTTACCAAATCGTTGGAAAGAACGTACTTGGATTTCAGGTTTCAATGGTTCGGCTGGAACTGCAGTTGTTACGTTAGAAAAAGCGGCTGTTTGGACAGATTCAAGATATTTTATTCAGGCAGAAGATCAATTAAAAGACACGACTTTTGAATTGATGAAAATGAGAATGCCAGAAACTCCTTCTATCAACGAATGGATTATTTCTCAATTAAAAGAAGGAGAAGTTGTAGGACTTAATCCCCAGATGTTTGCGCACAATGCTTTTGCAGAAAATTTTAATGAGTTTTCATTCAATCAACTTTCAGTAAAAAATATTGATTTAATTGATTTAGCTTGGCAAGATCGTCCTGCTTTACCAGAAAATCCATTCTATATTTATGATGTAAAATTTGCTGGAAAATCTGCTTCAGAAAAAATTTCGGAAGTACGCAATGAAATGAAAAAAGCAAATACCAATGTATATATCATGAATTCGTTGGACGAAATTGCGTGGTTATTTAACATTCGTGGAAATGATGTTAACTATAATCCATTGACAATTTCGTATGCTGCTGTAGATACAGAAAATGCGTATTTATTTATAGATGAAGTGAAAGTAACTACAGAAACAAAAACTGCTTTAGCTAATGAAGGAATTACAATTCAACCTTATATAGCGATTTATGATTATTTAAAAAATCAGAACGAAAAATCGCATGTTTTGATAGATGGAAATCGAATCAATCAATCTTTATACGAAGCAATTTCTACTTCTTCAACTATTAATTTAGTTTCTTCTCCTGTTACAAATCTAAAATCGGTTAAAAATGAAATCGAGCAAGAAGGTTTCAGAAATGCAATGGTAAAAGATGGTGTTGCGTTGACGAAGTTTTTCATGTGGTTAGAAGAAAATATCGACAATAATATTAATGAAGTTACAGTTGATGAACAATTAAAATTTTTCCGTTTACAACAGGAAAATTGTAAAGGTGCAAGTTTCGGGACTATTTGTGGATATGCTGATCACGGCGCAATGAACCACTACTCTGCTTCGCCTGAAACTGCTTATATATTAGGTCGCAAAGAAATGTTGTTAATCGATTCTGGAGCTCAGTTTTTGGAAGGAACAACAGATATTACGCGCACATTGATGTTAGGAGAACCAACGGCGCAACAAAAAACAGATTATACCTTAGTTCTTAAAGGAAATATTGGTTTATCGGAAGCTATTTTTCCTGTTAATTCTCGTGGTTCTTTGTTAGATGTTTTGTCGCGTAAAGCGCTTTGGGAAAACGGTTTCAATTATGGGCACGGAACTGGACACGGAGTTGGTCATTTCTTATGTGTACACGAAGGGCCACAAAGTATTCGTTTAGAAGAGAATTTAACTCCACTAAAAGCTGGAATGGTGCTTTCTAACGAACCTGGTTTGTATCGTGATGGCGAATACGGAATTAGAATTGAGAATCTAATGATTGTTCAACCTGCGATGTCTACTCAATTTGGTGATTTCTTGAAGTTTGAGATTATTACAGTTTTCCCAATTGAGAAAAATTTGATTGATGTTAATTTAATGACAAACGAAGAAATTACATGGTTAAATAACTATCATCAATTTGTTTTCGAGAAAATTTCTCCATTCTTAGACGAAAAAGAAACAGCTTGGTTGAAAGAAAAGTGCGAAGCTATTTCTAAATAAATCAATTTTATTTCAACAAAAATTCATTCTGAACTTGTTTCAGAATTAGAAATAAAAATATAGAAGCTGAAATAAATTCAGCTTTACAAAAAAATCCTATTCACATTCGAATAGGATTTTTTATTTCCCATAAAATTTGTATTATTGCAACATATTTGCATTAAGAAATGAAAAGACGAAATACACCAACCAAACAAGCGGTTATTGATTTGTTCAATTCGTGTACGACTGCATTAAATCAGGAACAAATTGAAACGCAGTTGCAAGGAAAAATGGACAGAGCAACGATTTATCGTATTCTGAATAATTTTTGCGAAGACGGAATGATGCATAAAGTTGTGGGAGATGATGGCGTAAATTATTTTGCGATGTGCAAGACGTGTTGTGAGCATACACAGCATCACCACGATCATTTTCATTTTCGTTGCACGACTTGCAATCAACTTATTTGCTTGAAAGAAGAAATAAAAATTAATTTACCCGAAGGATTTTCGATGCAAGATTGCAATTGCGTCATCACAGGAACTTGCCCAAATTGCCAAAAATAACAACAATGGATTTACAATGGTTTGTAAAATGGTTTAACTCGCCATATTATCATATTTTATACAAGAACAGAAGTCTTACAGAAGCTGAAGATTTTATTCAAAAAATCACGAAATATTTACAGCTTCCACAACAAGCAAAAGTGTTAGATTTAGCTTGTGGAAAGGGACGACACGCTATTACATTAAATAAATTAGGTTTTGATGTTTTAGGTATAGATTTATCTGAAGAAAGTATCAAATACGCCAAACAATTTGAAAATGAATATTTAAAATTTGAAAAACATGATATGCGCGAAGTCTATCATCCAAACGAATTTGATGCAGTTTTCAATCTTTTTACAAGTTTTGGTTATTTTGAGAATTATGAAGATAATTTTAAAGTTTTTGAAGCTGTAAAACAACAAATCAAATCGCACGGAATCTTTGTTTTAGATTATTTGAATGCAGAAAAAGTAGTTTCGACAATGATTCCTTATGAACAAAAACTGATTGATGGAATTTTATTCAAAATCACAAAATCTGTCGAAAATGGTTTTATCAAAAAAGAAATTGATTTCACAGATAAAGGCGAAACATTTCATTTTGAAGAGTTTGTTCGTTTAATTTATTTCAACGATTTCAAAAAAATATACGAAACAGAAGGTTTTATTTTAGATAAAGTATTTGGAAATTATAATCTCGATGCTTTTGATGAACAAACTTCTGACCGATTAATTATAGTTTTAAACAAATGAAAGAAAGTCTAATCTTAATTTCAAGTGTGTTAATTGGAGTTTTATTTTCTCGAATATTACTCAAAAATAAACACAACTCAAAACTGCTACTAACCTTTAGTGGTGCATATTTCTTGGCGATGACCGTTTTAGAAATTTTGCCTCAAGTTTATGGACATCCTTCTGAAAATCATAATCATCATTCGATCGGATTGTTTGTTTTATTAGGCGTTGTTGTGCAATATATTTTAGAAACGATCAGTAAAGGCGTTGAGCACGGACATATTCATTTGCACAAAAAAGAGCAATTTCCTTTCGGAATTTTTGGCGGATTGTTTTTGCATTCAATTATCGAAGGAATCCCTGTTGCAAATGCAGAATCTCACAATTTTATGTGGGCAATTTTTGTTCATAATATTCCAGTTTCGATGATTTTATTTAGCGCATTATGTCAACATACAGAATCTAACGCAAAACGTTTTCTGTTTATGACTTTGTTTGCATTAGCTGCTCCAATGGGATATTTCTTAGGAAAACATACGATTATTTCTAATTATTCTTTGGAAATGAGCGCAATTGTTTCGGGAATATTTTTACATATTTCAACCGTAATTTTGTTCGAAAGTAATGAAGGGCACAAATTTAATCTGAAAAAATTCGGTTCTATCTTAGTAGGGTTTATTCTCGCTTATCTCACCGTTTCTATGCATGTACATTCACATTAAAAATATAAAAGCAACTTATTAAAGTTGCTTTTTTTCATTTTAATCGTTTATATTTAGATAATTAACATCAAAATATGCGATTAATTATATTCTTCATTTTTCTAATAAGTATTATTAGTTGTAAAAATTCGTTTGATAAAGAAATAAAGGAACATTTACAAGGCGATTGGTCAAAAGAATTTTATGACAAAACAAATAATGACCCAAACGAATTACCATCAATCTTTTTCAATATAAATAACATATATAAATTCTCATCAGATACTATTTATGACTCGAATCATTTTTCAATTTATAATGAAAAAACAAATGATTTTGAATATTTGGGTTACAAGACTAACTTTAAAATTAAAAATTCTGTAGTTTCTTGGTATAATACTGCGAGTAAAAAAAATATTGAATTTGGTAAAGTTGAAAAATTATCAAAAGATACCATTTACTTTGCGCATTTTATGTTAGTTCGCGACAAAGTAAAGCAGCAATTCAACAATGTTTTTGATGCTATTATTGTTACAAGTAGTGGCTGTTATGGTTCTTGTCCAATATATAATTATAGGTTAGAATCTAATGGTGATATAATTTATGCTGGAGAAAAATTTACGCAAATAAACGGAGTTTATGCTGGACAAATTAATAAAGAATATTTCAATTATTTTAAAAACAAGTTAAATCAGATAGACCTTTATCAAACAGATGATCAATATTCAAATAATACAACTGATGGAAATTTTGAAGAAATTGTTTTTATAAAAAATAATAAAATCACTAAAAGAATTTCATTTTATATAAATGATGGTCCTCCAAAAGTGAAACAATTATTAGACATTTTGCGTGCTATGCATTATTATATTGAGGATAAAAAACCATATCATTATAAAGATTATTTTTCTATTATAAATCCATTTACAAATGCTAAAGAAGTTAATTTAGAAGAATTTAGAGATTACCAGTCATTTTATTTATGGACAGAATTAATGAAACATCCTTCAAAACCATTTCAGTTTAAACAAAAAACGTTCAAAATAAATAAATTTATATCTAAATTTTGGGATTCTAAGTATGAAGAAATTTCTCCTAAATCATTACAAACAATTGAAACAGATGGTCAACAATTTCAAATAAAATTTAAAGACTCTCCTATCCAATATTATGATTTAGGATATAATTTTTTAGAAAATAATGATTTAACATATAAATAAAAAAGAAGTTCAAAATTGAACTTCTTTTTTGTTTATTATAACATTTTTCGATGATCTAAAACTAAAATTTCTCCATTCGAAACAAATTTCCATTTTTGATCTTTCTTACATTCAGAATTTGGTGTTGCTGATTTAATATCAAATTCAACTTCTTTGTTTTTCATCAAAATTGAAGTATGATAATCGCATTCGCCAAGTTTTACATTGGTTGAAACATTATCATTTGCCAATAAATCCGTTTCTGGGATAGATTTTATTGCTTCATTTATAATATTCAAATCTAATTCATTGTAAATCAAATCAAAATTATCTGTGACTAAATTTGTCGATAATCGAAACGAATTTGCTTCAACATCTGTCCTAATCGCAGTATTTTTGGTATTCAAATCTAATTCTTCGATACGTTTTGGACAATCCAAATAATCTGGAATTTTTTGCGCTTGTTTACTTTGTAAATCTTTCTGAAAAGCTTTAAGTTCAGAAAATAATTGTTTTTTTTCGGGTGAAGCTTCTTTAAATTCTGTTGTTTCTGTTAATTCTTGTTGAGTAAGCTTTTTGATTTCAGGTTTATTTTCTGAACAATTAAATAAAAGAAATAAAGTAAAAAATGAGTAAAAATAATGTTTCATAAGCAAGAGTTTTTGGTCTTACAATTTTACGAAATATTATTCTCAATTTCAATTATTTAACGTCTGAATTTTAAATTTTATATAAATGATAAATTGAAAAACATTAATTAAGATTATTTATATTTTTCTAAATCCAAACCAAGAATATCTCCAACTTTAGAAAATTCTTCATTTATCTTAGCATTCAAAACGAGTTGTTCATTTGTCATTGGATGATTAAATACCAATTGATGCGCGTGAAGCATCATTCCTTTCAATCCAAAATTCTCCAACCACAATTTATTTTGCTTATTACAACCATGCGGACGACTTCCCAAAATTGGATGAAAAATATGACGAAAATGCTTGCGTAATTGATGCATACGACCAGTTTCGGGAATTGCTTCCACCAAACAATAACGTGAAGTCGGATGATTGTTATACTCTAAATCAATTTCGGCAATTTGCAAACGATGAAAATAGGTAATTGCATTTTGCTTTACACCATCATCATTCGTCAAATCATAATCTATCGTCATTTCTTCGGGAGCCCAACCACGCAAAATAGCCAAGTACTTTTTTTCAACTTCGCGTGTTGCAAATCGATCATTCATAATTTTTAAACTTTCTTTATCTAAAGCAAAAAGCAAAACTCCTGACGTTTTACGATCCAAACGATGAATAGGATAAACATGTTGCCCACCGATTTGATTACGTAATTCCTGAACTGCAAAAACAGACGCATCACGCGCATAAAAAGATTTGTGAACCAACAATCCGCTCGGTTTGTTAATGGCAATAATATATTCGTCTTGATAAAGAATTTCTAACATTTGGCAAAAATAGAAAGTTATTTTCGGTTAGAAAATAGAACAGTCTTATATTTATTGTTTAATAAAATTGAATGAAAAAAGGATTAATTATTGGAAAAGGCTGGTTGGGATCGAGATTAGAAAAGTATTTAGAAAAGCAATTTTTGATTGAAACTACGAAACGAATTTCGGATGCAGAAAATTGTTTTTCAATCGATTTTGATAATTATAAATCTGAGAAAATCTCAACGGATTATGACTTTGTTATTGTGACAATTCCATTTGGAAGAAGAAATAATTTAGATGATTTACAACAACAATTTCAGCACTTGATTGAGTTTTTAGGAGATTATAACAATCAACTTATTTTACTTAGTTCAACAGCTATTTATCCTGAAAATAATGAAATTATTTCTGAAAATTCAATTGAAACTATTTATTTAAATAATCCTTTTTATTCAATTGAAAATCAATTAAAAGAAAAATTTAATCAATTGATTATTTTACGCTTAGGCGGATTAATGGGAGACGATAGATTTCTTTCTAAATATATAGATTTAAATAGTCAAAATCTATCTCAAATGGTGAATCATATACATTATCTAGATATTTGCCAAGTGATTGAAAAATTGATTAATTCAAATAAAAATTCATCCATTTATAATGTCGTTACACCAGAACATCCTACCAAAGAAGAAGTGTTAGAATATCAATTAAACAAGAAAATTATTTCCGCTACAAATCGAGAAGGAAAAATAATTTCAAGTCAAAAAATACAAGATGAATTTAATTATGAATTCATTTATCCAAATCCTATTTATTTTTAAGGAAAACTAATTTCTTCTCTTTCGTTCTTTTGCTTTAAACACAAAAAAGAAAATTATTATTGATAAAACAGTAATTAATATTGTATCCCAATTTTTCTGAAAGAATTTTTTTAACGAACTTTCTTCATTACTATTAGATGATGAATAAGATTTTATTGATTTTGATTCCTCTATTCTTCTGTCAATTAATTCGTTTGAAAATCCGTATTGTTTGGCTATTTCATAAACATCTTTTGCTTCCTTCTCTCCTAATAATAAAAGAATATTACCATAATCAAATAATAATTGAGCCATTATTTCATCTTTTGGTTGAATAAAGGAACGTCTTTCATTCAATTGAAAATAAAGCTGATTTTTTAGACTATTCAAATCTTCTTTACTTAATGTTGAAACTGGAAAATCTTCATTTCCAAAATCTCTATTAATCAAACTTTCACTTGATAATTGTAATTGTTTCAACTTAATTTTTAGAATATTTTGATGAATCCATTCCGATTTATTATGCGAATCTGGATTTAAAACCAAAGCTTTCGAAATCCATTTTAAAGCATTTTCATTATCACCAATCAATTCGTATGCAGTTCCAATATTAGAAGCTGTAGAATATCTGTTTGGATATTTTTTCTCAACTTCTAAATACAAATCTATCGCTTGTTGATATTTTCTTTGCAAAATCAAAATCAAACCTTTATCACTAAGTAAATCAGCGTCAGGTTTTACAGCAAACAAACTATCAATTTTCTTTAAATCATTATCCAAATTCTCTGTATAAAACGTGTGTCCATGCGGAATATTACCTTCTCTATCTTCATAAATATAAGAATCTGTAGAAAGTATTTTACTCTCTCCATTTAAACAAGCTAAAGAAAATGTAGAAGCAGTAAGAGAAATCAGAACAAATAGACTTTTTAAATATTTCATTTTTTGGAATTAATGCTTAAAAATAACAAAAAAAGCTGCTCTTACGAACAGCTTTTTAGAATTTATCTTAAATCTATTGATTAAGCGTGAATTGGGCGATTGTCTGTAGCAGCTAAAGCAGCTTCTTTGATCGCTTCTGAAAATGTTGGGTGAGCATGAGACATTCTTGTTAAATCCTCTGCAGATGCACGGAATTCCATTGCTACAACTCCTTCTGCAATTAAATCTGCAGCACGAGCACCAATAATATGCATTCCTAAGATTTCATCTGTGTTTTTATCAGCTAAAATTTTAGCAAAACCATCTGTATCCATAGATGCACGAGCACGTCCTAAAGCTTTGAATGGGAAAGAACCAACTTTGTATTCTACTCCTTCTTCTTTTAATTGCTCTTCTGTTTTACCAACTCCTGCAACTTCTGGCCAAGTATAAACAACACCAGGAATTAAGTTATAGTTGATATGAGGTTTTTGACCTGCTAATTGCTCAGCAACTAAAACACCTTCTTCTTCTGCTTTGTGTGCTAACATTGCACCAGCAACAACGTCACCGATAGCATAAATGTTAGAAACATTCGTTTGTAAGTGATCGTTTGTTTTGATACGACCTCTTTCGTCGACCTCTACTCCTACGTTTTCTAAACCTAAAGATCCTGTGAAAGCACGACGACCAACAGCTACTAAAGCGTAATCTCCGTTAATTTCAATTTCTTCTCCTTTTTTAGAAGTTGCTTTTAATGTAACATCGTTTCCGTTATTTACAACAGAAGTTACACCTGTAGAAGTGTGGAATTTCATTCCTTGTTTTTTCAATACTTTTGTCAATTCTTTAGACAAAGCACCGTCCATTCCTGGAATAACGCGGTCTGCATATTCTACAACTGTTACTTGAGAACCTAAACGTAAGTAAACAGATCCTAACTCTAATCCGATAACACCACCACCGATAACGATTAAGTGTTTTGGAACTTCTGTTAAAGCTAATGCTTCTGTAGAAGTGATAATACGAGTTTTATCTGTTGGCGCAAATGGTAATTCAGATGAAACTGATCCTGTTGCGATAATTGTATTTTTAGCTTCAATTTCTTGAGTAGAACCGTCTTTAGCAGTTACAACGATATGAGTTGCGTCTTTAAAAGCACCTGTTCCTTCTAAAACATCAATATTATTTTTACTCATTAAGTATTTGATACCAGCTACGTTAGTATCTACAACACCTACCTTGCGAGCAATCATTTGAGTGAAGTTTACTTTTGGAGCATCGATTTCGATTCCGTGCTCTTTAAAGTGATTTACAGCATCGTAATAGTGGTGAGAAGAATCTAATAAAGCTTTTGACGGAATACATCCTACATTAAGACATGTACCACCTAAACTTTCTTTCTCGATAATTGCTGTTTTAAATCCTAATTGCGCTGCGCGAATAGCTGCAACATATCCTCCAGGTCCAGCACCAATTACGGCTACATCATAAGAACTCATATAGTTTTATTTTGATTTATTATTATAATTAATTTAAACTCTACAAATATAACCAATATCGAATAGATTTTCGTTATAAAATTGTAATGAATTTTGTTAGGAAATTGTGGAATAGTAGTGATACAATTATTATAGTTTTAAGTTCTTAATTTTTTTTAAAAAACTTATAAATTTTTCTATTCAATTAAAATCTCAATATTCCCCTTGATGTTTCTATCATGTTTTTCTATAAAACAAAAATCTCAGACAAAATCTGAGGTTTATTATTCTTATTTTATTTGTTGAAACTCTTCCCAAAGTTCGTTTACTCTTTCTTGGTTAGGAATTCCATCACTACCAACTAATTTACATTTTGAATCGATATAATCTAAGAAATCATCATCTAATGATGGTAAAATAAAATTTAATGTGTTAGGACTTTTCCGAATATCAATATCAGAAACATTATAATATGTATTGTTATAAAAAACATGCCCCCCCTCTTAACAAAATCTTTATAACTGATAAATAAGGATTTGGCAAATGTTTATATTGCGAAAAATATTCATTTTCAAAAATATCCCAATAAATAAATAAATAAATAAATAAATAAACAAATAAGTAATCAAATTCCCTATACTTGTCGGTATTAAAACTAGTATCATTCAGTAAATTAACTCTAAAAAAATCAATATCAATCATTTTATTTGATAGTCCAGGTTTAATGATTTCAATAAGATTATGACCTTCTTTTCTTTTAGTTATTTTATAGTCCCATTCTAATGAAAGTTCTAAATACCATTTATACATTGTTTGCAAATAATGTTTAAATAAAAGTATGTTAGCAACAGATTTTTCATTTTCAAAAACTGTTTCTTTTTTTAAATCATTTAATTTTTCTAAAAATAAATTATCCATGTTTATAATTTTAATAAATTATATATAATACTCTACTATCTCATCTAAATTAGTTTATTTTTCATTTGATTTAGAAGGTTGTTGTAATCTACCGAGAGGGAAATACCCTTCTTTATCTTCAAGTGGAGCAAGTTATTGAGCTCCAAAGTACATGGATGAAATTCATTTAAACCAATCTGAATCAGCTATAAAATTATCAAAAAGTTTGGTGTTACTTATAATCCATAAGAGACTGTCTTTTAAGACAGCCTCTTATGGATTACTACAACAATTCAATATAAAGACGATTATTGTGACTAATTACAGATTCGCAAATTTTTTTTACTGCATTAAATGATTCTAAAAAATCATTTGAAACTAAATTACTAATAGTATTAAGTTGATCTAAAAATTCTTGTACCCTCTCACATTCCCAATTTTTATCATACCATCCACTTTTATTGAAATAATTATACATAACACTATCTGAATCATATTGTCCTAAAGGTATTAGTGAGAGTATTTTATTAAAATGATAATCATATAAGATAACTTCAAATAATATTTGATTTGAACTATTTTTTTCTATTAGTGTTGTTTCCAATTCACCTAAATAATATTTTGTATATAAATCTATTTTTATCATAATTATCTTGCTATAAAATGACTATTTTTATTCATAATGCTAAGACATTTTAGTAACATTAAGTGGTGAAGTTAACAAAAAATCTCTCCAACAAATCACGATTTCTTTGAAATCTTGGGTAGGCAACTCCGAAACAAAATCATAATCTGAATTATAAAATTCTACAACATTATTATATATATGAATATTTATTGTTTCACTACCATTTATTATTTTTTCACCTGGATTAGCCATCGCTTCATCAAAATCTGGTAATAGTAATTCATTAATTTTTGGAGCCGTCCAGTCATTTAAAAAAGTGGTTAACTCTCCATTATTGGTACTTATCGATTTATGAATTTCTTTACCTGTTTCAAAATCGAAAACTTTATTTTCGAATCTTATTTGATATCTATTAATTAAATTCTGATTCATATTTTACTTTATGCATTCTTTACAATCTATTTTTGAAATAGATTCTACCAAAAAAGTTTCGTAAATCCCTCCAATTCTTTCATAAAACTATAGTTAACAATCAAATATACCAAAAAATAACAATCAATACCCATTATTGTAATAACTACAATTCTATAAATTATCTCCCACTTTCGCTCGTGTTTTCTTCCACCGTTCTTCGACGAGAATGCCGTTTTTCCGAAGATTCGTCGAACAATGGTCGAACGATGGTCGAACAAGCTAAAAATCGACCAAAAAGACGAATCTTATCTACCTATGATAAATAGAGGTTTAGCGAGGTTTTTATTTTACTACAATACTATTATTGAATAAAAAACAACCGGACAAAAGTGGACAAATGTGGACAGAAGCGGACAAATGCGGACACAAAATGGCGTTTTTGTAAATGATGTTGTTTCTATTGCTAACTTTATGAATATAACCAAAAAACCCTTCACTTTTCAGTGAAGGGTTTTTCATATATTCTAAATTCGTAAATCTAATTTCTAACTTATGTTTACCAGTTCATCAACACAGAACCCCATGTAAATCCAGCTCCAAAAGCAGTCATCATTACTAAGTCTCCTTTTTTGATTTTACCTTCTTGCTTTGCCTCACTCAATGCAATCGGAATAGAGGCTGCTGTTGTATTTCCATAACGCATAATGTTGTTGTAGACTTTCTCATCAGGTAATCCCAATTGTTTTTGTACAAATTGAGAAATACGCAAATTCGCTTGATGTGGAATAAATAAATCTAAATCTTCTGGCTTTTTATTTGCAGCCGATAAAGCTTCGATAATTGATTCAGGAAAACGAGTTACCGCATGTTTGAAAACATAGTTTCCATTCATATATGGATAAATTTCTTTTTTAGTTAAAGTGTTTCCTTCTTTCAATAATTCATCCGACCAACCTGTTTTTGTTCCTGGGAAAGTAACTGCTAATTCTTCAGCAAATTCTCCTTCAGAATGTAAATTCGTCGATAAAATTCCACGTCCTTCTTCTTCCGATGCCGAAACAATTACCGCTCCTGCTCCATCTCCAAAAATTACTGAAACACCACGACCTTCATCCGACATATCCAATCCGAATGAATGAACTTCTGCTCCAATCACCAAAATATTTTTGTAAACACCAGCCTTGATAAAAGCATCAGCAGTTGATAACGCATACACAAAACCAGAACATTGATTACGAATATCCATTGCCCCAATCGTACGACAACCTAACTCTTTTTGTACCAACACACCATTTCCAGGGAAATAGTAATCGGGAGATAAAGTAGCAAATAAGATAAAATCGATATCTTGAGCAGTGATTCCTGCATCTTCTAACGCATTTTTAGCCGCAATAACACCCAAATCTGTAGACGAAATCTTAGAACCTGGCTCGATATGTCTTCTTTCGACAATCCCTGTACGTTCCTGAATCCATTCGTCATTGGTGTCCATCACCTCAGCTAAATCAAAGTTTGTAACAA
Source organism: Empedobacter sp. R750 (assembly GCF_030324345.1). Lineage (NCBI taxonomy): Bacteria > Pseudomonadati > Bacteroidota > Flavobacteriia > Flavobacteriales > Weeksellaceae > Empedobacter > Empedobacter sp. R750. The sequence continues at coordinate 115,730 of NZ_JACAGF010000001.1, read as the reverse complement.
CTCTTTCGGGAACATAATGCCCAACACCTGTAATAATAGAGTGTATCATGTGATTATGGTTTACTTTTCAATTGAAGCAAAGATATTAAATGATAAGCATTCTTTAAAACAAATGCGTCTTTTTGACAATAAATTATTTAGAAAATCTTGTTTTTAATATTCCGTTCATAATGATAGAAAGTACCATTACCCCTGTAGCAATATAAAATATAGGATTCATATGTTCTGAATCTCCAAAAATAAGACTTGCCAAAATGATGCCATAAACTGGTTCTAAATTTACGTTCAGCATCAACGTAAAAGCACTTACATGTTTCAGTAAATCAACTGATTCTATTTGTGCAAAAGCTGTAAAAATGACGCCAAGCAACGTCAGCCATCCTAAGTTTGACCAACTGATATTTACAACTTCAGAAATAGCTTCTGGTTGAAAAAGAATCATCACCACCGAAAGCGTGATCACTCCACCAATCATTTCGTATAAAGTAACTTTAGTCGGTTTGATTGATTTTGGTAATCTCGAATTAAGAACTGCAAACAATGCGGAAAGGAAACTACATAGAATACCGATGATAATTCCTAATTTATAATCTTCTGGCGATGCATTAAAAATAACAGCTACACAAGCAGAAACGATTATGGCAAGAATAATTTCGAGCAGATTAATTTTTCGTTTAAAGAAAATAGGTTCTAAAATCGCACTAAAAAGCGCGCCCATCGATAATGTACTCAACGCAATTGAAATATTAGAAAGTTTGATTGACAAATAAAATGTAAACCAATGTATTCCGACAATTCCACCGATAGCAAGTAATCTCAATAATTCATTTTTGGTCACTTTGAAATCCATTTTTCTGAATTTCATGTAAATAAAAACCGCAATAGCCGCAATAAGAACACGATACCAAACCATTGGCAATGCACTCATTGTAACTAATTTTCCGAAAACTCCTGTAAATCCCCAAAGAAGTACGAGAAACTGCAACCGAAGTTGAACCTTTGAAATCATTCTAAGCCTTTTTCGCAAAAGTAGAGTTTAATTCTATATTGCTAAAACGATTTAATTGATTTAATTGATTTAATCTGTAAATAATTTTGTATAAGTTCTAATGTTAAATTAACATCAAATAATTATTACTCAAACTTTAATTGTTATTCTTAGTTGTATTTTCGAAACTTCAAAATTTATCGATGGATTTTAGTATTTTTTTACAACCAGATGCATTAGTTGCATTATTTACATTAACAATGTTAGAAATCGTTTTAGGGATTGATAATATTGTTTTTATCTCTATTTTGTCAGGAAAATTGCCTGCACATCAGCAAAAGAAAGCGCAACAACTTGGTTTATTTTTAGCCATGTTTACACGTGTAATCCTTTTATTCTCGTTAAGTTGGGTGATGAGTCTTACCACTCCTCTATTCAATATCGGCGAATGGATTGGCATTACTTCAACCGAATGGTTAGAAAAATTAGCAATCTCTGGTCGAGATTTAATTTTATTAATCGGAGGATTATTCTTGATTTATAAGTCTACTGTAGAAATTCACCACAAAATAGAAGGTGTTGAAGAAACTGAAGGAAAAGTGAAAGTACATTCTTTTGCAGGAACTATTGTACAAATCTTAATTTTAGACATTGTTTTCTCATTAGATTCTGTGATTACAGCAGTTGGTATGGCAGAACATATCGAAGTTATGATTGCGGCTGTAATTATTGCTGTTGCAGTTATGATGCTTTCAGCAAGTGCGGTTTCTAAATTTGTGAACGATCATCCAACGGTTAAAATGTTAGCTTTATCATTCTTATTATTAATCGGTGTTTCGTTATTAGCAGAAGGATTTGATCAACACATTTCGAAAGGATACATTTATTTCGCTATGGGGTTCTCTGTTTTAGTCGAATTCTTGAATTTGAAAATGAAGAAAAAGCATTCGAATCCAGGAATTGTCCGAAATATGGTTGGCGACGCAGAAGAACAAAACAAAAATTTATAACTAACTTTAAGGTCTCAATTATGAGACCTTTTTTATTTAAGAAAAAATCAATGCAAAATATAAAATTAATCGTGACAGATATGGACGGAACTTTGTTGCGTTCTGATCATTCATTAAGTCCAGAATTCAATAAAATTTACGAAGAATTAAAAGAAAACAACATCACATTTGTGCCTGCAAGTGGTCGTCAATACTATAGTATCATTTCTTATTTTGAAAATATAAAAGATGAATTGGCAATTATTGCTGAAAACGGAACTTATGTTACCTACAAAGGCGAAGAAATTTTTGTTGACGAATTAGATTGGTCTGTTGTAAAAGAAATCGTAGAAGAAGTGCGTAAAATAGAAGGCGCAAATATCGTTTTGGCTGGCAAAAACGCCGCTTATGTGGAATCGAAAGATGAAACTTTTTTAGAATATTTTAAAAATTATTACGATAAAAATATTTGGGTTGATGATTTAACTAAAATCGAAAATGAACAATTTATTAAAATTGCAGTAAATCACGCTGATGGAACAGAATTTAATGTATTTCCAAAATTAGTTGATTTTGAAAAATATGGATTAAAAGTTGTGGTTTCTGGCGAAGTTTGGTTAGATGTTATGAATAAAAAATCGAACAAAGGAGTTGCATTACAAGCTTTGATGAATAAATTGGATATTTCTTCTGAAGAAATCATTGTTTTTGGGGATTTTATGAATGATTTGGAGATGTTACATTTGGCAAAATATAGTTTTGCAATGGAAAATGCGCATCAAAATGTAAAAGAAATAGCGAATTTTAAAGCGCCTTCTAACGATGAAGATGGTGTAATTCAAGTTATTAAGCAATATTTACAACAATTAAAAACCGTAAATACTTAATAATCTGATAAATAACATCAATCATTTAACATTTCAAATCAGATTAAATTATTAATTTCGCACAAAACCTAAACAATCAATGTTCACTATCAACAAACATCTAAAAAGTTTTCTAGCAATTGGAACTTTACTTTTTGTTTTTTCTTGTAAAAACGCAAATAATCCAATTCAAAATCAAACAACAACTTCTTCTGAGCCAAAAGAAATTTTGCAGAATGATGTTGATTCTATTTATACAGTAAAAATTGACTCATCAGCTTTGCAATTAGATACTATTGTAAAAGAAGAAAAGCAAAATCCTATTGATTCGACAAAACAATATGTCTACTTAACTTTTGATGATGGGCCTTACAAAGGAAGCAAAAATATCAATAAAATATTAACCGAAGAAAATGTAAAAGGAACGGTTTTCTTAGTTGGTTTTAATGCTTTTACAAAAGATTTGAAACAACATGTAGAAGATTATAAAGCTAATCCAAATGTAGAAATTGCTAACCATACTTTTTCGCATGCTCGCAACAAATACAAAGCTTTTTACAGTGTTCCAGAAAATGTTTACGAAGATATTCGCAAAAATGAGGTGGTATTAGATATACATTCTCGTTGGGTGCGTTTGCCTGCGCGTAACACATGGCGTTTGAACAAACGTAAAAAAGACGATCCAGTAAAAAATGCAATTCCAGCAGCTGATTTATTGGCTAAAAATCAATATTATATTTACGGTTGGGATTATGAATGGGAAAGAAGTGGAAAAAAATCTGCAAATCATCAACTTTCTTCGCCTGAAAAAATATACGAAGGAATTGTACATCGTTTGGATCAAAATAAAACATTCGAAAAAAATCATTTGGTAATTTTAATGCACGATGATATGTTTAATGAAGATTATAACGCAGAAAAATTAAGACAATTAATTGTTTTATTGAAACGTAATCCGAAAATTGTAATCGAAGGAATTTCGGGATATCCAACCAGGATTAGCTAGATAAAATATTAAGATAAAAAAATCCACTTCATCTGAAGTGGATTTTTTTATTAAATAAACTCTATCGTTGTTTCTATCTCGTGACCTTTTTCTAGCACTTTGTGCACAGGACAAGAATTTGCAACTTTCAGTAATCTTGTTTGTTGTTTCTCATCGAAATCGCCTTCTATGATAACATGACGTTGAAAAGTGATTGGCTCAGTTGTAATCATATCAAAATTGACATCTACCTCAACTTTTTTGTAAGTAAATTCTTTGTGATTCATATACATTTGCAAAGTAATCGAAGTACAAGAAGCCAATGCAGCTCCCAATAATTCGCTTGGTTTTGCAGCTGTATCCAAACCTCCTTTGTCTAAAGGTTCATCTACATTAAATTCGTGTTTTCCTGCTTTAATATTCGAAATATAATTTTTATCCGTCGAAGTTGACGTTACATTAATATCACTCATTATCAATTTGTTTTTCGTTTTCTTTTACTTTAGTTTTTTGTTGCGCTTGCGGAATCGGAACATAATCGTCATCACCTGGAACTTTAGGAAAACGATGATTAATCCAATCTTCCTTCGCCGTTTCAATCGTTTCTCTTGAAGAACTTACAAAATTCCAAAAGATAAAATGTTCTTCTGGTAATTCTTCCCCTCCAAAAATATAAACGGTAGAACCAGCCGCAATTTCAAACTCACACAAAGTAGCTTCTTTCGCTACTAATAATTGTTTTGTTCCATACGTTTCTCCTCCATCTTTGATAGAACCTTCTAAGACATACAAAGCAGATTCTCCATACAAATCTTTTCCCAATGAAACTTTGAAATCATTTTTAGCTTTAATTTCAATAAAATATAAAGGAGAATAAACAGGTACGCCAGAAGTATGTTCACCAAACTTACCTGCAATCAATTTATAATCTGCATTTTCGTCTGACCAATTTGGTAATTTATCTGCTTCAACGTGAACAAAACTTGGTTCCATATTTTCTAATTCTTTTGGCAAAGCCACCCAAATTTGTAATCCATGCAATGTTTTTTCAGTTGTACGTAAATATTCAGGAGTTCGCTCAGAATGCACAACACCTTTACCTGCAGTCATCCAATTCACAGCTCCAGGCTGAATTTCTAATTCAGTTCCCAAACTATCGCGATGCATAATCGCTCCTTCAAATAAATAAGTCAAAGTTGATAAACCAATATGTGGGTGCGGTCCAACATCAAGATTTTGATAATCTTTCATTTTTGTTGGTCCCATATGGTCGATAAATACAAATGGTCCGACATGTCTTTTTTGACGAAATGGTAATAACCTACCTACCAAAAAATTTCCTATATCAGCAGCTTTTTCTTCTAAAATTAATCCAACGTTAGACATAATTAGTTTAGTTTTTTAATTGATGTAAAATTAGTTTTAACTATTAATTTAAAACTTGATTTAAGTTAATAAATAAAAAAAGGCTAACCAAAAGGTTAGCCAATTATAACTTAATCTTAACGATTTCTAGTAATCGTAATTATTTTGTGTTTCTCCTCCAAAATTCCAAGCAATACCGAAACGTAATGTGTTTTCTAAAGCATTGTTTGTATCTGACATTGGAATTAAATAAGACGCATTAAATGCAAACGCATTGTATTTCAGTCCTAAACCTAATGTCAAATGTTGACGATCTCCTTTCATTGGACTTTCGTGAAAATAACCTGCACGAATAAATAAAGCATCATTATAAGAATACTCTGCACCTACAGAATACATAATTTCTTTTAACTCCTCTTTTCCTCCTCCAGGAGCATCTCCAAATGAACTAAAAATTCCAGACATTACTCCTTTATTAGGAATATATCCAGTTCCAGGAATTGGATTTCCATTTTCATCTTTCTCATATGTTGGAGTTGGAACTAATAATTTAGAAAATTCTGTTGTAATTCCTACTTTATTGTAATCATCAAATTTGAAATCATATCCAACACCTAAACGTAATGTTGTTGGTAAATATGATGCATTATCTTCTGAGTTTGAATAATCTAATTTTGGACCAATATTAGAGATTTGGAAACCTCCACGTAATTTTCCTTCAAAATTGTTGGTATCCATTGTTTCTGATTGATAATAACCTGCTAAATCAACTGCAAATGTATTTGCTGGCTGAACTGTACCATCGCTTACTCCATTGAATAAATCTGAACGAATGAAACGACCAGTTACCGCCATCGAGTAGTTATCCGTTAAACGTAAACCATATGATAAATCGATAGAGAATTCATTTGGTTTTGCTTTTCCCATCGAAACAATATCAGTTCCTTGTAATTGGTTAAGTTCTATTTCTCCCATATTGAAATAATAGATACTTGCTCCTAATGTACTACGCTCATCTTGTCCTAAGAAAGTGTAATAAGTTGCATTTAATAAGAAAACATCATTCACCAAAGATCCCATATATGGAGTATAAGTAAATGCTACTCCTGAATAATCTGGTGCAAAAGCATATTTTGCCGCATTCCAGTATTGTGAATAATTATCTGTTGATGTGGCTACACCTTGATCTCCTAAACCACCTGCACGTGCATCTGGAGAAATTCTTAAAAATGGAGCTCCAGTTAAAATTGGATTAGATTTTGTATAATCGTTCCCAGTATCATTTCCTCCTGTATCTTGAGCAAAAGTAAATCCTGATGCTAAAATCAATAAGCTTGCGGTAATTTTTTTCATTCGTGTTATATTGATTATATTTTATCTTTTTATTTATTATTTTAATATGACAAGTTTTTCAACTGCTGCGGCTGATCCTTTACAAACCGTATCATCAACACCTTTCACATTGACCTTGTAAATATAAACACCTTTTCCTATTTTATCGCCAAAATCGTCCAAACCATCCCATTCTATCGCATATTTACCTGTTCGATATCCTTCTCTAAAAGGTTCTGCCGAAACAGTTTTTCGGATTGTTTTGACTAATTTTCCTGAAATTGTAAATATCTGAACCATTACATCTAACTCAGAATCACAATTATGTTCAAAATGGAAAAACGTATTCTTAGTAAATGGATTTGGCCAGTTTAGCAATTTATCAATATGCAATTGTCCTGTTCCATTTTCCATTACTACAAAGTCTAACGTTGCAGTATTCGAATTATTGTTGATATCCCAAAATTTTAAATTCACAGTATGTTGACCAAGTTCAAGATTTTTCAATTGATACATTACTTGTCCTTTCTGGTAATCCTCGAAATTCTTATTGACACAAGGATTTGCATCACCTCCATCATAATATTCATTCAACACATAAGCATCTTGTACTTTTCCATCAAGTGTTGCTACAATATCGTGTCCAATACTTGATCCTGTTGCATTAATACCCGAATTATCAGTTAAACAACCCACCAAATAAGGCGAACGATCTGTAATTCCTCCATTCGCAAAATGAAGATTATTCATATATAACTTGCCCTGCGGACGTTCATCATCATTTAATCCTTCTTCATTAATTCCTTCAATCGTAATTGTTTTTAAAGTCGATGCATCTTTACCATCTTTCTCATCCCAAGCATAAAATTTTATTTTACGATTTCCTAGCTCGTAATTGATATCTTTCGGAACATAAAATTGAATCGTAAACTCACCTTTTTCAACTTTTCCTGTTCCTTTATAAATTGTTTTATTTTCTGTTTCGAAAGTTTTTCCAGCCCAATCAGACTCCGATAAAATGGTTTTCGTTTCAGGTTTTTCATACAAACTAATCGCAATTTTCCCATTGAAATTATTATCAATAGAAGTGTTAGATAATTGATTTACTTTACCTGTAATCGTTATAAAATCTAACGCTTGCATCTTACCACCTGCAAGGGCATCTACATCTTTTTTATTTTTGATACTTAATATTTCAATATCTTGTTGCGGACGATGAATTACTAACATCGGATCTCCAAGAATACTTACACTTTTGTTATTTGTATGTTTTGGAGAATAATTTAATTTTGCTTCATTAAGCGCTTTACCAATTGTTTGATTTTCTACACCAACCTTCTTAAAAAATTGTTCGATCAAAAAATTATTCATCGAATCTCCATAGCCTGTTCCAATCGGACGGTTAGTCGTAATCATAGATAACGCTCCACCATTTGCATTTTTCAACATTGCTTCACCAGCAGAATTATATTGCGGTAAATCCCAAATTGTAAAATCACAAGTAACAGTTGTGACGATAGGTAAACGTGAATAAGCTGCATTAAAATTGGATAAATTTGTTAATTCTTCAGCTGTTATAATTCGTTCTTGCGCCCAACTACGAGGACCACCATGACCATAATACATCAAGAAGTTTGAACCTAACTCGATTCCATTCAGAATTGCTTGATTTACGGTTGGATATCGAACACCAGCAGAAGTACTTTCGGGTTGATGAGCTCCCGAATATATCTTATTAATCGTATAAATTTGATTCTCAGGCTTAGAAAATTCTGTATCAATTTTGGCATTTAAACCTGGAGTATTTACATTATTGTCATTATCCGTAACTGCAACAATTTTTGTTCGCCAATCGCCATACGAAGTTCCTTTTCCTTGAACTTTACCATAATACGAAATTATTTTATCAACCAAAATCTTTGCCTCAGCAGAGTTAGAAGCAGAAATTCGTCCTACAGCTATTTCAAACCAATTGGCATCGTAACTATAAATTCCATCTACGCTATTCGATAACATTTTTACATTATCATTTAACATTGCAAAATAATCGTCGGTTGCAATCGCACCATCAATATTAAGAGAAGGTTCGTCTGTAAAAGTGGGAAGATAATTTGTAAAATCTTTTACTCTATTTTTCGGATCATAGGTTGTCGCTCCAAACAAAACACCATATTCTAAATTTGGACTTGACCCATCTTTTAAGAATTTAAAGAAATCACGAATAGCAATAGGATCTTGACTCCCAGAAGAAAAATCGTTGTAAACTTGTTCCGTTGTAACAACTGCAACATTTATTTTATCATGCTCTTTTCTAAAATTCGCCAGACGTGTAGCCTGATCCAAATATTTTGGATGTGTGACAATTATATAATTAATATCGGTTAAACTACGAATATCTTGATTTGCTACTTTTCCAACATATTTTGCATCATTAAAAGCATTTTCATCCTTAAAAGCGACAAACTGATTCAGATGATTTGTACTAAATTTATACAAATTACTTTGTGGAACAATTGAAGAAATTGAATGAATATCAGAAACATTCCAAACAGAAACATTTGCAGCATTATTCAATGAAAAAGCATTCACACTTCCATTATTAATATCTTCTAAAAACTGAAAAGTGAATTGCTCATTATTATAGGTTAAACCATCTTTGAAACGTAATTGTAAATAATCCAAATATGCTAAACCAGAAGGATTGGTTCCGCTAGAAGAAACCGTAATATCAATTGTATTTGAAGATAAAGAAATTGAATTATCATCTACTACCGATCTAAAAGCTGCACTATTACTATTTCCTGAAAAAACACCTGTAAATTGTTGTCCATTAGTTGAAACAATAAAACTGTTTCCATCTGCATTTTTCCCAACAATAGAATAACGTAAATATGCTTCTCCACCATCATTTATAGAATTCGCTTTGAACGTTTTCTTGAAACCATCTTTCAAGCCAATATTTTCTCCAACCCAAATTTGCCCAAGACCATTTAAGTTAATCGAATCTTTTTCATGAAACTGTAAATTATCAAAAGTCGAAAAAGTTTTTACAGGACTTGCAGTAAGCGTTTGCTCTCCTACTCGCTTGCCATCTTCTCCATTAAAACTAATAAAATAGTAAGCAAAATCATCATATAAATTATAACGAACCTTTGCATCTTGTAATGTTGTCGTATTATTTCTATACCACTGATGCGGACCTTTTGCATAAAACAAAACATAATCTGAATTATCAAAAGAATTGTCTTCACCTCCAACAAATTTTATTGGAATTTCATTCAAAGCACTAATTCTATCTTCCGTTAAATTTTCCATCAAACGCCCTTCTCCATTTCCATAGATTTTTAGCGATTTTGGATTAAAATTAGTCGGAATTCCATTTTTAGTAAAGAAACTTTTATCTAATTTAAAAACTCCATCTTTAGAAACTTTTATTTTGTACCAATCTCCCGTTTTCAAAACACTTGTAGTCGAATTATCAATTAATTTTCGAGAAGATGCTTTTCGAGATTGTATTGATTTCGGAACAATTGAGAAAGATTCTATTTTTAAAATCTTATTATTTTGTTTGACAAATGGTACAACTTTAACAATCAGTTTTTGCTGACCATTTTTATCAATAATATTATATGAAGAAAAATTAATTTTATCTGTAATCGAAGAGGTATTCAAATCAGCCAATTCATTCTGTACTTCTCTAAATTGAACATTTGACAATTCAACTTCTTGATTTGTAGAATTTAACTCAACGACAAATTCTGGAAGAAAATATCCTCCAACAAAATAATTATCTTTATTCGAAAAAAACGGCACATTTACCTTATTTCCATTCGTTAAAGAAATTGTTTGATTATTCTCCCAATTTATTTTGTAATTTTGACTAAACAATTGAGGAAATTGAAGCAAAGTTGCAACTAAAATAAAATATTTCTTCATGTCTGAATAACGCTATTTTGACAAATATATTTTCAATCGTAAAATAAAAAAATAATTCTTACGTTTGATACAAGAAATAAAGCATTTTTTCGTTGTAAGATTAATGTCAAATGCTTTTATTTGCATTAAATTTAATTTTCGAAAACCAGAAATATTCTATGAAAATGAATAAAGGACGTATTTTTTCTCTTGCCCTTGCAGCTGTAACTATGAGTGTATTCATGGGTTGTGCAAGCAGTTCAGGAAAGAAAAAAGGAGGTGGAACAAAAAATTTCACAAGTCGTACAGGATGGAAACCAAACGATAGTAAAGGTTGGTTTTTTTCAGGTAAAAAGAAAGAAAACATCAAAGCATGGCCTGGAATGGTTTTCATCGAAGGTGGATCTTTTACGATGGGAATTACGAAAGATGACGTATTACACGATTGGAATAATTCTCCTGTTCGTATGCAAGTAAAATCTTTCTTCATTGGTGAAACTGAGGTTACAAACTACGAATACAAAGAATACTTAACTTGGTTGAAAGTTGTTTTCCCACCAGAAGACACACAATACAAGGATATTTATAATGGAGCATTACCAGATGAAACGGTTTTTAACAATCAATTATCTCGTGATGATTTCTCTACAGAAAATTATTTATTTTCGCCAGAATTCAGCTATTACCCAGTAGTTGGTATTTCTTGGTTACAAGCCGTTAATTATTGTGATTGGTTAACAGACCGTGCTGTTGAAAAATCTTTAATGAACAAAGGAATCTTATCAAAAGATTATTACAATAACGAGGAGTATAATTACGGAAATAAAACATTTAGTGCTGAACAATATAAGTTAGGCGATACAAATGTAAACGAAGCGATTGATTCGACTAAAATTATGAAAGCGAATCAAATCAAAACGCAAAATACTCGTATCTTAAAAGCAAATCGTGCAACTGGTTCAGACGAAGTACAACCTTTCCGTTTACCTACAGAAGCCGAGTGGGAATATGCAGCATTAGCTTTACCTGGAAATCGTGAATACAACGAATACAAAGGAAAAGATGTTGCTCAAAATAACTTGAGAGTTACAAAAGGTGCTCAAAGAGGTCAATATTTAGACAACTTCAAACAAGGACGTGGAGATTACTCTGGAATTGGAGGATTTGGAAACGATGGTTCTGCAATTACAAGTGATGTGCGCAAATATCCTTCAAATGATTTTGGTCTTTACGGAATGTTAGGAAACGTTGCTGAATGGGTTTCTGATGTTTATCGTCCAATTATTGATGAAGAAGCAAACGATTTCAACTACTACCGTGGAAATATTTTAAAAACAAAAATTGACAACGGCGCAGGTGGTTTTGAAAAATATGACGAAACAAATGTTGAATATGATACATTAGACAACGGACGTTTAGTTTACAAAGGATTACCTGGTGCTTACAAAAAGCAAACAGAATACGATTTAACAAATTATCGTGATGGTGACCCTAATTCTTCTTTATCACCACGTACTGAGGAAGGTAAATCTGCTGATCAAGCAACAGAAGATATGTACAACGCTCCTCAACGTAAATTTAGAGTAGATGAAAAAGGTCGTGTAATTTTAGAAAAAGATTCTTCTAAACGTACTTCTGACATCTCTGATGAAACACGTGTTGTAAAAGGTGGTTCTTGGAAAGACCCTATTTACTGGATAGATCCAGGACAAAGACGTTACTTACACCAAGCAAGTGCAACAAACTGGATTGGTTTCCGTGTAGCACAAGAATACTCTGGTAGTTTCGAATCAAAACGTAAACGTAGAGGATAATAATCCTTTTCAAAATATTTTAAATCTCGGTGATTAATTTCATCGAGATTTTTTATTTTTACATTATGAAAACAGCAGAAATATTCGATCAATTTCTTAAATCGAAAATCGTTACGACTGATACACGCAACATCTCACAAAATTGTATCTTTTTTGCTTTAAAAGGAGCTAATTTTAATGGAAATACTTTCGCTCAAGAAGCGATTAATCAAGGAGCTGCAATGGCAATTGTTGACGAAAAAGAATTTGAAAATACATCTCAAAATATTTTTTTGGTTAATGATGCTTTAGAAACTCTACAAGATTTAGCGAGAACTTATCGTAATTACCTTAAAATACCATTTATTGGATTGACTGGTTCTAATGGGAAAACAACGACAAAAGAATTGATTTCAGCTGTTTTAAAAGAGAAATTCAAAACGCATTATACTTTCGGAAATCTGAATAATCACATCGGAGTTCCTTTAACTATACTTTCTATTCCAGAAGATACAGAAATGGCTGTGATCGAAATGGGTGCGAATCATCAAAAAGAAATCGAATTGTTGGCTTCTATTTCTCAACCAGATTATGGATATATCACTAATTTTGGTAAAGCTCATTTAGAAGGTTTCGGAGGAATTGAAGGTGTGATTAAAGGGAAATCTGAATTGTATGATTTTTTGAGAGCAAATAACAGAACTGCTTTTGTCAATTTTAATGATCCAATTCAAGTTGAAAAAACTGAGGATATTAATCGAATTACATTTTCTGATCAACATAATGCTAATGTTCAAATCGAATTGATAGAAAGTGAAACTGAATATTTGGCGGTTAAATACCAAGATTTAAAAATTCAATCACATTTAACAGGAAACTATAATTTTAGCAATATTTCGTGTGCAATTGCAATTGGACAACATTTCGGGATTGACGCAAAATCTATTCAAAACGGAATCGAAAATTATTTTCCATCAAATAATCGTTCACAAATTATCAATAAAGAAAATTACAAAATTGTGATGGATGCTTACAACGCAAACCCAAGTAGTATGGAAGCTTCGTTAAATAATTTTGCAAAATTTGAAGGTTCTAAAACAATTATTATTGGTGATATGTTCGAGCTTGGAGAAGAATCCAAAGCTGAGCATCAACGTATTTTAGATTTAGCTGAAAGTTTAGATTTTGATCAAATTTTTATTTTAGGACATAATTTTGGCGAAACAATTACGAATAATCCAAAAGTTCAAAAATTTGAAAACCGCGTTGCCTTTGAAGAATATTTGAAAGAAAATCCAATCAAAACTCAAAATATTTTGATAAAAGGTTCTCATGGCATGAGACTTGATTTATTAGAAAATATTTAAAATCAACACACTGATTATCTGATGAATAAATCAAGTTTATTTTTTATTTTAATTTCTTTTTTCACATATCATTCTCTTCAAGCACAATCTGTAATTGAATGGAAAAAAGATGTAAAACTTAATTACGAAAACTTTAAAAAGAAACCTATTCAAACAAAGGTTCCTCAAGGATTTTTAGATTCAAAATTAGGTTGGCAAATTGCAGAATCTACTGGAGAACTTCCTGAACTTTGGGTTACCAATAAATTTGACGAAAGTAATTCGTGGCTATCTATGCAACATGCAGAAATTTTAAAAGAAATGCAGTTGCAATTTGACTTGTCTGAATTATATGCGCGAAAAATCAGAAAAGATTTTAAAGATTTACAAGCCAAAAAAGTCATGGATAGAGATTCTTATCGAGCAAAATTTTTGTCAGGCTCTAAGAATTTTCAGAAAAAATTGAAATCGATAGGTGGAGTCTCTTTAAACCAACCAGATTTATATAAATTATTGAATAATCAAATTCAAGATTCATTGGTGATTTATCAGAATTACAGTAAGTAAAAGAAGCTCTAAACTTAACTATTTATTAATTTTAGATGTCTTTTTTATATTTACATTTGTAACCTTTTCAAGATAAAATATATGAAACAGATTTCTACAATTTTGTTATATAATACAAGGCTTCCACTTGTTGAGCAACTAAATTTAAATAATTTCAATTTAAAAATTTTGAAAAACGTTTCTATATTCAAAAAATAATTATTAAATAATAAATGAGAGAATTAAGATATTTTTCGTATCTTAATTCTCTTTTTAAATTCATACTGTATGAAAAAAATAATTTTACATCTTAGTATTTTTTTAGTAGGTTCTAACCTTTTTGCTCAAGCGCCTGCTAATTATTACAACAATGCAACTGGTAGCGGTTTCGTATTAAAAACTCAACTGTATAATATAATAAAAGGTCATTCAACAAAAAGTTACGATGCTTTAAAAGGATTATATAGACAAACTGACTCTGATAATGGATTTCAAGATAAGTATTATGAAAAAGATAATACCATTTTAGACATCTATTCTGAAATTGCAACAGCTAAAGATCCATATAATTTTACACCTGGTCAAAAAGAATGTGGAAATTACAAGAATGAAGGAGATTGTTACAATAGAGAACACTTAATCCCTCAGAGTGTTTTTAGTGAGAATTCGCCTATGGTTTCAGATCCATATCATATTTGGCCAACTGATGGTAAAGTAAATGGTATGAGAAGTAACTATCCTCATGGTGTTGTTGGTAATGCAACATACACATCACTAAATGGCTCTAAATTAGGAAGTAACTTAAATTCAGGATACTCTGCAGGATATTCTGGAACAGTTTTCGAGCCAATTGATGAGTTCAAAGGGGATATCGCTCGTGCTTATTTTTATTTTGCTACGCGCTATCAAGAAAATGGTATTCAAAGTTGGACTTATGCTATGTTTAATAAAACAAAAGATAAAGTTTTTACAGATACTTTCTTGAAAATATTAATGACTTGGCACTTAAATGATCCTGTTTCTGATCGCGAAAAAGACATTAATAATTTAGTATACAGATACCAAGGAAATAGAAATCCATTTATTGATCATCCTGAATATGCTGAAAAAATTTGGGGTTCGGATTTAGGAACTGGAGATTTCGAATATCAAAAACGTGATGATGTTTCAGTTTACAATGTAACAAATCGTTCGATTAAAGTTAAACTTGAAAATAATTCGAAATCAATTCAAAAAGTTTCTGTTTTTAATTTCAATGGACAATTAATTAATGAAGTTTCAAATTCATCTAATCAAAAAGAAGTTGAAGTTAATTTCAAAACTCCAGGTGTTTATATCATCAAAGTTGTTGGAAAACAAATGGAAATCAACAAAAGAGTTGTAATAAAATAATCATTTATCAATCCATCATAAAAAAATCCTTCGCTCATACAAGTGAAGGATTTTTTAATTTAGTAAATGGAAAAAATTATTAGTCATTATTGATATTTTTCTTAAAAAATGTGCTTCCATATAGAAACATGATTAATAAAAAAGGGATACCAAGCGTGACTGATAATAAAATAAATGTTTTTAACATACTAATAAGAAATATTTTAGTTTCTAATACTTTTATCAATTTACAATTAATAATTTTATATTATTCACAATAAAACATCTTTTTTTATTTATTAACACTATTTTTATCAACTTGATAATTAAAAGCTTTTCATTAATATAAATTCATAAAAAAAGTCGCTTAAAATTAAGCGACTCATATATAGAAAATTCTATTTCAAATTATTGGTTCCCTTTAGCGTAATCAGCTAAGAATTCTGCTAATCCAGAATCTGTTAAAGGGTGTTTTAACAATCCTAAGATTGATGATAAAGGTCCTGTCATAACATCAGCACCAATTTTTGCACAGTTTACAATATGCATTGTATTACGAACTGAAGCGGCTAAAATTTGAGTTTCGTACAAATAGTTATCATAAACCAAACGAATTTCTTCGATTAAGTTTAAACCATCTGTCGAAATATCGTCTAAACGTCCGATGAATGGAGAAACGTAAGTTGCACCAGCTTTTGCAGCCAATAATGCTTGTCCTACAGAAAAAACTAAAGTAACATTAGTTCTAATTCCTTTTGTTGAAAAGTATTTACAAGCTTTTACACCATCTTTCGTCATAGGAATTTTAACTACGATTTGAGGATTTAAAGCTGCTAAAGCTTCACCTTCTTTTACCATTCCTTCGAAATCAGTAGAAATTACCTCAGCAGAAACATCTCCGTCAACTAATTCGCAAATTGCTTTGTAGTGATTCAAAATATTTTCTTGACCTGTAATTCCTTCTTTTGCCATTAAAGATGGATTTGTTGTTACACCATCTAAAACTCCTAAATCTTGGGCTTCTTTAATGTCAGCTAAGTTAGCTGTATCGATAAAAAATTTCATTGTTTGTTTGTATTTCGTTCAGGCAAAATTAAGGATTAAATTATAGAAAACCATTTAATCTTAAAGATTCGATCAAAAATATTTTAAACCGCTGTATATCCTCCATCAACAAGGTAATAACCGCCTGTCATAAAGGATGCTTTGTCCGAACTTAAGAATAAAACCAACTCCGCAACTTCTTCTGGCTGTCCCAAACGACCCATTGGATGTTTTGTAACAAGCAACTCTAAATGATCTGCACTCAAATTATTCGACAACAAAGGCGTCATAATATAACCTGGTCCAACTGCATTACAACGAATATTTTTTGGTCCGTATTCCGCTCCAATGTTTTTCGTCAAACCTACAACTCCATGCTTTGCAGAAGTATAAGCCGAACTCATTGGCGCAGCGACAGTACCATGAATAGAAGCCATATTAACAATAGAACCTCCTCCATTCTTTTCCATTGCTTGTAATTGATATTTACATCCGTAAAAAACACCATTAAAATTGATATCTATTACTTTTTTCCAACCATCTAACGGATAATTTTCAGTCAGCTCGGCAGGACCACCAATTCCAGCATTGTTACAAGCTATATCAAGTTTTCCATAAACTTCAAGCGTTTTATTTACTAATGCTTCATTATCTTCTGGCGAAGAAGTATCAGCTTTGAAAAATATCGCTTCTCCTCCATTCTTTTTGATAATTTCTACTACTTCATTTCCACCTTCTTCATTAATATCCGAAACCACAACTTTCGCACCCTCTTTGGCATATAATTCAGCAACAGCTTTTCCAATTCCAGAACTAGCACCAGTTACAATCGCAACTTTATCTTTTAAACTTGACATAATTTTATGATTTTAATTTAAATAAAGTTAATCATTTATAATCAGATCTATAAATCATTTCTTACAAATAATATTATTTTAAATGATTCAATTTTATTAACTATTTTGGAATGAAAAATTCAGCATAACAAATATATTTAGGTTAAAACAATTCTATTTTTTTATATTTGATACAAATAACTTTTTAAATGAAAAATTTAATAGCTGCTATACTTTTATGTAGTTTTTCTACGATAAATGCACAAGAAACAAGTGATTATAAGTACATCAATATTCCTGAAAAATTTTCTAGTTTTGATAAAGATGAATATCAATTAAATAATCGATTAAGATATATTTTGACGCAGAAAAAATACGAAGTTTTACCTTCTGATAAATCTGCTTGGCCACAAGAAGTTGTGCAAAATCCTTGTTTAGCTTTGAATGCGGATATTTTAAAAGTTAAAAGTTTTTTGAATAATAAATTAGAGGTAAGTTTTACAGATTGTTCTAATAAAAATATTGAAAAATTTGAAGGAACTTCTAAGATTAAAGAATATGACAAAGGTTACCAAGAAGCAATAAAATTAGCTTTAAATCCTTTGAAATCTCAAAATGCAAAGGCCTCCGTTCCAATGGTGAAATTAGAAAAACCCCAAACAGAAACAACAGCTGCATATATGCCAGAACCAAAAGGAAATCAGGTCACTGCTACGAATTTATTGACAGATGGAACAACTACTTATCAAAAAATTGAACTACAAAATGGTGGTTTTATGTTGATGTCCGAAAACGGAAATCAAGTTGTTGCAAAATTTGAACCGACCCTAAAAAATGGAATTTACAGAGTAATTGTTACAAAAGGAAATTCGAATTATTTTTCGGTAGGATACATCAGTGGAAATACGATTTCCTATGAGGTTTCTGAAAATAATAGTTGGAAAGAAGTTAAATTATCGGCTAAATAATCTTGCTATGAAAATTATATTATCAAGTTTATTTCTTATTGCTTTATCGTCATTACAAGCACAAAATGTAGCTGATTACAAATATGTTATCATTCCTCAACTATTTAAAGATTTCGTAAAAGAAGATTATCAATTGAATACAGGATTGAAAACTGCTTTGAGAAAAAAAGAATATGAAATAGTAAATGAAAATTCTATTCCGTTAGATGTGCAAATCAATCCTTGTTTAGCTACAAAAGCAAATATTGAAAATACTTCTGTTGCTTTTAAAAATAAATTAAAAGTAACGTTTACAGACTGTAATAATAATGTGATTTCAACTTATGAAGGTTCGTCAAAGGAAAAAGATTTTACAAAAGGTTATCAAGAAGCCTTAACATTTGCTATGAATCAGGTTGGAAAACAAAATGCGAAAGATTTTAAAAAGCCAACTATTTCTGTAAAAAAAACTAATACTTACACCGTTGAAGGAGAAGTAAATGGTGAAATAAAAATCCCTATAGATTCCAGTAAAATAACTTTAAATAAATATAATTTAGTATCAAATGGAATTAATTATGAATTGATAGAAGTATCAAATAAAAAAGGATCATTGATTAATAAAGATACTCAAAAATTAATTGCTAATATATTTCTTTCTTCAAAAGAAAAAGTAGTACATGTAGAAGTGATTACTCCAAACGGTAATTATTACACTTTGGGTTATGCTAATGGACAAAATTTAATTATTGAATATAAAACCGGTAATGAATCTTGGCAAAAAGTAGAGTATTTTAGTGAATAATCATCGTAAATTTGCACCTTAAATTTTAGAAAATGCAAGCACCTATTGCGAAAAAAATAGAACAAAAATTAGAAAAACACGGAGATATCCGCATCGATAATTATTATTGGTTGAATGATCGTGAAAACTCTGAAGTTATCGATTATTTGAGCCAAGAAAACGAATACACAAAAGCTATTTTACAACCAACGGAAGCTTTACAAACCAAGCTTTTTGAGGAAATGAAAGCACGAATCAAAGAAGATGATTCGTCTGTTCCTTACAAATTGAATGGTTATTGGTATTTGACAGAATATCAAAAAGGGAAAGAATATCCGATTCACAAACGTCGTAAAGATAGTTTAGAGAATCCAGATGAAATTCTTTTTGATGTCAATACAATGGCAGAAGGTCATTCGTATTATCAATTGGGCGGAATTTCGATGGCGCCAAATAATCAATTGGTTTCCTTTGGGGTTGACAATGTTTCGCGAAGAATTTATACGATTCAAATCAAAGATTTGACAACTGGAGAAATTCTTTCTGATAAAATAGAAAACACAACTGGAGGTTCTGTTTGGGCGGCTGATAATCAGACCTTATTTTATACAAGAAAAGATGAAACCTTGCGTGCTTATCAAATTTGGAAACACAAATTAGGGACAAAACAAGAAGATGATGTCTTAGTTTTTGAAGAAACTGATGATACGTTCAATTCGTTTGTTTACAAATCAAAATCAAGAGATTACATTATTATTGGATCTTCAAGTACTGTTTCAGATGAGTTTAGATATATTCCTTCTAATCAACCAGATGCAGCGTTTAAAATCTTTCAAGAAAGGGAACGTGATTTAGAATATTCAATCGAACATTTTGGTGATTCATTTTATATTCAAACCAATAAAGATGATGCGTTTAACTTCAAATTAATGAAAACTTCTGTCGAAAAAACAGAACAAGAAAATTGGATTGATGTGATTCCTCATCGTGAAGAAACATTGATTGAAGGTTTCGAAATTTTCAAAAATTATTTGGTTATCGAAGAGCGCACAAATGGTTTATTGCAGATGAATATCAAAGCGTGGGATAATTCAACGGATTATTATTTACCATTTAACGAAGAAACTTATACAGCAAATGTTGGCACAAATCCAGATTTTGATACTGACATTTTACGTTACGGATATACATCATTGACAACTCCTTCTTCTGTGATTGATTTTAACATGAATGATAAAACATTCGAAATCAAAAAGGAGCAAGTTGTTATAGGTGATTTTGATAAAGAAAATTATATTTCTGAACGTATTTGGGCAAAAGCGCGCGATGGAGAAATGATTCCAATCTCATTAGTTCGTCGAAAAGATACGCCTCTTTCTGCCGATACTCCTCTTCTACTTTACGCTTATGGTTCTTATGGTTACACTATCGAGCCTTATTTTAGTTCGGTTCGATTAAGTCTTTTGGACAGAGGCTTTATTTATGCAATTGCGCATATTCGTGGTGGTCAATATCTTGGTCGCGAATGGTACGAAGATGGAAAAATGTTAGAAAAGAAAAATACATTTTTCGATTATATTGATGCAGCAAAATATTTGATTCAACAAAATTACACGTCATCACAACATTTGTATGCGATGGGAGGTTCTGCTGGTGGATTGCTGATGGGAGCTGTGATTAATTATGAGCCTACATTATTCAATGGAGTAATTGCGCAAGTTCCTTTTGTGGATGTTGTAACAACAATGTTAGATGATTCTATTCCATTGACAACAGGGGAATATGATGAATGGGGAAATCCAAACGAAAAAGAATATTACGATTACATGAAATCGTATTCGCCATACGATAATGTGGAAGCGAAAGCTTATCCAAACCTTTATGTTTCGACAGGTTTACACGATTCTCAAGTACAATATTGGGAACCTGCAAAATGGGTGGCGAAATTAAGAGATTTAAAAACAGATAATAACATTCTACTTTTAGATACAAATATGGATACAGGACACGGTGGTGCTTCTGGTCGATTCGAGTCATTGAAAGAAGATGCGAAAGAAGATGCTTTCTTATTTATGTTAGAAGGGATTACAGAATAAATTTCAAATCAAAAAGTCAACAAATTTGTTGGCTTTTTGTATTTTTAACCAAACCTACTCTATGACCTTTATTTTCTTAATCTTTGGATTAGCAATTGCTGGATTTCAAACACTTATTCTCAAAGAAATTTGGCAAGTAAGCATTCGTCCAAAATGGATTGTATTTCTTATTACACCGACATTAATCGTAGGAGCTAATTACTTTTTTGACGATCAAATCACAGCTTTTGTATTTTTTGGAGCAATAGCTTCAATATTCTTTATTGCAGTTACTGGTATAATTTTTCATAATTCTACCAATTTTGATGAAGAATCAAATAGTTTCAAACACAAAAAAAGTTATAGTGAAATTGTCCAAGATTATAATCAGCCTTTTTACCTAAATCCTGCTTGGGGAATTGTTTATCAACTCTATGTCGTTGCGATGATTGGAATTTATATTTTTGTTCCAAATGAAATTTATGAATCTGATTTAAATTATAAATTGATTGAACAAGATTTAGTTTTACAATTATTATCACTTTTCATATTTACAGGATTTTCCATTATTATTTTGTTGTACAATTATTTAGACGGAAACAAAAACTATATCCCTTCCATTTTCACTGGAAAAAGATTAGTTGCAACACCTAAAGAAAGCAGAATTAATAAGGCAATTACGATAAGTATTACGCTAATTTCATTTATTATTTTCTGTAAATTTTGTTACGATAAAGGAATTTATTTCAGCTTAAAATCTATCTTTCTATCATTTGATTCATCATCATTTCTATCGATAAACACAGGAATAATTGCATTTATCATTTTCAATTCCATTATCCTGATAATTAATCCATCACAAATTGCAAAACGAAATATGATTCGCATTGCAACACTTATTCAATCTGCTTTTTTCAGTATTTTTTTATCAGCCGCAATTGCAGTCCCTTTTATGATTTTGGAAGATCAATTAGCTTACTTCAATATGAGTTCGGAGATTCTTTTATTTTTAGGATTTAATATTGTTTTATTAGTAAACGAAATTTCACTTTTTGTAAAATACAAAAAAGGTATAATCGATTAAGGTGAAGTTACTTTTCCTGGTGCATAATATTTCTCTTTTTCAATAAATTCTCCATTCGGCGAATATTTATAAAGATATTTTTCGCCATCAATATTCTTAATAATTTCTTTTCTTATAAATTTATCATGCTCATAAACAAGCTTTACCTCTTCCTTATCCTTCGTTTCATATTGTTTAGACATTAGTTTTCCTTTATAATAATTCTCAACATAAAAAACACCTTCTTTCGTATATTGTTTTGTTCCTAAAGTCCCATCTTCATTATATTTTTCATAACTTTTACCATGAACTTCCATTTTATTTCCATTTTCATAGTATCTCGTATTTATTCCTAAAATTGAATTCTCCACAGAAGCTAAACCTCCACTTTTATAATACGATTTTGTAATTCCTTTTTTATAATGCGCTTGACGATTCAAAGACACAAAACCTTCTTTGGTTAGTCTATTTTGATCATTATAGCTCTTGAAATTTAATTTATTATTTGCTCTAAATGCATCAGTTTCTAACAAATCATTATGATATATTTTTAATGTTATAATCTTAGAATTCTCAATCGCATACTCTTTTCTATAACTTTCTCCTTCATACAAAACAATATCTCCATTGATTAATTCATTTTTTATTTCAAATTTTCCTTTCTGAGAAGAATTTTCAAGAATATAAAATCCATCTTTAAGCATTTTTCTTTGTTGAGATTCAAGGTCTTTTACATAAACATTCTCAAAAAAATCTTTTGAATTTCCAATAGAAAGTTCAATATTATTGATTTTTTCTTGCGCAAAAATTGATGATGAAACCATCAACAAGATTAATAAAATTAGATTTCTTGACTTCATAGGTTTTTGATTTTTATTTTCAATATTATCTCAATGTCAAACTATTCATTCTAACATTTGCTAAATCTTCAACTTTATATAGTTTTCGAATAAAAGCTTCTCTATTTGATTTAATATCATAAAAATCTCTTGGAAAATATTTTTCACGTTGCTCTTCATTATCAATATTGAATTTTTCAGGTAAATTATAAGGAATATTAACTGAAACTGTTTTTACATTTGCTAGATATTTAGTGATATAAAGATCTCTAAATTGATAAATTCCTAACCATTTTTCTTTTATTTTATAAGCAATATCAAATTGATATTTGTATTGATAGAATTCTTTCTTTTTCTTATTGAATCCTAAATATAAAATTGGATATTCTACAGATAAAAAATCTGGTTTACCATAATGATCAAATGAAACAAATTCTATTGTATCTTTTTTAATATCATTATTCAACCATTTTATCACTTTTACTTTCGTTACATACATTTCATCCATTAAAATTGGAGCTTTATCAATTAATTGATAATCATTTTTAGTATCTCCTATTTGTAAAGAATAATTGGTTATTTTATCTTTCAAACCATAATGTTCTTTGTAATCTACTTTATTTGATTCTATTACTTTTCCTATAAAAGCATAAATTGAATCCTTTTTTTGAGAAAAAAGAAGAATTGGAAGTATATAAATAACTAAACTAAAAATCGTCTTCATAAATCATTAGATTTTACCTAAATTTACAACAAAGCTTTGTAATTTCTGGAAACTATTTTAAAATGAAATTTAAACTTACACCAATATTAATTGTGTTGAGTATTTTAGAACTCTTCCTTTTATTTATGTCTATAAACTATCTTTTTATTGATAATAATGGAGGAAATGCCTTGGGTGGAACAATCGCTTTTTTTGGATTAATTATTTTCTTTTTTATTTTATTAATTGAACAACTTATTATAATAAGTATAAAAATTCCGATAAAATTTATTTGGATCATTGAATCTATAGTCCTATTGATTTCAATTATTTATGTTTATTATAATGGGATATCTATTGGATAATATAAAAAAGATATAAACTCATTAAATATTAAAACCAAAAATCACTCAATTTCTTTGCTATAAAAGCATAAAATTATTTACAATTAAAAAATAATTAACTTATGAAGTTTTAAGTTTAAACATAAAATCACATATTTTACTTAAATTTACAACAAAGCTTTGTAATTTGACACCAAAAGAAATTCTTTTTAAGTATTGGAATTATCCTTCTTTCAAAACGCCGCAAGAGGAAATCATCTCAAGTGTTTTGGAAGGTAAAGATACGTTGGCTATTTTGCCGACTGGTGGCGGAAAATCTATCTGTTATCAAGTTCCAGCAATTATTTTTGAAGGATTAACATTGGTCATTTCACCGCTTATTGCGTTAATGAAAGATCAAGTTCAGAATTTACAATCCAAAGGAATTTCTACGGCATATATCACCAATGAAATTGATCAAAATACCATTGGAAAAATTTTAGACGATTGTCAAAACAACAAAATCAAATTATTGTATGTTTCGCCAGAGCGTTTGCAAAGTAGAATTTTTGTCGAGCGATTGAAACAAATCAATATTAGTTTGCTTGCAGTTGACGAAGCGCATTGTGTTTCTGAATGGGGACATGATTTTCGCCCTGCATATCATCGAATTTCAAGATTAAAAACTATTCTTCCTAAAGTTCCGATTTTAGCTTTGACGGCAACGGCAACAGAAAAAATTCAGCAAGAAATTGTAGAAAAATTAGAGTTAAATCAACCAGAAATATTTAAATCTTCTTTAAAAAGGGAGAATCTTTCATACAATGTTTTTCTTTCTAATGATAAGAAAAATGATTTGATTTATTATTTAAAAAAACATCCTGGTTCGAGTATTATTTTTGTTCGAAATCGAAAATTAACCTATGAAATTGCTAGTTTTTTGAGTCAAAATGGTTTTGATGCCGATTTTTTTCACGCCAAATTAACGAAAGACGAAAAAGAACAAAAGCAACAAGATTGGATGTTGAGTAATTCTAGAATTATGGTTTCTACAAATGCGTTTGGAATGGGAATCGACAAGCCAAATGTTCGCACCGTTTTTCATATCGATTTACCGCAAGGAATAGAAGCGTATTATCAAGAAGTTGGACGCGCTGGACGTGATGAACAGGAATCGCATGGAATTTATTTATACAATCCTGATGATCGAATTCAGGCAGAAAATATTTTCAAAGCGAATTTACCTTCGCAACAAGATTTTATCAAAATTGGTAATTGTTTATTTAGTCAATTGCAATTGGCGGAAGGCGAATTAACGGAAATGAATTATCAGTTGGATCTTCCAAAATTTGCAGAAAAATTTGGTTTAAATCTTAAAATGGTTCTTCAATTTTTAGAATTTCTCAATACGAAAGAAATCATTCAGCAAAAAAATTATTCACAAAATAGTAGCATTCAAATTTTGGCTTCACCACATTCGATTAACTTGAATGAAAACCGAATTTTTGATTATTTACAACGACATTATCCCGGAATTTATACTTATAATAGAGAGATTTCGGAGAGTAAAATGGCGTTTGAATTGCACATGAGTATTGGCGACATTAGAAATAGTTTGCACGAATATGCAAAAAATGGTTCTATTGATTATTCGGATCGATTTTTAGCGCGATTTAGATTTCTTGTTCCGCGTGATTCGAATGCGTTTAAAAATAAATTGTGGAAAGATTTCGAATCAATTCAAGTGAATAATTGGAAACGTTTGCAAGCAATGGCTTATTATGCCGAACAAAATACTATTTGTAGAGAACGTTTGTTATTTGGCTATTTTAATCAAAAATCTGATCAAAATTGTGGTAAATGTGATGTTTGTCAATCCAAAAAACAAAATGAAAGCTTTAATTCATCTGATTTAATTGAATATTTGAAAGAAGGTACAAAAACGCAAGCCGAAATCCTTTCAAAATTCATAAATTCGCCAAAAGATAAAATCGTCGAAGAATTGCAATATTTGATAGACGAAATGCGAGTTCAACCAATTGGATTCGATTCTTATAAACTAATAGAATAAAAATGCGAGTAGTCTTTATGGGTACGCCCGAATTTGCGGCGACATCTTTGAATGAAATCAATACAAATAGTCATCACGAAATAGTTGGAGTTGTTACTGTTCCAGATAAACCGTCTGGTAGAGGACAAAAAATGAATATTTCTGATGTCAAAAAATATGCAGTTGAACATAATTTGCCTTTGGCTCAACCAGAAAAATTACGCGACGAAGCTTTTATCGAAACATTAAAAAGCTGGAATGCTGATGTTTTTGTTGTTGTAGCTTTTCGTATGTTGCCGCAAGTTGTTTGGTCAATTCCGTCCAAAGGAACTTTTAATCTTCATGGATCACTTCTTCCGCAATATCGTGGTGCAGCGCCTATTAATTGGGCTGTAATGAATGGTGATCAGGAAACTGGAGTAACGACTTTTTTAATTGATGAAAAAATTGATACTGGAAATATCTTAATTTCTGATAAAGTAGAAATTGGAGAAAATGATAATGTAGGAAAAATTCATGATGAATTGATGCATATCGGTGCTAAATTAGTTGTGAAAACGTTGGATGGTTTAGAAAATGATTCATTAAAACCGCGTCCTCAAGACGAAACAACAGAATTGAAACATGCTCCAAAAATCTTTAAAGAAGATTGTAAAATAGATTGGAACGATTCAATTACTGCTATTCACAACAAAATTAGAGGACTTTCTCCTTATCCATGTGCGTGGACAACTTTTGGAAATGGCGAAAATTACAAATCGTTAAAAATATATGCTGGTCTAAAAACGGATATTGTTGTAGATGGAGAAGATTATCAATTAATTTTACAAAAAAATAACCTTTATATCAATCTACCTCAAGGAGTTTACGAAATTTTAGAACTTCAACCCGAAGGAAAGCGCCGTATGACAGCCAAAGATTTTATCAATGGACATCAAAACGAGGATACCTTATTCGTAAAATAAGTACTTATTTACTGATTTTTGACACCGATTTCATAAAATTTTGCATTTTTATTGAAATTTATTGCGTTGAAACTTGCACAAATAAAGGGAAAGAGTATATTTGTGTATAAATTAATTTAAAAAGTTACAACTATGAACAAATCAGAACTTATCGATGCAATTGCAGCTGACGCTGGAATTTCTAAAGAAGCTGCTAAAAAAGCCTTAAACTCATTTACAGAAAATGTAACTAAAGCTTTAGCAAAAGGAGACAAAGTTGCTTTAGTAGGATTCGGTACTTTCTCAACATCTGAGAGAGCTGCAAGAACAGGTATCAACCCACAAACTAAAAAAGAAATTAAAATTGCTGCTAAAACAGTAGCTAAATTTAAAGCTGGATCTGAATTATCAGGAGCAGTTGATACAAAAAAGAAAAAATAATATTTCTGATACAATAAAAAATCCACTCGTTTGAGTGGATTTTTTTTACGCCTTGAAATTTAATTAATTCTTCAAAAAAAATCCTTCAAGAATACTTGAAGGATTTTTACATTTTATCTAATATTGATTTAATTATCTTCTGTTAAATCTGTTTTGTACGTTTCTGGAATTGTAAAGTAATTCACTAAAATCGCAATAAAGATTAATATCAATGGATAAGCTAATCCTATATATGGTGACATAGCAGCCGAAACGATAATCGTACTTTTGATTAATTCCGTTACAAAAGTCGTTGCTCCACCAATAAATCCATTCCCCATATTTTGAGCAAATCCCATACTTGTGTAACGAATTTTAGTTGGGAAAATTTCTAACATAAATGCACCAAGCGGTCCGTAAGTTGCTGCACCAGCAATTGAAGTAATTAAACTTACAATAACAATTCCGACAAGCGTTAAATTCGAAATATCATGAACTTCTTTCAATCCTTCTGGATTTCCTAATTTCATGTACAAGAAAAATGATAATGGAATTAAGATAAAACTACAAATCATTCCTCCTAACATAACAGGTTTACGCCCGATTTTATCACTTAATGCTCCAAACCATTGATAGAAAAATGAACTAAATAATGTAGAACATAAAACAACAATTAAAACTGTTTCGTAAGGTAAATTAACCGCTCTTTGTAAAAAGAAAAGAGTTACGAATAATGTTGTTTGCATAATTGTACTTTGAGCAGCATTTCCTCCAAAAATTGCTTTCAACATCAATTTTACATTTCCTGGCGTTGTAAAAGCATCTTTAATTGGTGTTTTAGACGTTTTTCCTTCTTTTTTTAATTGTTCGAAAATTGGACTTTCATGTAAACGTTGACGAATAAAGTAACTCAAAATCACTAATATTCCACTAAATAAAAATGGAATTCTCCATCCGAAACTTGCAAAAGCCTCTTCTGATAAAAATGATTGTGTTAAGAAAACAACTGATAAACATAATAATAATCCAATTGGAACAGTTGCTTGAATAAATCCTGTATAAAATCCTCGCTTCTCTGCTGGCGCATGTTCTGCGACATAAATTACCGCACCTGCATATTCTCCACTAATTGCAAGTCCTTGCATAATGCGGCAAAACAATAATAAAACAGGAGCAAACCAACCTACACTATCAAAAGTTGGAATACAACCAATCAAGAATGTTGCTGCTCCCATCATAATTAAAGAAACTAAGAATGAATATTTTCTACCAATACGATCCCCAATACTTCCAAAAATTAATGATCCAATCGGACGGAACATAAATGATGAAACCACTACGGCAAGTGTTTCTAAGAAATGTGACGAACCATCGTTAGGAAATAATTGTGTCGATAATACACTAGCCAAGATGATTGCCAAGAACATATCGTACCATTCGATTAAGGTTCCGACAGATGATGCTAAAATAATTTGGAAAATATTATCCTTCTTCGCTACTGTTTGCGAAGTATCTAAAGTATTTGTACTCATGTTTTTTTTGTGATATTAGAAGTTAAATAATGTTGTAAGTTGAAATCTATTGTTATTTGCTAAATATTTGTTTTCGGTTCCCGTACCTTTTATCGTCGCATCTGCCCATTGCGCTGTACTACGATCATATTCGAATCTAAATTTTAAGGCTTTGCTTAAGGTAAGATCTAAACGAGGAACTACTTTGTACAAATAATTTACAGTACGTGTACCTGGAGTTGCAGAAATTGCGCCCCAATTTGTCGTTACACCATAAGATGTTGATGCAATTGCTCCTTCTACTGGATCTTTGACACCGTTATTTCTAACATAACCTGCAAATAATCCGAACGAAAATTTACCTGTTGAGTTTTGTTGCAAATCAATCCACATACTATGTGTATTCATCGGTTTGTATGTTTCAACAGCTGTCGGACTTGTTTGATAACCTACAATTCCACCTAGTTGTACAAAAGACGACGCATCTTGCATCAAATATCCAGCAACAGTTACTTGTAAAGGTTTTGTATTTAACTTTGAATAAGCCATAAACGAAACATTTTCAACTCGTTCACTAGACTTAACGGGAGGATTTCCTGAAGATAATTTTGGTTTAAGATTCTCATATTGAGCACCAATTCCCGCAGTAAAAACTTGTGATTTATATTGAAATTGAAGATGAGCCGCTGGCATTCCACTATTTCGGAAAGGCTCTGTATTTGGAGTAAAATCTCGTTGAGAATGTAAAGCAGCAATAACTTTAAATTTGTCCGTGAATTTATGCGTTAAACGAACTTGAGGATTACGATTCAAAGCATAAACAGGCGCACCAGTTCCATAATTTGCAACGTTTGGTAAAGCTTCTAACACAACGAAAGGATGCCAATATTGTCCAATCCCTAATTGCGTTTTCTCCCAATCCAACATCACATATGCGTGACGCAAACGAAACTCGTTGATTCCTCCTTCTGTTGCTCCAAAAAATTCTCCTTCTAAAATACCAGAAGTTTTAGCCCCAAGTAATTCTGGACCTTTCAAATTAACGCCAGCTCTCGAAACAATCGACAACATGTGAAATTTAGAAGCTGCATTGATATCAGCACCGTTTACATCCGATAAACGATCTTTTGGATAAAGCGGCACTAAAGCCTCTCCTGCTCCAATCATTTGACGCGTATCCATAAAAATATCATTCCTGATAAATCCATAAAACTGCACATCAACTTTGTCCTTGTTTTCTTTTGGTTGTATTAATTCTAATTTTTCTACAACCACACTATCTGTCGTTTTCTGTTGAGCAGAGACATAGCTATAGCTGCAAAATATAGCTAGACAAGCCAATTTTGTTAAATTTTTACTCATTTTTTTGTGATAATTTGAACGACTAAAATAATCAAAAGAAAAAAACTAACAAATGTTCGTTAATCATTTTTTGATAAATTTTTAAAGCTTTATTAAATTCATCAAAATTTTAAATAATTTTTGAGAAATAGATATTTTGAAATAAGTTTTGGAAAGAAATTTTGAGAATTTGACATTTTAATTAGTGTACGAAATACACTTTACTAGAATTCTTCGAGGCTTATTTTTCAAAAAAAATCGAGAGAAGAATAATTGTTTCAACAAATGAGGAGAAAGTTAGACTTCTCTCGTAGTTTTAGTTTTAAAAATGTATGCAAATTTATCGATTACAGAATTTTCTTCAGCATAATCAATAATAAGCTTATGTTAAATCATAAAAAAAAGAAGTTTTCTTAATTCTATTTATTATCCTCTACACTATTTTTAAAATTTATGTATAATTATTCAGTCAATATTATTAAATAAATTATATTTTTATCAAATTCGGATTACATAGTTCAAATAAAATTCAATCTTTACTAATTTTTTAAGATTTTTTTTAGAAAAAACTTAAATGTTGGGGCTATTTTTGCTTTGCAAATTACAGCTATGCAAACAAACATTGAAATACACTCATTAACTCATGTTGATTTGGAAGAATTATCAGCCTTATATAATCTTTCTTATCAAAATTATTACGTTTCTATCAACCTTTCGACTGAACAATTTCAGGGAAAATTAAAAATGGAAGATATCAATCTTGATTATTCTGTAGGTGCTAGTATTGATGGAAAATTAGTTGGTTTTTTACTTTATGGAATTAGAAATTATAACGATGTAAAAACAGCTTATATTGGTGGAACAGGCGTTTGTCCTGAACATCGTGGAAAAAAAATCACGCAACAAATGTTAGATTTTAGTTTTCCAAAATTGAAAGAACAACAAGTGAAAAATATATTTTTAGAGGTAAATACTAAAAATGATTTTGCAATTAACGCTTATGAAGCTTGTGGTTTTGAAAAAACAAGAACTTTAAATAGTTATAAAGGAATTCCTATTTTGGTCGTAAATCCATTACATGAAATTGTAGAATTTAGTGATTTGGATTTGATTACAAGTGAAAATTTTTGGGACATAAAACCTACTTGGAAAAATGATATTCAAAGTGTAAAAAATATCATCGAAGATTGTCAAATAAATGGAATTTATGAAGATGGAATTTTAGTTGCTTATAAAATTATCAACAAAAATAATACACGTATTTATCAATTTGGTGTTCATCACGATTATCGAAATCGTTATTTAGCTTCAATTCTTTTTAGCGATTTGAAGAACAAAGAAATTAAGATGATTAATGTTGACGAAAGAGAAATCTCTACAAATGATTTTATTCAATCAATGGGATTAGAATTGTACGACAAACAATACGAAATGAAAAAAGAATTATAAATCAAAAGCCTCTGTTTTAGAGGCTTTTTTTCATTTTATTATTTACTTCAACTCGAAGAAATCTCGTTTTCCTATTTTAATTTTAGTTTCGGTTTTTAATTCAAAATCATCAAAAGCATCCATTTTTTTTTCTCCATTAATTTGTACAGCGCCGCTTTCTATCAAACGTCTAATCGCATTTCTCGACAAATCTTTCTTTAATTGATGACAAACATCTAACAATGTAATTTTATCATTTTCAAAATTGAATGAATCAATTTCAATTATTTCAAAAACTCGATTATCATCATTTCTTTTCTGAAATTGATTATTAAAAAATTCTTCTGCTTGCTCAGCTTCTTTTTCAGAATGATATTGTGTAATAATATTTTTTGCAACTAATTTCTTAATTAACATTGGATTATCTGTTTTTAATCGTTGATTTAAGTTTAATTTTTCCCCAATAGAAAAATCAGTTGCTAAAGCAATGTATTCTTCTAATAAATCATCTGGAATAGACATCGTTTTCCCAAACATTTCATTTGGTTCGTCCGTCAAACCAATAATATTATTCAGCGATTTACTCATCTTTTCTTTTCCATCTGTTCCTCTCAAAAGTGGCATACACATCACAATCTGAGCAGCTTCTCCATTGGTTTCTTGCAATTGTCGTCCCATTGTACAATTAAATAATTGATCGGTTCCTCCCATTTCGATGTCAGCATTTATCTGAACAGAATCAAACGCTTGCAAAATCGGGTAAACTAATTCGTGCATTGCAATTGGCGTATTTTCTGTGAAACGTTTATTAAAATCATTGCGATGCATCAATTGCGCAACAGTAACTTTTGATAACAACTGAATAACATCCGAAAAAGGTAATTGATCTAACCAATCCGAATTAAATACAATTTCAGCCTTTTCTACATCAATAATCTTTGACAATTGGTTGATGTATGTTTCTGCATTGTTCTGAACTTGTTCTGCATTCAGCGGTTGACGACTTTTATTTTTCCCTGTCGGATCACCAATTTGAGCTGTAAAACTTCCAACCAAAATAACAATTTGATGTCCTAAATCTTGAAATTCTTTCAATTTCTTCAACACAACAGCATGACCAAGATGCAAATCGGGCGCTGTAGGATCAAAACCTAACTTGATTCGTAATGATCGATTTTCTTTTTCAGCTAATATTAATTTTTCTTCCAATCCATTTTCTGGTAAAAAAATAGCAACGTTTTCTTTTAATTTTTTTAGATTTTCCATGATTTTTTTAATAAAAAAAGCCCGAGCAAAACTGCTCGGGCTTGTAGATTTATGATTAAATTTTTACGTACAAAATTAATACGAAGTATACACATAGCCTACCCGAGCAAATATTGTACTATAATAAGTGCTAAAAAATGGTAAACGTAATATGTGTTGTAAAAACTTCATTTGTTGTGCAAAGTTAGTATTATTTTTTAGTTTAAGGATTTTCTTTCCAAATTTTATCCGAAGCCTCTAAATAAATAGGAAGTGCAACCGATCCATACCAATTATAAATCTCGATATCCAACAATTTGACTTCTATAGCAAGATCAGTTTGTAGAATTTTTTCCAATTCTTCTTTCGATTCAATATTCTAAAAAATAAAAATCCCGCAATAATTCTTCTCATTTTTGCCCATCGGACCAGCAACCACTAATTTTTCCTCTTTTACCAAACGATTAATATTATCTAAATGTCCTCTAAATTTTTCATTAATCATTTTTATATCAGTTGATGTATTAGAACCAGTTTTTAGAATAACAAAAAAAAAGGATTTCATTCCATAATCATCACCTTTCAACTCTTTTGCTAATGCTTCATCATAATTTGGATTTGATTTTTGAGCAAATGAAGAAAAAGATATTGTCATAAAAGTTAATACGTATAAAAATTTCATTTTAGATATTTTCATTTAATTTTAAAATTTTATTCTTAAAATATTTATTTTTAGAATAGTAAACAATCCCTAAACAAAAAAGCATCATTGATATCATAAACTTTTTATCAAAAAATCTTTTTTCATTCTCTGTTTTTATTTTTCCTATTTCAATATTAGTTTGTTTAATAACATTTTTTAAATGATCTAAATTTTCTGACTCATTAGTTTTTTGTAACAATTCATAACGACTAACTTGAAAACTATACTTCATTAACAAATCATCTTTATAATTATCAGAGTTAAAATAGAATTGTACTAATACAAATACGAACCCTGCAATTAAAAAATTAATCCATTTATTAATACGTATAATTTCATCTAAAGTCATTGGTATTTTTCTATAAAAATAGTCTAAAAAAGTTTTTCGTTTTAACTTTGTGTAAATTATTATAGAATGAGTAATAAAACTGCTAAAACAAATGCAGTCCGAATTTTAGACACGCACAATATTTCATACGAATTGCGTGAATATGAAGTTGATGAAGAACATATTGATGCTTTGCATGTTGCAAAATCATTGGGTGTAAATCCAGAAGGAATTTATAAAACTTTGGTTTTAAAAGGAAATATAGAACCATTTTTAGTTGCCGTAATTCCTGCGAACACACATCTTGATATGAAAAAGTTTGCGAAAGTTTCTGGAAATAAAAACTGCGAAATGCTTCCGTTGAAAGATTTGCTCAATGTTACAGGTTATATTCGTGGTGGTTGCTCACCTATCGGAATGAAAAAGCAATTTCCTACTTACATAGAAGAACTGGCAATTTTGCAAGATCAGATTTGTATCAGTGCAGGAAAAAGAGGTTTGCAAATTATTCTAAATGCCGAAGATTTAGGAAACTTGATTGAAGCTAAATTTGAAGATATTACACAATTTGATTCATAATTTACTTACTATTCAGAATGATTTTTTCTAAAATAGTTGGAAATTTTGCTTCATCTTCAAACGTCAAATCTGGATTTGCATACACTATAATTCCATTTTTATCAATCACATAAGTCGCTCTATTGTTGTAACCTAAACGATTATACGAATTATACATCAACGAAATTGTATAATTCTCATCATTCAAATATGTCATATTATTTGTTCGCAAAGCTGATTTCCATAATTCTAACAACGGATTTGTAGAACTAGAAATCGCATAATTTTTCACATTTTGTAACAAAGGATTATGATCAATCAACTGAATTTGAGCAGCACAAGTCATTGCAGCTTTGGTATCAATCGAAGTAAAATCTGGTAAAATTTGTCCACTAAACGCCGCTGGATAAAACGTTAAAACTTTAAAAGTTGATTTATCATCTAATAATTTTTCCGTTGAATTACTATCATAATTTGGTCCATTCAAGATAAAATCTGGTGCTTTATCACCAACTTTCAAGGTTTTATTTTGAGTAACATTTACTTCTATATTATCAGTTTTAGACGTTCTTTTTATCAATCTTTCCAAAGGTTTCAGATGTTCGCCTTGCGCACGATAATCATTGTCTCGCATCAAAATTTTATTGTTTTTATCCACTAAAAAAAGAATCGAACTCTCTACTAAAACATTGTTAGAATTAGAAGTTGGAATTATATTCGAAATTGAATTTTGCTTAAAAGGTTTCAAACCAATTGCATTATAGATTTTTCCAGATTCATCATAAAATACTTTTGTTCCATCTAACTTATTTTGATTCGAAGTTTCGCTAAAAGCAAACGCTTGTTGCGGTTCTTTACTCCATTTATCATCTTCATTTACGATATAAATCACATCAATTTTTGGAGAATTTTGAGACGAAAATGCCAAATTCTTCACAAAATAATAATTCAGCGATGTTGTCATCATGCTCGCATACGGATTCGTTTTGTATAAACTTGGCGTAAATACAATAATTTTCAAGTTTGAAGATTGATTGACATTTTCAATTTTATTAATCGGGAATTGAGCACCAACATTCAAATTTTGAGCTTTTGTAAAACAAAAACCACATATAATTATTAATATCGAATAGATTCGTAACATAAAACGTTTATTTTAAACAAACTAATAAATAAAAACTACCACAAGATAACTAAAATTCTACTTTCTCAAAAAAACTATTCATTAAATTCTCATTAGAATTGACGATTAACTTTTGAAATTATCGAGTCTTTTTCGCAGTAAATCAGTTATCTTTAAGTTGATTTTAATTTAATGATTATTGCTTGTATAGGTTTCTTTTTTCGTCCATCAAAAAAATAGATAAAAATGGATTAAATGGTATAGTCACGCAAGGAATAGATCCTGGAATGCCTTTAGGTAAAAAACACTTTCAGATTATTTGAATAAGTAAAGTGAAAATAGTTTGATGAATAGAAAAATGATTTGCAATATTATCAAAAATAACTTATTTCTGATTTTAACTCTTGGAGTCAATCAACTTCTTTTGCGCAAGAAAAAATTCAATCTCCATTATCATTATGTAAAGTAGAACCTTATTTAATGAAAGTTACCTACGATAAAACCTCAATTCGTTTGAAAGTAAGGGAAATTTCTTTGTATAATTCTTCACCTATATTTTTTTATACATTTTCAAGCGATGATCTCTTTTGATAAATGCACAACTTTCAGCTTTTAAAACAATCCTTCGATCTCTATCCTCAATCACTTGTTCTCCAGAATACAAATAAACCAAGGTATGCTCGGGTGTGGCGTGAACGCACTTTTCGCTATAATCTGTAAAAACAAAACAGGAAAATTCCTGAAAAGCTGATTGTTTTTAATTTTGATTCTTC
This sequence comes from Empedobacter sp. R750, assembly GCF_030324345.1. Taxonomy (NCBI): domain Bacteria; kingdom Pseudomonadati; phylum Bacteroidota; class Flavobacteriia; order Flavobacteriales; family Weeksellaceae; genus Empedobacter; species Empedobacter sp. R750. The sequence goes on along the minus strand of NZ_JACAGF010000001.1, from coordinate 79,196 downwards.
TGCTGTTTCCATTCTTGACTCGATATGATTACGAATAACAAAATTAAACAATTTTCACGCTTTTCGTTTTGCTCTAAAATTCAAGTTCATTTGCTGAGAAGTTTAAGCACTAATAGATATATGCTATAAATATGAGTAATTTAACCTTAGTAAAAATTAAACAACCTAACACTTCCCTTAAAAGCTTATTCAACATCATAGCTCTATATAAATGGATGAAGCGTAATTTCTATGCCAATCATCGCAATAAAGATGAAAAAGCAGATACGAAAGGTTTTAATACTGATTCTCTTGCGAACGATACCTCCAACCCACATACCCATTAAAGCAGGAATAATCGCAATAGCTGAGTATAGAAGATTATCCATCTGAAAAACACCACCATTCGCTAATCCTGTTGCGAGTGCGATTGTTGAAACTGTAAATGACAATCCAAGTGCCTGTATAAGGTCGTCTTTTGAAAGATTCAGCGCTTGTATGTATGGAACTGCAGGAAGCGTAAAAATTCCCGTTGCGCCATTGAGAAGTCCGGTTGTGATACCAATTATTGGTGATAATTTTGACTCTAGTCTGGTAGGGATTGAAAATGCTTTACCAAAAAGTCCATGTACCGAATAGATGATCAAGGCTAAACCTAATCCAACACTCGAATAAGGCGTATTGATGCTTGTTAAGAGCCAAGATCCAGCCAATGTTCCAATAATAATTCCGACCATCATCACCCAAAATCTTTTGATTAAATCAAGAAATTTTGGTCCAGTAAATAATTGCCAAACGTTGGTTACAAAGGAAGGAATGATTAGCAATGACGCTGCACTTAGTGGTGACATGATGATACTTAATATTCCCATTGCTATGGTAGGCAATCCCATTCCTGCAACGCCTTTAACAAATCCAGCAACGAAAAATGTAATTAATATCAATAAAAAATTTAAAGTAAGAAATTCGATCATTTTGAAGTATTTAGTTACGATGTCTAGACACATCATTTTATTTTTGACAAAGGTAAAACGCACAAACACTTAAAACAATCGGAATTATTTGTAGTTTTACTTCAATAATTTTGAACTATGGATATTCATCAACTTAAAAGCTTTAAAACCATTGTAGAAAAAGGTAATTTTCTAGATGCTGCGAACGAACTTAATTACTCGTTATCTGCTATTAGTTATCAAATGCAGCAATTGGAAAATGAAATCAAGTTTCCCTTGTTTGAAAAGATTGGGAGAAGAATGGTACCCACCGAACAATCCCTAAAACTTATTCCACATATTAAAAATATTCTTGATGAAATAGAGCAAATTCGTTTGTTGAACGCCAAAAATAGAATTATTGAAGGCAGTTTAACTATTTCGGTTTCGGACAGTATTTTGACTTATATCATTCAACCTATTTTAATAGAATTTATGAAAAAAGCCCCTAATGTACAACTGAAACTTAAAGTCAAAAATTCCTATGATATTCAAAAAGATGTCGTTCACAACGAAATAGACTTAGGCATTCATTATCAAGTGTTTGGCTATGATAATCAGATTAATGTTGTTGAAATAAAAGATTTTAGTATTGGTTTGATGGTTTCACCTAATTTTTCCAAATCAGAACGTGATTTTAATACTAAAAATCAAATAAAAAAAACAACCATCATCAACAATGATCCCAACGCAGTTTATCAGATTTATTTGAGAGATTATTTAAAAGAAAAGAATCTGCAAATGACAGGTCAAACACTAGAAGTATGGAGCATTGAAGCAACCAAACAGAGTGTCATGAATAATCTTGGAATCGCATGTTTACCGCGATTTGTCGTTACTAATGAATTGAAAAATGGAAAAATTGAGGAAATTGTTGTTAAAGATTTTAAACAGAATATTACTTTAATTGCAGCTCATCATTCCAATAAATGGATAAGCCCAGCAATGGAGCTTTTTTTAAATTTGTTAAAAGAGAAAATTTGAAATCATTAAAGAATTTGCTTACACAAACTCTCCAATATCAAAATCATCAAGACTTTTCTTTAAAACAGAAAAATTAGAATCCATTTCAGATGAAATACTATTATCCAATAATTTTGCAATTTTGATAGTTTCATTTTCTATAGAATTTTCAAGCAGACTGATTAATTCGGTTCCTTGTAGTTTGTGAACAATAGCTAGAGTGGTTTCACTGTCTAAAAATCCTTGTTCATTTTCTAAAAAATTTCCAATTTGATTAAATTTGGAACAGAAAGTTTTCTAGTAGTCTTCTATTTTTCCATTTAAGGGAAATTAAGAATATTTTCTTCATCTTTTTGGTCTATAATTTTCGAAGTAATGGTATCTTATCGTATAAAGTAAAGATATTATAATTAAGAAACTAAAATCATCAAAAAGGTATTATTTGGCAAACTATGGAAAAGTTCGGCCTAATATTTTCTTATCAAAAAACATCTCAATAAAATTTTACTTTGTAAGACTTAAAATGTTATTAGAATAATTAGTATGACGAACTTCCGCCTCAAAACTTTCATTGGCTAATTTTGAAGTTTGCGGATTCATTCCGATTTGTCCCGAGACAAAAACATGTTGACCAGAAGCTAAGGAAGAACTTAGCGGAAAACCAGTAGGTTTTGTTTTTTGTGCTTGTGCAAAACCAATTCCCGCAATTAATAACGTACCCAATAGTATTTTCTTCATATCTACTTTTTTTGAAATTTACTGTTTATTACTGAATTTCAACAGCCTTTTGCAATAATTTCTCAAAGATATAAAAACAAATTTAATAGACAGACTTGTCTATATGTTTTATAATATTTAGTTTTGCCAAATCAAGAGTACAAAAATGGATAAAATAAAGAATGACAAATATTTAGCTTTAGCTGCTTTTATAGCTTTAGGATGCATTTGGGGCAGTAATTTCTTGTATATGCGTTTGGCTGCGCATTACATTTCGCCCATACAAGTCGTATTTTTACGCGTTGTTTTGGCAACAATTCCAATCGTGGCATTCGGGTTTGCAAGAAAAGCTTTTAAAAAATGGCACTTCAAATATTGGTATCATTTTTTGGTGATGTCGTTGTTGGCAGCGGTCATTTACTATTATTGTTTTGTGATGGGTTCGCATCTTTTGTATTCGGGAATTGCGGGTTCCATCAGCGGTTCCACGCCTTTATTTTCGTTTATTTTAGGTTTGATATTCTTAAAAGAAGAGAAAAGTTCAGCATTAAAAATTCTTGGTTTAATCATCGGAATGTTGGGGATAATTCTTTTGGCAAAGCCTTTTAATGCAGCCATTACCGCGACCACTTGGGAAGGCGTTTTGTACATGATAATTGGTTCCATCAGTTTTGGTGCTTCCTTTATTTATGCTAAAAAATATGTCAGTCCTTTGCAGATTTCGGGCTTGGCATTAGCATCTTATCAATTAGTTGGTGCATCGATTATTTTATTGATTTTAACACCGTTTCATGGAATTCTGAATATTCTACAAGACAAGACTGCAACTATCGGCTTAATACTGGGACTTTCGGTACTGGGAACAGGTTTGGCGTTCTTGATGTATTATTTTATCATCGACAAAATGGGCGCTGTGAAGGCTGCTTCGGTGGCTTACATCGCACCCATTGTTGCATTAGTTGTTGGCGCAACTTTGGGCAAAGAACCTATCGGATGGGTCGACATTGCTGGGGTTTTATTAATTTTGTTTGGCGTATATATTTTAAAGAAAAAGTAAAATGAAATCATCTGTTGCCGTTAGAGACCGTATTTTGGACACCGCGTCTGAATTGTTTTATCGACAAGGCTACAATTCTACAGGAATCAACCAGATTATTGATGAAGCCGAGATTGCAAGGGCGTCTTTGTACCATCATTTCAAGTCAAAAAACGATTTGTTATACGCATATCTGGAAAAAACGAACGATGCTTGGTTTGCTCAATTGCATCAATTTATCAAGAAGCAAAAGACGCCTGAAGTTAAGATATTAGCGATGTTTGATTTTCGAATTAAACGCCAAACGACTAACAAATTTGGCGGTTGTCCCTTTTTAAAAGCAAGTTCCGAAATTCCTTTTGATGATACCAAAGCTTTTGAAATTATCAACACACATAAAATGAAATTCAAATCTTTAATACTTGAGATTCTTGAGGATGAAGAATCAAAAAATGATTCATTTTCCAAAACCGAATTGGCAGAAACTCTTTTTCTTCTTATCGAAGGCGCAACGATGACGGCGAATTATCAGAAAAATAAATCTGCGTTGGAATCAGCAAAAGCGATGGCTGCGAAGTTGTTAAGTTAAATTTTAAATTAAAAGAACATGACCATCAACATCATAAAATTAAACGATGAAAACATCGTCGAAATAACACGCAACGGAATTTTTTTGACAAATACCGAAGATGCAATGCAGTTGATGATGGATTGCAAGTATGAACATCAGGCGTACAAAGCCATTTTTTATCAAGAAAATATTACACCCGATTTTTTTGAGTTGAAAACAAAATTGGCGGACGAAATGTTGCAAAAATTCACGCAATATGGCTTTGAAATCGCGATTGTTGGTGATTTTAGAGTTTATGAAAGTAAAAGCCTCAACGATTTTATTTTTGAAAGTAATAAAGCAGGAAAGTTTATTTTTGTAGCCACAAAAGATGAAGCGCTCTCTCGATGGAATATAGCTTAAAGCTTAAGAAAATGAAATTAGAAAACGAAAGAATTATTTTGCGTCCTATTGCAAAACAAGATGCAGCGCGAGTTTTAGAATATCGTGCTGACAAAATCGCCAACGCTTATCAAGGTTGGATTCCTGAAAATTTGGAGGAGGTAGAAACATTTATTGAGAAGAATCCAGCGGAATTTAATCAGCCTGAATCGTGGTTTCAGCTGGTGATTTTGGAAAAAGAAACAGGAAATCTCGTTGGAGATATTGGTGTACATTTTTTTGGTGAAGAAAATTTGCAAGTGGAATTTGGAATCACCTTGGATAAAGCCTTTCAAGGAAAAGCTTTGGCTTCAGAATCTTTGAATTTGTTAATTAATTATCTTTTTAAGGATTTGAAAAAGCACCGAATTATGGCTTCTTTAGACCCAAGAAATACAGCGTCTGAAAAATTGATGCAACGTCTTGGATTGCGTAAGGAAGCGCATTTCGTGAAAAGTTATTACCAAAACGGAACTTGGGCAGATGACGTGGTTTTTGCTATTTTAAGCGAGGAATGGAAATAGAATCTTTTAATTTTCAAATTTCATCGAATTTCGACATTGCAAGATAATTTTTATTTTATTTATAAAAAGAATATTATTTTAAGAAAATAATTAAGGAATTTATTAAATTTACAAATGTTAAGTTATCAAAATGCTAAACAAGATTGTAATAATAAATTCAGAATTATATGCTAAAGCCTCTATCGACATTGGTGACAATACGAGCATCCAAATAACCGCTGAAAATAATGTTGGCAAAAGTTCTTTTCTGAATACGCTTAATTTCCTTTACATAACGGACAAAGACCAAATGAGATTCGAAGATGATAGAAAATTATCAGATTCGATGAAGCATTATTTTGACGGAACAAGTCAACACAGTTACATTATTTTTGAGATTTTCAAAAATGGCTTTTACTGCATTTTGGTAAAAGCTACACCCGAAAACTCTATTGAATATTACAAAATAAACGGAGAATACAAAGAAACTTACTTTATCCAAAAATCAGATGCTGGTTTTAAAGCTAAAAAATGGGAAAAAGTTTTACAAGAACTTACATCAGATAATCCTATAGATCCACCAGCCCTATTAAGAACTCAGGATCTTTATAATCTTGTCTATAATTCGGATAAAAATAAAAATCCAGTCGTTTTGATCAAAAGAGAGGTAAGAAGAAAAGGCAATGCTTTTTCTAACAGTTTTACTGATATTTACAAACATCTCATCAAAACAAGTGACATTAACGAGAAATCATTCAAAAATGCGTTGTTGATTGCTGATAACAGACAAGATGTTTTTTTGAACGTCTTTACGACTTCAAGTTTTGAAAAAATAAATGATTTTGAAAAAAAGAAAGCACATATAAGCAACCTTACCGCTGTAAAATCTGATTTTGAAAGACTAAAGTTGCTAAATGATACGTTTGTTGATGAAGAAAAAATTTTAGGCAAACTTAAAAATACTTTTTTCAGAAAGTTTGATGCAGCTGAAAATGATTTAACTGAAAAAATTAAGGACAATAGCCCCATTTCTATTGCTTTGCGAGACCTCGAAATAAAAATTAATCTTGTTCATAAACAAGAGCGGGATGGTTTAATTTCGGAAAAAACAACATTAGAAAACAAGATTGAATCTTTAAAGAATACAAATATCAAGATAGATATTGACTTAAAAGAACTTGCAGCTTATGAGCCTACAGAAAGTAATATGCTGTACCAAGGTTTAATTACAAAAGTAGAAACTGAAGATAGAAAACGTAAAGAACTTGACGCACAACTTACACAATTAGAAAGAAGTCAGTTTACATTAGCGGAGGTTCAAAAATCGATAAACGATTTGGAAAAAGAGATTAGTAAAAAAGAAGATTCTATAAAACAATTTGACAATTTACTGTACCAAAATATCTCAGAAGACCCCGAAATAATTCGCAAAGCTTTTTCTTATCTGAATAGCGATGTCGCCAATCTAGACAAATCGAAAATAAAAAAAGAAGTCAGCCAAGATAATTTTCTTTTAACTTTCTTTGATGGACAAATTGATGTTAGTGATATTGAAATAAAATCTTTACCGACTATTAAAGAATTACAAGAAGATATTAAAATCAGGAAGAAAGAATTATCTGAAAAAAAGCTTCAACTTGAAGCCATAAAAAATCAAAACTCTTTACAGAAAGAAAGTAGCGATCTCAGAGAATCCATTTCGGAAACCAAGATTTTAATTGAAAAAATAACACAAAAACCTGATTTACAACAAACTAAAGAGAAAAACGAAATTCAAATAAATGATACGCTTAGAAAAGCTGTACTTGCAATTCTACAGAAAATTGAGCATAAAGATGATGAAATAAAAAAGGATCAAATTGACTTAGAAGCTAAAAAGAATGAGAAAAAACAATACGAAACCGATCTTAAAAAATACAAAAATCAATATCAATATTTTCAAGAGCGACATGATATTTATGAAATTGAAGAATTGCTAGATGAAGATTTTGAAAAATTACATGATAAATTCTTTAAAATCTATGAAGGCTTCAGAACAACAAAAGAAAATCGCAAAGATTTAAAGGATAACATTAATCAAAGATTGAATAAAGACATCCTCGACATTAAAGAATTTATCCGCCAAGTTGACGAGGAAATGAAAAACATTCCCGAAATGAACAAAGTAATAACAACTTTGTTAGATACACTTTCCTATGAAATTGGCAGTCCAACCTTTTCATTTCTCGCTTCTTTTAACGATTTCAAAACATTTATTTATAAAAGCTATAATACCAAATTGGCAGAGTATCCAGTTTCTAATATACAAAACGTGAAAGTAAAAATTCACGAAGCCGAAGAATTAATTGAGGACTTGAATCGAATTTCTAAACTAAAATTTTCGAATGGATTAGATTTTGACAATGCTTATTCCGACAGTAAAAAAGCTTTGGAAAAACAGCTGTCAGAAAGCAAAGGAAAACCCATTACGATATATGATTTGTTTTCCATAAAGGTAGAAATAACCAAAGTAACAGGGGAAATTGAAGAAATTGACTTATCAAAACAGGTCCAATCCAGAGGAACAAATATTGTTTTGAAGCTATATTTATTTCTCAATATTCTGAAAGATTTGGTTCATTCTCAACCAGAAAATAAAATCATAATTTATGTGGATGAATTAGATGCAATTGGGCAAAAAAATGTAAAGCATTTAATTCAATTTTGTAAAGATCATCATTTTGTGCCCATTTTTGCGGCGCCAAGAAAAGTTGAGGGTATTCAAAAATATTATATGGTTAAAGAGCCACAAATTAAGAATAATCAAAAACCAAAAATCACTTTTGGCGAATTACAATCTTTCCCAGTAGAATATAGAGATGCAGAATAAAACCTTTAAAAATTTTATCCAAAAAATACTGAACGAACATAAAATAAATGCTTCGCAAATTGGTATTTCAATTAAACGATCTACTGATTTTATAACTTTATTGAATGCTGGCTTTATCGAACATTTGCCAGCAAAAACAGGTGGTGGAAGTTATCATCTTAAAAAGGCGAATGCTTTAGAAAAGTATTTTTTTGAAAAATTTCCAGAAGCACAGTTAAACAATTTGACTGCAATAGATAATGTTCATAGTTTTAGAAACACAAAAGCAGCTACAAGAAAGAGTCAAAACCTAGTCTTGTTAAGAGGTCAACACGCTGTTATATTGAATGGTTTCGAAACAAATCTTAGAGAATACACTGAAAAATATGGGACATTTTCAGCAACTTTAAAATCTCTAGAAACAGAAAAAATTTGTTTTGTCGAAAATTTGGATTCTTACTTGATGGCAGAACAAATCATTTCTAGTGAATTTGTCTTTATTCATACGTATGGCGGTCTTGGAAAATCAACAATAAACAAAGTAAAAGCAAAAGAAATTCTCATTTTTCCCGACTATGACTATATAGGTTTACACAATTATTTGCTTGTAAAAAGTGTTTTCCCGAATGCTAAATTATTTGTACCAGATAATTATGAAATACTTTTGAAAACCAAATCAAGAACGATCAAAACAAAACATGGAAGACTACAACAACCCAGCAAAACAGTTTTGGAAAGCCAAGAAGAAATTGTAGTAAAAATAAGAACAGACATTTTTAAAACAAGTCACTTTGTAGAACAACAAGCAGTATTCTGATGAGTAGCTTAAACATTTCAGGCAAAGATATTCTCCGTTTTTTGCTAAATCATTATGATTTCGTACAGAAAGCTTTTGATATTAGTAAACCTGATTTCATCCTTGATTCTGAGCCTTTCCATCAACTTATTTCCGAATATAATACCACAAGCGAAAGCAAAATTTATCTCTCTAGAATTTCAACCGATTTGAAGTTCTGCCGACAACTTCCGACAGGAGAATATAAGCTAAATGGCACCTATACTTCTTTTTTAGAATTCATTTTTAATGATTTTGTTCTAGACTTACCCGAAACATTAAAAAATAGATATCAAGCTATTTTTAGTCATTTCACAAGTTTGCAAACTGAGAAAGACGAAACCAAAATCATCTTATTTATTCGTGAAATCATCAAAGTAATAGAAGATTTTCTTAACGATATACAAGCGCAAACCTATCGCTTACTGCGGGATACGGAATCATTAAAGGTAAACACAGAAAATAATGCCGATCTTTCTATACGGATACAAAAAGCAAATTATTGGATCAACGAATATATCATTCCTCTAAACGCTATTTTGAATATCGATAATCCAAATTCCATTATCAACACAATTATTCAGGTTCAGCATTATGCCAGCGAAAAAAGAATTCTCGCAGATACATATGCATTAAAAAGAGAATTTGAAAAACTATATGCTAGTACTGTAAATGCAAAATTAGAGCTGGACCAAACAATAGGTAAATTGACACGAGAATTATTACCTTTACTAGAAAGGATTAAAAATGATTCTCTTATTGTTAGTGGTTTTTATCATTTCATTGAAAACATTGACTATCCCGAAAACTATAATATTCCATTACCAAATCTACTTCGAAAAACGAGAACAGCTGTAATTTCTAAAACATTTAGTAGTGAAGCAGAGTTTTACATAGATCAGTTCAATTACAAAACACCTGAAATTTTGTATGAAGAAACAATTGAGGAAACAGAATGGTTGCCAGATTCTAGCTACTTCAAAAAACGTTTGTTAAATGAAAAAAAGCTTGATAATTTCTATCAGTGGTGTTTTGATGTTTTGCAAGAACATACCGAAAATATAACATTATCTAAGTTTTTTGCTGTTTCTAATTTAATTTTAGAAGAAGACCTTGTTGCGGAATACACAGACGAAATGCGATTCCCCATTCAACTTTCCGATGCCCAATTAAAAATGCCAAAAGTAAAAGTATATGAAAAATTATCCGAATGAACATAAGGACATTGTGAACAGCTTATTAGATGGTAAATTCATCATTTATCCAAGTCCTCTTTTTGCTATTTTGCAACAAGATGAATATGCCGAAGATTACAAAGAGTTTTTCAAAAGAACCTATGAATACGAACTAATTATTGACGCCGAATTTGCTTACTTGTCTTCTAATGAAGTCAACGAAAAGCGCACAAGAGATTTTGTACTTTTTCTAGCAATACTATGTCGAGAACTTGATTACAGCGGAAAAAATTTTAAAGACACTATAGAATTGGCTAGCTTTGACATTTCGGAGACGGAACAATTGCTCAGACAATCTTCAAAGTGGGAGATTTTAGAAAAAACTTCTGTTGATAAATTTGACACTTTTATTGAGGCTTGGCATCGAAGAAATGTATTGAAAAAATCAAATAATCAATTTAAATTTACAAAGGCAGTTAAATTATTTTTCGAATTTGCCGTAAACATTGCAAACACCAAATTGAAAGAACAACAAGAAATTAATTAATTTTAAAACAAAACTATCATTAGAACGATGACAACAACATTAAAAGAAAAATTGGCAGAAACGCTTCAACTTTCGTTGGAACGTGTGGACGAGTTTTTGGGAATTTGTTATGTTGTCAACTATGATAAAAACAAAATGATAGAGCCCAAAAACGGCGTTTTCGACCGTTTGGGATTCATTTTGAATGGTGCTGTTCGGATTTTTTACATCAACGAAAAAGGAGAAGACATCAGCTATCTTTTGCAGGTTAATAATGATGTCATCGGCGATTATGCGAGTTATATCACGGGCAAAAAGTCGGTCGCTTTGATACAAACCTTGTTAAAAACCGAAGTTCTGTATTTCGATAAGAAAGATGTTGAAGCTTTGATTCAGAAAGATATTTTTTGGCTTCGTTTGGCAAAACACATGTCCGATTTGGCTTTTTTGGATGCAAAACAACGTTTGGACGAATTGTTTTTTTACACGCCCGAAGAGCGTTATCTAAACCTTTTGAAAAAGTCGCCTGAGATTCTGAACAAAATTCCCCAGAAATATATTTCGTCCTATTTGGGAATTACACCACAATCTTTGAGCAGAATTCGGAAACGGATTTATTGATGTGATTATTTTAAAACGCAAAGACGCGAATTATTTTAAATACTTCATTTTTAAGGCACAAAGAATTTATCTGCGATAAATTAGATTTCTTATAAAAACAAAGCATGAAACGCTTCGTCAATTCGAGTAGCGAAGCGTATCGAGAACTTTTCAAAAACGGAAAATTTCTCGGTAAATCATTTGGAAATGAGGAGGTGACAAAGGAAAATCTTTGATTTCTTGCGCCTTGATTATACTTTCAGCAAACTTTAAATTTGCGCCTTAGCGTTTTTGTATTTCCGAAATTAACTTAAGTGAACGTTTTTGGCTTTTCGGACTTGTAATTTTGCCTCATCATTTAAACATAATCACAATGAAAATAGCAATTATAGGAGGCGGAATTGGCGGTTTGACAACAGCTTTAGCCTTACAAAAAAACAACTTAGATGTAACGATTTACGAAAGTGCTCCCGAAATAAAACCTGTCGGCGCTGGGATTATCATGGCAAATAATGCAATGCAGGTTTTTGATAAATTGGGTATTCGACACAAAATTGAAAATGCTGGTCATAAAATTTCAAATATTAAAATTACAGACCCGCAGTTGAAGACCTTATCTGACGTACAACTGAATAAATTCGAAAGTAAATATGGCGTTCATAATGTTGCCATCCATCGTGGCGATTTGCAGCTAATTTTGGCTGGGGAAATCGGTTTTGAAAACATTCAGCTTTCCAAACGTTTGGCAAAAATTGAGAAAAACGAGGACTATAAATTCACTTTTGAGGACGGAACTATTGCAAATGCGGATGTTGTTATTGGCGCCGACGGAATAAAATCGGCGGTTCGAAATCAAATTTTGAACATCGGAACACTTAGAGATTCTGGACAAAAATGTTGGCGTGGTGTTGCAGACATGGATTGGGCAAGGAAATACAACCATCAGGCTCATGAAGCTTGGGGAAAAGGCCGACGTTTTGGTTTTGTGCGAATCAACGACCAAAAAGTCTATTGGTATGCAGTTGTGAACGAAAACTTGGTAAAAAACCCAAACAATCTTGCGGAACTTTTCACCGATTTTAATAAAGATGTTGTCAGAATGATTTCTGAAACCCCAAAGGAAAACATCTTTGTGAGCGACATTATCGATTTGGAACCGATTTCGCAATGGCAAAAAGATCGTGTTTGTTTAATTGGCGATGCAGCGCATGCAACCACGCCAAATATGGGACAAGGTGCTTGTCAAGCGATTGAAGATGCGTATGTTCTCGGAAAGCTTTTTGGCGAAGGAAAAACGGTGGAAGAAGTATTCACACAATACGAAAACTTACGTATGAAAAAAGCCCATTATATCGTCAACACCAGCGCTGCTATTGGTAAAGTTTCGCATTATGAAAACGCTTTGGCAGTTTGGCTTCGCAATACTTTGGTAAAAGCAACGCCAAATTCGGTCAACGAAAAACAAATGGAAAAAGTCTTTGATATTGCTTATTAGCAGTGATATCAATACATTCTAAGTATAATCAAGACGCAGCAAAACGAGTTGAGCAAAATCCTGCGTCTTGATTTTGTTTTAGGTCAAATTACTTCCTTCATTCCAGTAATAACTGTCAGGATAAATGCGCTCTCCGAAAATGGCAGAACCTACGCGAATAATACTTGCGCCTTCTTCAATCGCAATTTCCAAATCGCCGCTCATGCCCATCGACAACTCGTTCATTTCAACATTTGGAATATTTTCAGCAATGATTTTTTGTTGCAGATTTTTAAGGAGTTTAAAGCAAGCTCGTACTTTCTCCGAATGATTGCTCAACAGACCAATAGTCATCAAACCCTTTATTTGCAAGGTTTCCAGATGAGAGACTTGACGTACCAACTCAATCGCTTTGTCAGGATGAATTCCAAATTTACTTTCCTCGTCAGAAGTATTCACTTGGATAAAAACGTCCATCTTTTTTCCCTCAAACAGAAGACGTTGATGTAATTTTTCCGCTAAATCCAATCGATCTAAAGATTGCAAACATTGCACATCGTATTTGATGATATCTTTAATTTTGTTGGTTTGCAAATGCCCTATAAAATGATTGGTGTGGGGCGTCGTTTTTAGAGCTTCGTATTTTTCTTTCAATTCTTGCACTCTGTTTTCTGCAATCATGATATAACCAGCATCCAAAGCTATTTTTATACGTTCTGCATCCACGGTTTTAATTGCCAAAAGTAATTTCACATCGTTTGGATTTCGACCACTTTTTTGACAAGCATTATGCATGCGGTCGACGATTATTGCGATATTTTCGAGGATGTTCTTGTTCATAATTTAATAAATTTTAATTAACCACCTTTCTGAATGTATCATAAATCAACTTTCTCAGCATGATCTGAATTCTTGGCATTTTCTTTTTCCAATTGTTCTATCAATAGCGATTTAACCTGTGTGAAAGCATCATCTTTGGCTTCGGCGTACGAAATTTCATATTTTCTGTCGAAGTTTTTTAAATGCGTTGGGATTGCTGATAAAGTATTGTCGTAAAACAAATTCAGTTCGTTTTTGGTCGGTTTTTCAAAAGAAATATGCAACTGAAAACGTCTTAAAAGTGCCGTATCTATAATCTCCGAATGGTTGGTAGCAGCGATTAATAAGGCATTTTCAGGAAAATAATCAATCAACTGAATGAGCGTATTTACCAATCGTCGCATTTCGCCAACATCCTTGTCGTCGCTGCCTCTCGCCCTACCAATTTGGTCGAATTCATCGAGGAAAAGTACCGCTTTTTCTCTTCCAGCTTTCTCGAAAACTTCTTTGATATTTTTGGAGGTTTCGCCAATTCTGGCATTGACAATATTACTGAGATTTAAGATTAAAATCGGTTTCCCTAAAGCATTGGCAATCGCTTTCGCAGTCGTCGTTTTACCACAACCAGAGCTGCCATGCAACAAAATTTTGTTATTCACAGGAAGTCCATATTTCTGCAATTCTGGCAAATAACTATGCTCTTTTATGAGTTGCGAAATCGCTTTTTTGTTCGCCGCATTCAGGAAAACATCTTCCAGTTTTACCGCTTCTTTTTTTTGAATAATTAAATCAAATACGCTCATTTACTGCAAGAATTAAGGTTTAAAATATTCAGTGAAGCAATGATATCTTCGCTGTTAAAATCCATTCTGCCGTTGTTGAACATTCTCAATAAAACATTCGACAGAATATCGCCCGACAACAAAACGGCTTCATTTAAATGAATTCCTTTGAGCAAAAAAGACAGTAAATGTGCAGCGAAAAGTTCGCCCGTTCCCGCCATTTGAACAGGAATTTCTTTGTTTCGGATAATGGTCATCTCGCCATTTTCGACAATACAATTATCCAAAGTTCCGTGTAAAGTAGTTTTGAATTTTGCACCAGTAATAACAATTTTTTGAGTAGAAAATAGCGCATTAGAACGGATTAAATCCAATATTTCATCAGCAGAATTTGTAGTGGTATTCAGAATTTTTTGAATTTCAAATTGGTTGGGCGTCGACATATCGGCAAGCGGCAGCAAAAGCTTTTCAATACTCGTCGAAACATTCGGATTTACGTACAAACCTGCGTCAATATCACCCATCACAGGGTCGCACAAATACGTAATCGATGGATGCGATTTTTTTATTTTTTGAACAAAATCAGCCGTCATTTCCACCTGAGTTTCCGTACCAATATAACCGCTAACAATCGCTGCAACGTCGTTGAGCAAATCCAACTTCAAAACACCATCTAACAAATCCAGAAACAAATCGTCTGGAACAGGACCGCCACCAACCGTGGCTAATCCCAGATGATTGGAATAAAGCACCGTCGGTATGGTGATGACTTCGAAACCGCTCAATTGAAGCACCAACGCCGTCGTATTAAGACCTACAAAGCCGTTGGAAACCTTGCTGTGGATGATGATAATTTTCTTTTTGTTCATGCTTTTTCTAAAAATAGAGGTCGGAAATGGATTCGAACCACTGTAAAAGACATTGCGTGCCTTCACCTAACCACTCAGCCATCCGACCTTAATTAACAATGCAAAACTAAGATTATTTTGGATGGTCTTTATCGTCCAGATTTAAGAATATAGGTAGTCCAATTTTTGAATTTTGTTTAATTGAAAACGATAGCAAAAATTTTAATTTTCTTTAAACGTTATGTTGGAAGAATGCCGTCAGTTCGAGTAGCTCAGCGTATCGAGAACTATTAAATTAAAGATTCTCATTAATTGTAGCGACCTAATCTTAAGTTCAAAAACATTGTATTCAAATTGAAATTATTTAACCAAAAAAGGAACATAGATATTTCACTAAAGGACTATATTTGCTTGTGAGAATTGTTTTAATCAATAGTCCAGATGCTTCCATTCGAAAATATTATCCACGTTGACCGAAACAGCAATATTGCCATTTACAAACAAATCGCAATTTCCATCATTAATGCCGTCAATAACGGGACTTTGAAAGCTGGTGCAAAACTGCCGAGTAGCCGCGAATTGTCGAAATTATTGGGCTTGCATCGTAAAACCATTGTTGCAGCTTATGAGGAACTGAGTGCGCAGGATTGGATACAAAGTAGTCCACGCAAAAGCATCACGGTTTCTAACCAAATTCCGATACTTTATCCCAAAATTGATGCTAAACAAAACAAAATTTTGGCGTATGAAAATAAATTGTCCTTACCTTTTAAAATCGTAAAAAAAGAAGCTAAAAATTCTGAAAATGATAATTCAAAAATTACGATAAACGACGGTTATCCCGATGTTCGACTTTCTCCGTTGGATGAATTATTGAAAACGTACCGCTCGTATTTAGCCCGAAATTACGCGATTGAAAATGCACATATCGGCAACGACCAAGGCACGATAAGTTTGCGTGAGGAATTGGCTGAGTTTCTTGCAGAATCGCGTGGTTTAAACATAAAACCAGACAATATTCTCATTACGCACGGCGCACAAATGAGTATTTATTTAGCCTCAAAATTGTTGTTAAATGACGGCGACATCGTTGTTGTGGGCAATCCCAATTATTCCAACGCTAATGAGACTTTTGAGGAAGTTGGTGCAAAATTACTTGAAGTAAATGTGGATGCGAATGGATTGGATGTTGATAAAATTGAGCAAATCTGTAGAAAGAAAAAAATCACGGCGGTTTATGTCATTCCGCATCATCATTATCCAACGACTGTGACTTTGAGCGTGGAGCGTCGCATGAAGTTGTTGGCGCTTTCGCAGCAATATTCGTTCGTGATTATCGAGGACGATTACGACTACGATTATCACTACAATTCGTCGCCGTATTTGCCTTTGGCAAACGCCAATCACAGCGGAAATGTCATCTACATCGGTTCTTTTTCCAAGATTTTGGATCCGTCGTTGCGCATTGGTTTTATGGTGGCGCCAGCAAATTTTATTGCGCAAACGGTCGCACTTCGAAAGTTGATTGACGTTGGTGGCGACGGTTATATGCAAAATGCGTTGGCTTCGCTCATCAAAAATGGAGAGTTAAAAAGGCATTTGAAAAGAGCTTTAAAAGCCTATCATTTTCGACGTGATTTTTTGAACGAACTTTTAGAAAAAAAACTCGGCAAGTATGTTCAATACAATATTCCGTCTGGTGGAATGGCGTTTTGGATTGAGTTAAAAGCGCCTTATAAAATCAAGGATTTGGTAAAAGATCCGCAGTTGAAAATCAAACGTTGGGACGAGGCGCTCAATGCGTTCAGATTTGGTTTTGCATCGATGAATGAACAGGAATTGACGATTACGGTAACCTATCTCGCTAAACTTTTCAAGAAAATGGACGACCAACAATCTGGACTATCAGAATAATCAAATCTGAGCTACCAAGTGCATTTTTTCTGTCAGTAATTTTGCTCCTGAAATTAGAAACATAAAAAATTTAACAATGGAAAAATGGTTCAACAAAATAGTCCTCGAAACTGAAAATGTGTTACTTCGTCCACTCACTATCGAAGATAAAAACGATTTGGTGGAAGCCAGCAAAGATGGCGATTTGTCGGAGCTTTGGTTTACGACAGTCCCGACTGAAGAAACGGTTGAAAAGTACATTACGGCGGCGTTGGAAGAGCATAATGCCGACAAAGGTTTGCCTTTTGTGGTGATTGACAAAAAAGCGAATAAAATTATCGGCACAACCCGTTATATGAACGGCGTTCCCGAATATCGAAAATTGGAAATTGGGCATACTTGGTATGCAAAATCTTACCAAAAAACCTATGTAAACACCGAATGCAAATTTTTGCTATTGACGCATGCTTTTGAGGTTTTAAAGGCGATTGCCGTTGAATTTCGCACCAATTGGTACAATCTTCCATCCCGAAATGCGATTGCAAGATTGGGCGCAAAACAAGATGGCGTACTTAGAAACAATATGATTTCGGCGAATGGTTTGGTTCGTGATACCGTTGTTTTCTCCATTATCGAAAACGAATGGCCAACCTGTAAAGTGGCACTTACCTACAAAATCGATCAACTTTGGAAAAGAAATAATCTTGGAAATTAGGTTGTGGGAAGCGTTTAGATTTCATTGAATATCCGTAATTAATAACGCCGTTAATTTTATCGCAAAGGCGCAATTTTATTCACATTAAAAATGTTTTTAAGGCGCAAGATTTATCTTCAATAAATTTTTAGCGTACAAATAAAATCTTTGATTTTTTGCGCCTTAATTATACACTGAAAATTTAGAAATTATGCGCCTTTGCGTTAATATTTTAATTATTGTTTAAAATGAATAATCGATTAATTTTTATAGTATTTATCCCTTAACCACAGACTTGCTTTAACCAACAAAATAAGGACGGGAACTTCCACCAAAGGGCCGATAACGCCGACAAATGCTTGTGAAGAATGGATCCCGAAAGTCGAAATAGCCACCGCAATTGCCAACTCGAAATTGTTGCCCGTTGCGGTGAATGCTATCGACACGTTTTTGTCGTACGGAACTTTGAAAGCCTTATTGATAAAGAAACTGACGAAAAACATGAGGACAAAATAAGTGATGAGCGGCACCGAAATCCGAAGCACATCCATCGGCAATTCGATGATTTTATCGCCTTTTAAGCTAAACATTAAAACGATGGTAAACAAAAGCGCATAAAGGGATAACGGCGAAATTTTGGGAATAAATTTCCGATTATACCACGTCCGACCTTTCGTTTTTACCAAAAAATATCGGCTGAGAAAACCTGCAAGAAAAGGAATGCCCAAATACAAGAAAACGCTTTGGCTGACGTCTTTTGCAGAGACATTGATGTTGAATTTTGCCAATCCGAGTTTTGCGGGCAAAACGTTGATGAAAAGCCAAACCAAAAAACTGTAAAACAAAATCTGAAAAATGCTATTGAGGGCGACCAACATTGCGGCGTATTCGCGGTTTCCTTTTGCCAAATCGTTCCACACAATCACCATCGCAATGCACCTTGCCAAGCCAATTAAGATTAATCCCGACATATAATCGGGTTGATTTCTGAAAAGCAAAATCGCTAGTCCAAACATCAAAACCGTACCGACAATCCAGTTTAAAACCAAGGAAATCAGCATTAATTTTTTGTCTGAAAATGCCTTTGGAAGCAGCGAATAATCGACTTTTGCGAGCGGCGGAAACATCATCAAAAGCAATCCCATTGCCAGCGGAATATTGGTAGACCCAACCGAAACTTGGCTAATAGCGTTCGAGATATTTGGAAAAAAATGACCCAAACCAACGCCAATTGCCATCGCCAGAAAAATCCATAAACTAAGGTAACGATCGAGGTATTTTAGTTTAGTTTGCATTTAGTAGCGATTGATTTTTGAGAAAACATAAAACATTTCAGTAGCGATTTCCAAACTGCGTTTTGCGTATAATTCCGTTTGAGACGAGGTATTGTCGGCGATTTTTGGATCTTCGTAGGTAATCGGAATTCTTTTTTCGGCACCTGCAATAAATGGGCAACCGCCGTCCGCTTCCGAGCAAGTCATCACCGCCGCAAAGTTGGAAGCGGGATTAAAAGCATGGTCGTATAGCTTCGAAAAACCGATAATCGGCAATGCATTTTCGTCAAATTTTATGACATAAACGGGATTTTCATCCTTTGAAATTTTTGTGATGGAAAAACCTTGCTCAGTAAGCGTTTCAACAATTTTTGGAAAAAGCGCCGTGGTTTCGGTTCCGCCCGAAAAGCAATTCACTTTTGGAATTTGAAAGTATTCTGCAAAAACTTGTGCCCAAACCTGCGCCAGATGGCTTCGTCGCGAATTGTGTGTGCAAATGAATTGAATATTGACGCTTTCTTTTTGATTTATTTTCTGTTGAATATAATCGATTAATGGCTGTAAAATTTCCTTTCGATCTTCGTTTAGATTCTTCGCAGAAGCAATGCTGGTAATAGTTTCGGTTAAATTTTTATACATAATTTTAGATTTAGCAACATCCAGTATTTGGTGCGCAGTTAGTAGTATTGAGATCAGATAAATTCACTTTTTGTTTTTGAACAGGAATGCCGCAAGCATCGCCAGCCAAACAAGCCGTTTGTTTATTTTTCAGTAAAAAATGCTCGCCATTTAAATCCAAATCGTATTTCCCGATGGTTTCACTTTGGTATTCCACCTCGATTTCCGCGTCTTCGATACCCAGTTTATCCTCGGACAATTGGATGATGCTTAGCAATT
Source organism: Empedobacter sp. R750 (assembly GCF_030324345.1). Taxonomy (NCBI): domain Bacteria; kingdom Pseudomonadati; phylum Bacteroidota; class Flavobacteriia; order Flavobacteriales; family Weeksellaceae; genus Empedobacter; species Empedobacter sp. R750. The sequence continues at coordinate 59,350 of NZ_JACAGF010000001.1, read as the reverse complement.
TTGCGGGTTTCAAACGATGATCAAAATCGTTGGCATTCCACAACTGAAAATTGATTGTTTTTTCATGTCGAATTTTTCCACCACAATCGATAAAATCCTTAGTGATAATGCCCACTTCCGTCACATGAAAATGCTCGGGAACAAAATTTTCATTTTCCAATTGAAACTCTACATTGCTCAATTGAGGTAAGATTTCTTTAATTTTTGATAGTTTCATACAATTTAATTCTATCATTTATATATTGCAATATTACAATATTAAAAGTCAAAAAAAATGCCTTTAACAGCATTGGTTGGTGCTTACATTTTGATTAAAAAATACATCAAAATCCTGTTGAATTTGTTTCCATTTTTCTTCGTCAATACAATAGCAAACAGATTTTCCTTCGATGGAACCTTTAATAATTCCGATATTTTTCAGCTCTTTCAAATGCTGAGAAATTGTTGCTTGCGCCAAACCCAATTCTTCTACCAAATCGTTGCAAATACAGCTTTTTTGATTGATAATATGCTGTAAAATCGCCACACGAGCTGGATGTCCCAAAACTTTGAAAAAGCCTGCAAGTTTGTTTTGTTCTACCGAAAAAATATCCGATTTGGTAACGCCCATTTGTCTTTATTTAACATTGCAATATTACGATGATAAATTAAAAATGCAAAGTGTTTTGTTTATTTTTTTGAAATTTAGTTTGAGAATGGCTGTAGCAAATCGTTTATAAATTCAATTTATAAAACTGACAATCAATTATTTATATATAATTTTCAATTTTAAATATTTTTTCTAATTTTGCAACATCTTATACTAAGTGTACATATCACAACCTCGTTTCTCAGAGGTTTTAACGATTACTTTTTGTAGTCGCGGTTTTTTATTTCTATAAATTAATCTTACAGTGTTTTGCACTAATCTTAGTATGAAAAAACATAATTTAATAAGTTCTGCTATTGAACTTTTCTATAATAAAGCGTCCGAAGAAGATAGACTTTCAAAAGGAATGGGCGTTTTCGAATTTGAGCGCATAAAATATTTGATCAGTTTGTATCTTAAAAATTCTTCCACAATTCTTGATATTGGCGGTGGTACAGGGAAATATTCGGAATGGTTATCCAAACTAAATCACAACGTTTACTTGATAGAACCTGTTGATAAACACCTAAAAATTGCCCAAAGTAGATCGCAAAAATTAAAAAATAAGTTCAAAGTCATAAAAGGCGAAGCAAGAAATTTGGACTTTCCTAATAATTTTGCAGATTTAGTCATACTCCACGGGCCTTTGTATCATTTACAAAACGCCGAAGACCGCATTCTTGCCATTAACGAAGCCAAAAGGGTTTTGAAGAAAAATGGAATTATTTTGGGTTTTGGCATTAATTCTACAGCTTCCACTTTAGTAGGTCTTTTAAATGGACTGATCTACAAACCGACATTTCTTGACATGTGTAAATCTGAATTAAAATCAGGAATCCATACGCCTCCAGACGATTTTCCGTGGTTGTTAGCTGAGGCTTTTTATCATAAACCAAGGATTTTGAAAGACGAATTCTTGCAATGCAATTTTAAAATTGATAAAATGTTTGCGGTTGAGGGTTTTATTTGGCTTGACAAAGATTATTATGCTAACATGCTCAATCCTAAGCGAAGAGGTGTTTTGAATGATTTATTGATCACAACAGAAAATGATGAAACCTTGCTGCCCTTTAGTCCACATATGATGATTGCAGCTATAAAATAACGTCGGTTATTAATTCCAAAGTTTTTAAATAGCAAGCGAGGTGCTCTTTTTGGGGAAACCTCGCTTGCTTTTGAAATCAATATTTTATTGGCAATTGCCGTCCAATCCGCAAGATTGTCCTTCAATAATTTCTAAATTATTGGCAGGATTTTCCCTTTGCCATTCTTCAAATGCTTTGGTTATGGTACTAAGGAAAACTTCGGGTGGTTGAGCTCCAGAAATCGCATATTTTTGGTTAATCAGGAAAAACGGAACACCGTTTACGCCGATATTTCGGGCTTCGGCGATGTCTTTTTCAATTGCTTCGGAAAAGCTTTTATTTTCTAAAACCAAACGCAATTCCGTTTTATCCAAACCAATTTTTTCGCCTAATTGTAACAAGGTTATGGTATTAGCAGTATCTTGTCCGTTGGTGAAAAAAGCTTTAAACAAAACTTCCTCTGCCTGCTGTCCAAGCTTCTTTGTCTTGGCAAACTGGATTAGTTGATACGCTTTTTGAGAATTGACCAGAACCGAACGATCAAAATCGAAATGCAAACCAACATTTTTCGCGGTATGTGTAATTCCGGCAATCATTCCGTTGACCTGCTCCAACGCCAAACCTTTTCGCTTCACCAAATAATCGGCGTAACTATCTTCGGCTGTTTCGGAAAGATGAGGATCCAAAACAAAACTTTTCCATGTAATTTCCAATTGATTTCGTTGTGAAAATTGTGCCAATGAAAGTTCCAAATTTCGTTTTCCGATATAACAAAACGGACAAACAACGTCGCTCCAAATTTCTATTTTCATATTTTCTCTATTTATTGGCGTTAATGTTCAAGGTAATCTCTACATCTTTAGAAATCAACCAATCCCTAGGATCGCCTTCTGTTCCGTAAGACAGTCCCCAATCTTTTCGATTAATTGTAAAATTTGCGTTTATCTGTACCTGCTGCTCAGAGATATTTATTTGGGCTGGAAATTGAATATTCACAGTTTTATCTTTTAAACTAAGATTGCCGCTCACTATGTAATAGCCCTTGGTTGTACTATCCTCCAGCACATTGGTTAGTTCAAATTTTGCAACAGGATATTTGTCTGTTTCAAAAAAATCTGCATTTTTTAAATGTGCATCCATATCTGCAGCAGTTTTACCACCTGTTGTGCTTAGATCAATTGATTTTTCATCCGTTTTTACAGAATTCATATCTATCGTAAAACTCCCTGCCGACAGTTTGTTTTGCGAAATATAAACCTTACCTTCCACATTAAGTATTCCGAACCTGGGGTTTAAACCACCTTTATGAAAACCTTTCCATTGCAAGCTACTATTAAGTGTATCTACATAAAAAGAAGTACCACTTTGATTTAATACTTGTTGCTCGTCAGCTGTCTGAACTTTGTTGCCGCTATTATTGCAAGCAACAAACATGCTTCCAGCTATAGCCATTATAATAATTATCCTCATTGTTCTTTACGTTGTTTTAAAATTAATGATCGTATTTGTGAAAAACTTTTGAAACAATTTTCCAAACATCACCTTCCTTAATTAAAGAATGAAATTCGGTGAAATTATCGCCCGTTGCATTGGCTTCTACTTCGTTTCGTACAAGTGCTGTCGTGGTTGTTTTATCCAAAATACTGACATGCGAAATAATGTTGGGCGCTGCACCTGCTTGCTTTACCGAGGCGTATAAATTTTCGATAGAACCTTCTACAAAATGTCCGTTCCAATAGCCATACATCACAGCATCTTTCGTGAAAACGTCATTAAAAATCTTTGTATCACCTGTTCTAAAACCTTCTGTATAGGTTTTCATCGTGTTGATAATTGCTTCGTAATCCGTGATGGAATTCGCGTTTTTATTTTCCATTTGTTTCAATTAATGTTAAACTTTATTTTTCTGTACTGCAAAGGTAAAGCAGCTTTTAGCCGACTACTTTTCCCAGCAGTCCAAGTTTCTTTTCTATAAAGTCCAAATGGATTAAAACGCCCAAAAACTATAAATGATGGCGATAAGAGGATGGAGAAATGCCGTACAAATCTTTGAAAATGCGAGAAAAATGTGAGACGTTTTCGAAACCAATAGTATAACAAATATCGCTAATGGACATCGCCGTTGTCTCCAGCAAATCCTTTGCTTTTGCCAATCTTTTTTCTCGAATTAATTGTGCAGGCGGCATATTGAAGATATTTTGAAAATCTCTTTTGAACGCCGAAAGGCTTCTGCCAGAGAGATACGCAAGTTCTTGGAGCGAAGCTGGTGAGGTATAATTGGCTTCAATCACCGACTGAATGTCCACACGAACTGGTTGGTCAAATTGCAATAGTTGTGCGTACATCGGTTGCGAGCCAATAGCAATGTTATAAAGCATTTCCATCATTTTGATGTGGATTTGCCCTTCCTGAACAGGATAAGTTCCCGACAAATACATTTTTATAGATTGGGCGAAATGAATTTGACATTCGGGCATCGGAAAAATGACTGGATTGGCTTCTGCATCTGGTTTTGCAATTGGTTTCATATCCGATGATGTCAAAAAAGATTTTAGCACCGCGTCTTTAATGCTTACAATAATACAATCGTAGGTTGGACCGCCATTGGCAGATTTTTCAAATTTTAGGAAAGTCGCTTTTTTGAATAAAATCATTTCATTCTTCTTCAAGTCGAAAACGTCTTTACCATGCGTTAATTTCAAACTGCCATCCAACAAAAAGAAAAGGCTATGTTCTTCCAGAAAGAAGCTGCCATGTTGCGCCGTATTGCTGCATTGCTCCATAACCGAATAACCATCAAAATCCAGCCGCACTTTCGACGAGTTTTCATCCAAAGGTGTGGTAGAAATTTTAATTATTTTGTTTGCATTTTCCACTAAAATCCGGTTTAAACTTCCGTTGAAGCATTTTTATTAATCAACACATTTCGGTATTCAATGCCCCATTCTGCAAGCTCCACGATGATGTGCTCCAAAGTGCGTCCGAAATCGGTAATTTCATATTCCACGGTGATGGGTTTTGTTTGTTTTACGCTTCTTGTTATCAGAAGATTCATTTCCAAATCTTGCAATTCTTTCGATAGCATTTTTGCGCCAATGCCCGTTACTTCACGCTTTAAATCACTAAAGCGCATTTTCCCAAAAACGATAAGTGCCGACAGAATATGGAATTTCCATTTGCCCGAAAGTATACTCATGGCGTCGTTCATACCCACCATTCTCAGGCTGCATTGGCTTGGATTCAGAACTTTTTTTTCGTCTTTCAAAATGCGTAATTTATTGTTGATAAAGGTAACAAATTTCCGATATGGTTTCCTACAACACACCAGTTTCCTGTTGGAAACCAATAGTATAAATCGCAAATGACTCCTCTAATTTTGCAATTAAATATTCTGAAAAAGTTTCGGAAAATTCTCATTAAAATAACAGAAAATGATACTAATAACTGGAGCAACAGGCGCTTTGGGACAACAAACCATAAAGCATTTATTAAAATCCAAAGATGCTAAAGAGATCACAGTTTTGGTTAGAAACGAAAGTAAAGCACAAACTTTTATCGACCAAGGAATCAACGTGAAAATTGGGAGTTACGAAGACATAAATTCTCTGGAACAAGCCATGCTAGGCATCGACCAATTGCTTTTGATTCCGTCGCCAAGCGGAACAATTTTTAGCGAAAACAAAAATGTAATTGATACCGCAAAAAAACACGGCGTAAAACATATTCTCTACACCAGTCTTTTGGTGAAAAATATCGAAAAATCTCCGCTGAAAGCTTTACTACAGCAGCATTTGGATACCGAAAAGTATGCAAAGGAAAGTGGAATTCCTTACACCATTTTGAAAAACACGATGTATGCGGATGCAATTCCTCTTTTTGTGGGCAACGATGTTTTGGAAAACGGTGTTTATCTTCATGCTGCAGATGGAAAAGTTCCGTTTGCACTGAGACGTGAATTGGGTGAAGCCGCTGCCAATACGCTTTTGGGCGAAAAACATTTGAACAAAGAATACGAATTGACCGCTTCTGAATATTACACTTACGCCGATGTTGCCGATGCCTTGTCTGAATTATCAGGAAAGCAAGTGCCTTTTTATGCGGAAACGACGGTTGAAGAATACGAAAATCATTTAATGAAAAAAGGCGTTCATGCAGGTGAACTGTTTGCTATTTCTGGATTTGTTACCGACAAGCGAAATGCTGTATTTCAGCTATTATCCAATGATTTAGAACATCTTTTGGGTAGAAAACCTTTACCGTTAAAAGAAAGTTTGCGGGAGATTTATAACTTTTAAAATGAATTTGATTTCAGTTAAAAGCTTGTCTATAATTTTAGGCAAGCTTTTTAGTTGAGATGATTTTTTGAGGAAAAATTATTTTTTAATTTTGTTCATTATTGAGATACGAATTATGGTAAAATATTCGGAAGAAACGGATAACTTAAGATTGGCAAGTCCCATCAAGAACGATTATTACACGGTTTTAATCTGTTCGGAGGGAAATGCTAGGATTAAAATTGGTTTTCATCATTTTGAAATTACTTCCGGAACAATCACAATTTTGCCTCCCGATGTCCTCATTTCTACTCAAAATGTTTCTGATAATTTCAAAGTAAAACAAATCCTTTTTACAAAGGTATTTTTGCAGAAAATCATTCTGAAAGAGGGAATTATTGACTAATTACTTTTGTTAAATACCAAATATCCACCGATGTATGAACTCAACGAAAGTTTTACTTCGGTGAAGGAAAAGTTTGTCCAAATAAAAAGGGAATTAAACTCAAAATACGCTTATCATTTAGATATTATTCGCTTAATCATCATGGAGATTTTGTACGAATATAACAGGGCTTGCGAATATTGTTTGTTGGGATTTGAGAAAACCATGAACCGAAATTATCAGCTTACCTACGAATTTAAAAAACTGGTTGATGAGAATTTTTCAACGTGGAATTCTATTGGACAATACGCCTCCCATCTCGGAATTTCGGCAAAACATTTGACCGAAGTTATTAAAGAAGAAACGGGAAATACGGCTTTGCAGATTATCCACGAACGGATATTGTTGGAAAGTCAATATCTTCTAAAACATACGACTCGCTCCATTAAAGAATGTGCCGACCAATTGGGCTTTGAAACCGCTTCTTATTTTTCACGATTTTTTAAGCGTTACTTGATGATTTCGCCCAACGATTACAGGAAAAGTAAGTAAAATGAGGAAATGTCCTGTGATTTTTATCGCAAAGGCGCTACCGATTTACTATAACTACGTCTCATTAAGGCGCAAAGAATTTATCTTCGATAAATTTAGTATGCAAAAAATGAAAATCTTTGATTTTATTGCGCCTTAAATGCATTTCACATGGTAATACATTTGCGCCTTTGCGTTAAAATATTTATCATTTGTTTCAACCAAATCGCTCCTCCCAAATTGTATAATCCGTAAAAATTGAATCTTTTACCGAAGATTCGATATTGTGCTAATCTCCCGCTCCACCGAATTTTGCATTATTATTTTAATACAATTTTATATGAACAAAAATGATACAACCTGGAAGGATCTTTTCTCGAACGGAAACGGATTAAAAGCCACAACATTGGCTTTGGGCGTGATGTTACACGCAACAAATGTGTATTTGGCAACTACGATAATGCCGTCAATCATTAAGGAAATCGGTGGTTTGGAATATTACGCTTGGAACACCACTATCTTTATCGTCGCATCGGTCATTGGGTCGGTGGTTTCGGCAAATCATATGGGAAAATCGGGTCCTCGAAAAGCGTATCAAATCGGAATTTTATTATTTACAGTCGGTGTTTTATTATGCAGTTTGGCGCCGACAATGTATGTATTGTTACTTGGACGCTTTATTCAGGGATTTGGTGGCGGATTATTATTCGCATTATCCTATGCGATGATTAGATTGATTTTCGCCGAAAAATTATGGTCCAGAGCAATGGCTTTAATTTCGGGAATGTGGGGCGTGGCAGCATTTTCGGGACCTTTTATTGGCGGGATTTTCGCCGAGCATGGTCATTGGCGAATGGCTTTTGGCGTGCTATTGATTTTTTGCGTTTTCTTATTCATCTTATCTTCCAAAACTTTACCCAAAACAAAACCTCAAGAAAAGGTTTCGCAAATTCCTTATCTCAAACTTTTACTTTTGGGATTGGCAGCTTTAACGGTTTCTATTGGAAGTATTCAGAAAAATATAGTCGGAAGTCTCATCGGAATTTGTGTTGCATTTCTTCTGTTACTGATTTTAGTGATTTCAGAGAAAAATTCCAAAAACCGCTTACTCCCAACTGGCGCTTATAAAATATCTTCGCAATTGGGTACCACTTACAGCATAATGGCATTGCTAACCATTGCTACATCCATCGAAATTTATGTGCCTTATTTTGCACAGATTATCGACGGACTTTCACCTTTGGAATCGGGCTATCTTACGGTGTTAATCGCCATTGGATGGACATTATCTTCTATTCTATTTTCTGGAATTAAAGGAAATCGAGTAAACAAAATCATCCTTTTTGGTGCATTTGTAATGTTGATCGGCATGTTGGGACTTTGTTATTTTTCGATTGCAACTTTACACACCTTCACGATGAAACTCATCATAGAATGCACATTCCTGCTACTCATCGGAATCGGCATCGGAATGGGTTGGCCACATTTGCTGACAAAAGTATTCTCACTTTCTCCAAAAGGTGAAGAAGATCTTACCTCATCGTCTGTAACGACTGTACAACTGATTGCAACATCATTTGGTGCTGCGATTGCTGGACTTGTTACCAACTTTGGCGGAATTACCAATCCTGGAGGAATTATCGGAACAACTCAAGCATCCATTTACCTTTACGCTTCCTTTGCTATTGCTCCTTTGCTTGCAATTATCCTTTGTTTGATGTTGAAAAAGACGAAGTAGAATATTTTCAAATCAATTTAATGTAAAAGGCTTGTCTAATTTTTTAGGCAAGCTTTTTTATGAATTATTGTTCAAGTCATCTTAAATGTTAAAAATAAGCATTCCCCTCAGCTTTAAAAATAAAAAACACATTTACAAATAGTTATATCATTTAATCCAATATTCCCTTTCAATTAAACATTAAAATCAAAGCATTCATTTTAAATAAAATAATATTTACACTTGCGTTTTGCAATTTTATTTATACATTTGCAATTGCAATTTAAAAGTACAAAATAAATGAATACAACAAATTCAATATTTAACAAAACTCTAAAAATCGGAGATTTAGAACTTCCAAACAGAATCGTAATGCCACCGCTGACAAGGATGCGTGCTGACAAGGATTTTGCGGCAAATGATATGATGGCAGAATATTACGCGCAACGTGCCGACGCTGGACTTATTATCGCAGAAGCGAGCCAAATTAGTCAACAAGCGCAAGGTTATCCAACCACACCAGCTATTTATAATCAAGAGCATATCGATGGTTGGAAAAAAGTAACCAAAGCCGTTCACCAAAATAATGGACGTATATTTTTGCAATTGTGGCATGTGGGACGCATTTCTCATTCGGCATTTCAGGTGAATAATAGCTTGCCTGTTGCACCATCGGCTATTCCTGCGATTGGAAACGCATTTTTACCAGATTGGGGTCGTGTACCTTACGAAACGCCGCATGCATTGAGCATTCCAGAAATCAAGCAAATCATTGAAGATTATCGCCAAGCTGCGATTAATGCGATGGAAGCGGATTTTGATGGTATCGAAATCCATGCTGCAAACGGTTATCTTATGGAACAGTTTTTCAGAAGCGTTTCCAATGTTCGTGATGACGAATATGGTGGAAGCATCGAGAATCGCACGCGTATTTTGTTCGAGGTTTTGGATGCAGTATTGAGTGTTGTTCCAAACAAGAAAGTAGGTGTGCGCATTTCGCCATTCTTTACAGGGCCAATCGACCTAGATCCTCAAACTTTCGAGTTGTACGACTACATCGTTAGTAAATTGGAAAAATACGATCTTGCTTATTTGCATATCATCGAATCTCAAGAACCACAAAATTTACAATCGGAAAGCGAAGTCGAAACTTATGTTGAAAGCCTATTGGTAGCACGTTACCGCAAATTGTTTAGCAATCCAATTATCACAGCAGGTGGATTTGACCGTGAGATAGCAATAAAAACTTTGGAGAAAAATTATGCCGATGCCATCGCTTTTGGGAAAGCTTTTATTTCGACGCCAGATTTAACAAATCGAATGATTAATGATATAGAAATTAATCCTTTGGACGATGCAACAGTTTATGGTGGTACCGAAAAAGGTTATACGGATTATGCAACTTTGGCTATTTCGTAGTTGTGTTGTGATTTAGTTAATGTTTTCTCTTCTAAAAATTGAAACTATTATATTTGCAATTGTAATACGCAAGTAAATGAGCACAATTAAAAATAGATCAACTTGTCCTATTAGCTGCACTTTGGACACTATTGGCGACAAATGGAGCATTCTTATTTTGAGGGATATGATGTTTTCGGATAAAATGACGTTCGGGGATTTTTTGGCATCAAACGAAAAAATTGCATCCAATATTTTGACAGATAAACTTAAAAATTTGGAATGTGCCGAACTTATTTTTAAACATAAAGTTTCTGGAAAAGCTCGTGTAGGCTACACTTTGACCGAAAAAGGAATCAGCCTGCTTCCTTTGGTTATGGAATTTGTAAAATGGGGAAATCTGCAGAATGCCGACGAAACGCAGCCTGCAAAGAAGACCAAATATAACAAAACCATAGAAAAAATGACAGGTCATTTGATGGAACGTTTGAAAATGTATCAGCCCGAAACTTACGTTTAAATATAGAAAAGTGATTTCTCTAATTAAACATTCCCGATACAGACTTTTACGGCTAAAAATTTGTGTCGGGATTTTTTGTTTAAAGTTTGAAACAAATTTAACTTACCATATTTATTTTGTTTAAACCGAAATTCAATGAATCTAAACAATCTGAATTCCCAAATTTCGGAAACTGTCTAAATCAGGGCTATTAGAATCCAAATTCGTTATCAAAACCTTGATATCCTGAATATCCGAAACTTTAAAAGCTTCGGTATAATTCAGTTTGCTATCATTCGCCAAAGCAATTGTCTTTTTTGCACATTTTTGCATCATTTTTTTTGCTTCCCCATCAGAAATGGAGATTGCAGTAATTCCAAACTTGGCATCCACCGCGCAAGTTCCCATGATATAAAGGTCGGCGATGTATTTAGGAATTTCGTTGCAAGTCGTAATGCCGTGGCTAATCCCAAGCTGGTAATCGTAATTCCCGCCTAATACCACGATTTCTACATTTTTAAATCTCTCAACAATCGGAATTAATGATAAATTATTGGTGATAATCCTCAGTTTAATATCCAACGGCATATTGTTGACAACCGCCATCAAAGTCGTGCCGCCATCAATAAAAATCGTCATTCCAGATTTTATAAAAGCTTGCGTTTTCAGTGCTATAATATCTTTTTCTTTTGTCGAAAACGATTTTCTATCCTGAAAATTAAGAGGATCTTTTTCTCGCAACATCGCACCACCTCTGGCTTTAGAAAGAAGACCATTGCGATGCAGAAAATCAATATCCCTACGAACGGTATCTTCCGAAATATCCAAAAGAATTGCCAACTCTTCAAACTTCACCACTTTTTTGGCTTGAAGTTCTTTTAAAATTACTTCAAATCGCTCTTCTTTTAACATATTTACTTTCGAAATTTATAAACAACGGCTACAATTACAAATAACAAAGCTAAACTTTCAAATGCTATTATCAAAGAGAATTGATGCGCAATAAAGCCCAAAAGCGCAGGTCCCACAAGTTGCCCAGCGTAACCTAAAGTCGAAATCATTGGAATGGCAACGGTTGGCGACAAGCCATCAATCTTGCCTCCTTCACTGAAAAATACGGGAACAATATTGGCTGCGCCGATACCTAAAAGTACAAAACCGAACACAGAAATCCCAGTCCACGGACTAAATACCAAAATTGAAATTCCTAAAAAAGCCAACAAACTTCCACCAACAACCACGGTTTTGCTACTCAATTTCGTAATTATCGAATCACCTAAAAGTCGCATAACCGCCATGGCAACCGAAAATGCCGCATAACCAATTCCTGAAAATTCTAATGAAATGCCTTTGAACTCTCGTAGAAAAATAGCGCTCCAATCCAGCATTGCGCCTTCTGCCAAAAAAACGATAAAACACATCAATCCCAAAAGCAAAACGGATTTGTTAAACCATTGCGACTTTTTATTGACAACCAAATCTTCATCAACATGCGAAAATTGCTGAATAATCTCTCGCTCAGACTTGTAATTCAATAAATATGGATATTGATAAATCACCAAAACCACCAAAAGAACCGAAATAAGAATTGCTGAAAATACAGGATTCAATCCCATTTTTATAAGAAATCCGATTCCAATAGAACCCAGCAAACCGCCTACACTAAACAATCCGTGCAATGACGACATAATTGTTTTCTGTGAAGCATTTTGTACTTGTATGCCGTGGGAATTCATGGCAACATCTATCGATCCAATGCAACATCCAAATGCAAATAGCGCAGTGCCCATCGCATATACATTGTTGATAATCAATAACAATGGAAGTATAAGTGCAACAACAAGTGCGGCTACCAAAATTACTTTTCGACTTCCCAATTTGCTGATTAAAAAACCTGTTAAAGGCATCATTAACAAGGCACCTGCACCTAATAAAAGAAGTAAAACGCCCAATTCGGCTTCATTTAAAAAGAATCGATCTTTTGCAATAGGAACCATCGGAGCCCAACTGGAAAGGGATAAACCACAAACCAAGAAAATGATTTGTGTAGCTTTTTTGGCTTGTCTTAATTGTTTTTCTGTCATAACTAAAATTCTAACTTGCAATATTATGAAATTTTGCATAATATTGCAAGTTAGAATTTAAAACTTAAAATAGTATTTAACATGAAAATAGAACATTTAGCAATTTGGGTAGACGATTTAGAAGTGATGCGAAACTTTTATTTGAAGTATTTTGATTTAGAAAGCGGCGAAAAGTACATCAACACTCAGAAAAAATTTGCGTCCTACTTTTTGACTTTTGGTGAGGGAAAAACCCGAATTGAAATTATGACACATGAAGATATTTACGCAGAACCCGAAAAGAGAGGCTTTGCGAAAGGGATTGCCCATTTCGCGATTTCTGTGGGGAGCAAAGAAGCGGTAAACAATTTGACAGAGCAACTGCGTGCTGATAATTACGTAATCGAGAGCGAGCCGCGAACCACTGGAGATGGTTACTACGAAAGCGTTGTATTAGATCCTGAGGGGAATTACGTCGAAATATCGGCTTAAAAGAATTGTCGGTAATTCATTGTAAAGACTTTTGAGAAGCTTAGAAGAAAAGTAAAGTTTGATTTTAAATAATCATTCGGTGAGCCGCTTTAATACTACAAAGCGGTTTATTTTGAATTGAATTCCGCATATTCATCCCGCAATTTTTTCGGCAACTTTTTAACGACTTCCTGTACCGAATGTTTAATCCACGATTTCAAGGTTTCGTCGTCCATATCGCCATTTAGCAAAATCGTATTCCAATATTTTTTGTTGAAATGCCAAGCTTCGGTCACACTTTCGTAACGTTCACGAAGTTCAATAGCTTCCTCGGGATTGCATTTTAGCGAAACTTTAAGTTCAGCATCATTTAAGGGAATCACCGCAAACCATTTATCATAAACCCGAAACATCAGATATTCATCCTTAAAAGGCATATCTTCCGTCGCCAACGGAATAGACAAACAATATTCGCGAAGTTCTTCGATGTTCATAAAAGGTGATTTTAATTAAAATTAATCTTTGGTATTCGCAATGATTACAGCAAATGAATCCATATAATCTCGCCAATGCACAATTTTCCTGTTTTTAATCGTAACTATCGAACAAAACCTGTTGTCATAAGGCTTTCCCGTGGCTGGAATCGTACCATGAACGGCATATTCTAAAGTTATAATTCCTTGCGCTTGGTCTTTGTAAACATGTAAGCCATGTGCCGAATCGAGCTGCGTTTCGTAACCGCCAAACCAATCCATATAGGCTTGCCTCCCTTCTATTCTATTGGGAAAATTCGGGAAATTGTACAAAAACTCGAACACAGCGTTTTCATCCACAGCATCCCAAAAATGTTCGCCATCCACTTCGCCTTTCAAACCTTGCATCACGATATTGTAAAACGCATCGGCATTTTCGCGAAAAGCAGGATGATTTCTATCGACTTGATTATTATTTGTATTTTCTGACATGAGATTTATGTTTAAAATAGGAGTTTAAAATTAGAAAAAAAATGCTTTTCAACAAAATCAAAAAGGCTAAAAAAAGTTTGATTTTTGTAAGTTATCAACGCAATAAAATTCACGAAAAATGAAAAAAGAAATCCAAATTGATGGAGCCAAAATTCAAGATTTGACAAGTTTGTATAAGGAATTTAATGACAAATTGATGCCTAACGAAGATTGGGAATTGGGCGAAAGTTTGGATGCTTTGGACGATTTATTGTACGGCGGTTTTGGCGAAATTAATGGCAACGAAGCCATTCGACTTGTTTGGACAGATTTTGAGCGAATGAAAGAATTTTTTGGTTATGACTTTACCTTAAATTTTTACCAAAACAAGCTGAAATATCCAGAAATTTTCAATAAAGATTTGATTAAAAATTCTATTGATGAACTGCAAAATGGAAACGGAAAAACCTATTTCGAAATTATCTTAGAAATCATTGAAAGTCATTCTAATATTGAATTGGTGACGAAATAAATGGTAAATAAAAACTTCCATTTTTTTATATATCTCAGAAATCCACATCTCTTCAAAAATCCGCTTTTTATAATCCATTCTTAAACTTATTTTCTTTTAAATTTCAAATTCAAAAACTTTTATTTTAGCAATTGCTTAAATAATAAAATTAACTACATTTGCCTTATGGAAAAAATTTCGTGTATAAGGCAGCAAGCGGATGCTCATCAAATCAATCGTTGCAAAGAAAAGGTTTCGGAACTGGATGATACTTTTGATTATTTGTCGCAAGGTTTGGAACTAATTGGCAATAATGTTAGGTTGAAAATTCTTTATTTATTAAATGAGGAAAAGCGTTTGTGCGTGTGCGATTTGAGCGATATTTTGGGAATGACAGTTTCTGCAATTTCGCAACATTTACGAAAACTAAAGGACCGAAAACTCATCGAAACCGAAAGAGAAGCGCAGACCATTTTCTATTCTTTGACCGATGAATACGATAAAATTTTGCAACCCATTTTCAAAATTCTTGATAAATCCGAAATCCTCGAATCAATATGAAATCAGAAAATAAACTTTTAGGCGCTGGACTTTTAACGGCAATTGCTGCGTCGCTTTGTTGCATTACGCCTGTTCTTGCGCTTTTCGCAGGTGCCAGCGGTGTGGCTTCAACTTTTTCGTGGCTTCAACCTGCCAGACCTTATTTTATTGCAATCACCGTTCTGGTATTGGTTTTTGCGTGGTATCAGAAACTAAAACCCAAGAAAGAAGTCGATTGCAATTGTGAAACTCAGGAGAAACCAAAATTTGTGCAATCCAAAACTTTCCTTGCAATCATCAGTGTTTTCGCGCTTTTGATGCTCAGCTTTCCATTTTATGCCAATATATTTTATCCTAAAACGGAAAAGGAAGTTCTTGTTGTTGAAAAATCTAATCTGAAAACGGTCGAATTTGGAATTAGCGGTATGACTTGCGATGCGTGTGGCGACCATGTTAATCATGAAGTGAACCAGTTGCAAGGTATCGTAAAATCTGCGGCTTCGTATGAAAACGGGAATGCTATTGTGGAGTTTGATGAGTCCAAAACGACAATCGCCGAAATCGAAAAAGCCATCAATTCCACGGGCTACAAAGTGATTAACAAAACTGAAAAATAAATGGAAATTATATTAAATTCAACAATTACATGTCCTAATTGCGGACACAAAAAAGAGGAAGTGATGCCGACAAATGCGTGTCAGTATTTTTACGAATGTGAACAATGCAAGTCGGTTCTAAAACCAAAACAAGGCGATTGCTGCGTCTATTGCAGCTATGGCACAGCAAAATGCCCGCCAATACAGGTAAACAAGAAATGTTGCTGATTCCTAACAGCTTGCAAAATTTGTCTTTAAAATTTTTGAAGACATTTTTTTGAAATAAAATATACCGATTGGTATATTATTTGTAACTTTGCGATAATAATTCAAGTATGGTCATGAGTAAAGCAGAAAAAACGAGACAATTTATCATCGAAAAAACGGCACCTATTTTTAACAGAAAAGGTTACGCTGCGACCTCTTTGGCTGATATTACGGAAGCGACTGGACTGACTAAAGGTAGTATTTATGGCAATTTCGAGAATAAAGAGGAAGTTGTCATCGAGGCTCTTCGTTATAATGTTTCTAAGCGCAGTGGTGGCTTGGATGAAGTTATTTCTGCCTCCCAAAATCCTTTGGATGCGTTAATCGGCATGCTGGAATATCATCGTGAAAAGTTGATGCAAGTCCTAAAAACTGGCGGTTGCCCAATGCTAAATGCAGCAACGGAAGCCGACAATCATTTGGATTTTCTTAAAAATACAGTTCAGCGACAGTTTCAAGGTTGGCAGATGAAATTTATCAAGGTTATAGAAGATGGTCAGGCACAAGGTTATTTCAAAAAAGACATTTCGGCAGATAATTATGCCAAGGAATTCATTATGCTAATTGAGGGCGGCATCCTTTTATCAGGCACTTTGGATGATAAAAAGTACATGGATTTGGCAGTTGACCGAGGTTTAAAAATCATTGAAACCGAAATTAAAATTTAAAAATTTTTAAGCATAAATATACCATTTGGTATTTAACAATATTTTCATCCCTAAAAAGATGATGTAATTAAAAACAAAAAGACAATGGAACATTTTGATATCACCGTAATTGGTTCGGGTCCTGGCGGTTATGTAGCGGCAATTCGCAGCGCTCAATTGGGTTACAAAACTGCAATTATCGAAAAATATGACACGCTGGGCGGCACGTGTACCAACGTTGGATGTATTCCCTCAAAGGCTTTGCTGGATAGTACGCACCATTTTTCGGACGCTTTGCACAAATTCAAAGTGCAAGGAATTGAAGTTGGCGAGATACAATTAAATTTTAAACAAATGTACGACCGCAAAGCAGACGTTGTTCTGAAAAACACCCAAGGTTTGGAGTTTTTGATGAAGAAAAATAACATCACCAAATTGCATGGTACAGCCAGTTTTGTCAATAATAATGAAGTGAAAATTTTGGATGCTTCTGGTACGGAAACTCAAATTTCAAGTGATAAATTTATCATTGCAACGGGTTCTAAACCCTCTTCCATTCCTGGAATCGAAATCGATAAAAAGCGCATCATCACATCAACCGAAGCTTTGGCATTGACCGAGCAACCTAAAGAAATCATCATTATTGGCGGTGGCGTTATCGGTGTGGAAATGGCTTCTATTTTTAACAGAATTGGTACCAAAGTAACCATTTTGGAGTACGCCGATTATCTGATTGCGACAATGGACCACGAGTTGGGCAAAACGTTGCAAAAAATATTGAAGAAAGAAGGCGTTGATATTCAGTTGCAACAATCAGTTTATAAAGTTGAAAATCAAGGCGATTCGGCAAAAGTTTGGTTTAAAGATAAAAACGGAACTGAGCAAACTTTACAAGCGGATTATGTGTTGATGGCGGTTGGTAGACGTCCTTTCACACAAGGTTTAGGATTGGAAAACACAAGTGTAAAGTTGACGTAAAGAGGTTTTATCCAAGTCAACGAAAAACTACAAACCGAAGCAGCTAATATTTATGCCATTGGCGACGTTATTGGCGGTGCAATGTTGGCGCATAAAGCCGAAGAAGAAGGCGTTTTTGTTGCTGAAACCATCAACGGACAAAAACCGCACATCCATTACAATCGTATTCCTGGCGTAGTGTACACGTGGCCAGAAGTGGCTTCTGTAGGCGCAACCGAGGAAGAATTGAAACGTGACGGAATCGCTTACAACGTAGGAAAATTTCCGTTTTCGGCAAGTGCCAGAGCTCGTGCTTCAATGGATTTGGATGGTTTTGCTAAAGTTTTGGTTGATCCCAAATATGGCGAAGTTTTAGGCGTTCACATCATCGGCGCTCGTGCGGCTGACCTTATCGCATCTGCCGTTGTGGCGATGGAATACGAAGTTACTGCCAAAGATATGTTCACGATGTCGTATGCGCATCCAACCTATTCCGAAGTTTTGAAAGAGGCTTATATGCTGGCTTCCGGACAAGCTGCGATTAATATTTAAATTTTAAAATTCAATTAATTCTTGAATTTTAACCAAAAATCTAACAATAAATGACACCAATAGAATTATTACAATCGTATAAAGGCAAAGTTTTCGATATTTCGCCGTCACCTTTCACAAAATGGCTTGCACCAACGGTTATCGATGCTTCCGAAGGCAGAATTGTATTCGAATTTACGGTTCGTCCAGAATGGCTAAATCCGATGCATAATATCCACGGTGGCGTTACTGCCGCCATTATCGACGATGTTATCGGAACCATGATGTTTTCTTTGGGCGAAGACAGTTTTTACACGACCATCAACAACACCATCGATTATTTTTCGGTGGCAAAAGCAGGTGACAAAATTACAGCCGAAACCAAAATTATCAAGAAAGGCAAGCAATTTGTGCACGCTGAATGCGAAATCTGGAACCCCGATCATACGAGAATGATCGCCCGCGGAACCTCTAATTTATTTAAAACCTCATTACAGAAATGAAACGTGTTGTAGTAACTGGTCTTGGGACTATTAACCCTTTGGGAAATGATATTGAAAGTTTTTGGTCGAACATAAAAGCTGGCAAAAGCGCTGGGCAAAAGCTTTCACGATTCGATGCTTCCAAATTTCGGTCGCAAGTGGCGTGCGAAATTCAGGATTTTGATGCATCCAAATATTTGGATAAAGCGGAAGTAAAACGCACCGATCTTTTCACGCAATATGCTTTGTACAGCGCATCACAGGCGATGGAAGATGCCAATTTTGATTTGAGTAAAATCGATCCTTTCGATTTTGGTGTAATCTGGGGCGTTGGTCAAGGCGGAATGCAAACCTTTGAAAATGAAGTTGAAAACTATGTAAACGGCGATTATAACCCACGTTTTAATCCGTTTTTTATTCCAAAATTGTTGATTAATATGGCATCGGGAATGATTTCGATGAAATATGGTCTGCAAGGAATCAACTATACGCCAGTTTCGGCTTGTGCAACGGGAAATACCGCGATAATGGACGCTTTCAATTACATTCGATTGGGAAAAGCTAAAGTTTTTGTGACAGGCGGTTCGGAATCGGGCATTACTCCTGCCTCTTTTGGCGGATTTTCTGCCATGAAAGCGATGAGTCAGCGCAATGACGACCCAAAAACGGCTAGCCGACCTTTTGATAAAAACCGTGACGGCTTCGTGATGGGAGAAGGTGCAGGTGCTTTGATTTTGGAAGAATACGAACATGCGAAAGCTCGTGGTGCAAAGATTTATGCCGAATTGGTGGGCGCAGCGATGACTGCGGATGCTTATCACATGACCTCGCCGCATCCTGAAGGATTAGGTGCCGCTAAATCTATGGAATTGGCGATTGAAGAAGCCGGTTTGAAACCAAAAGATATCGATTATCTCAATCTTCATGCGACTTCTACGCCAGTTGGTGATATTGCAGAATTAAATGCCGTTCAGAAAGTTTTTGGCAACGACCATCAACTTCACGTCAGTTCTACAAAATCTATGACGGGACATTTATTAGGCGCTGCGGCAGCGATTGAAGCGATTATTGCCATAAAAAGTATCAACGAAAATATAATTCCCGCAACGATTAATGTTGAAGAATTAGACGACGATATCCCTACAGACATCAATGTTGTCATCAATCAACCTTTAGAAAAACCCGTGAAAGTAGCTATGAGCAATGCTTTTGGTTTTGGTGGACATAATTCGACGGTGGTTTTTAAAGAGTTTGTTGAGTAATTAATTTGATTTAAATGATTTTTAACGCAAAGGCGCAATTCTATTTACATTAAAAACATTTTTAAGGCGCAAGGATTTTATCTTCGATAAAATTTCACTGATTGAAAATTGGAAATCCTTGCATTGAGCAAAGTCGAAATGTTCTTGCGCCTTAATTACATCTTTATTTGTTTTTAGACTTGCACCTTTGCGTTTAATGAGTTCAAAATAAATAATTGAAGAAACTAACTCGTAACTGCGAGTTAGTTTTGCTTTTTGGAAACAGCATTGAATCTTATTTAAAACTCAATTCTGTATTTTTAATTAATATTAAAAACCAAATGTCCATTATCTACCGAGTTTTATTGCCAAAGGAAAGCAAAATTTATCGTGAAATTCGATTGGTAAGTTTAAAAACATTTCCCGATTCCTTTGAAGCGAAATATGAAGATTCAGTGAAGCAAGAAAAATTAGCTTTCGAAACTGAAATCGAAAATCAAAGCATTAATCGATTTGTTTGTGGCGCTTTTGATGGTGAAAAACTTATTGGCATTTGTACGTTTGCGAAAGATAAAAATGGTAAAGGAAATATCATTCAGATGTTTGTAAAACCTGAATACCAAGGTCAAAATATCGGAAGAGAATTATTAGAATTCATTTTAAAAGAAGTCAAAAAGCGACTTCCCGAAACTGATATTTTCTTGGAAGTTGCTAAAGATAATTTGTCTGCTTTTCATCTTTACAAAAAAGTAGGTTTTAAAATCGAAAAGGAATCGGAAGATGGCAGGATTCTTTTGATGAAGTTTGAATAGATTCTAAACGTTCTATTTCTTCGCAATCATATGTTTTGCAACCGCCTCATAATCCAATAAATCAACATTATTTTCGTCGTAGAATAGTTCCCATTTAAAGTTTGGGATTAGAATTTTGGATGTTGGCGATTCGTTCCAATCAACTTCAAATTGATGTTTCTTTAAAACTTCAACCACCTTTTTGCCAACCGCTATGGTTACGTCATCATCTTCATTATCCACTTTCTGAAAAGCGATATACAAGCTCGGGTCTTCCTTTGCAATCGCCCTTGACAAATCTTGCTCGTGATAAAAGCAATATCCATCGGAAACAATTCCGTTGTCTTGCAACTTTCGCTCCACATCTACAACCTCATATTCGCCGTCGCTAGTCGTGTAACCTGCATTGTGAAGCGCAATAATGTTTTGATCACAAAGTTCGTCAAAAGCGGCTATCAAACGTTCGATATCCGTTGGACTTTTCCAAGTTTTAGTTTCGTTTAACATCGATTGCCATTCAGCTTCAATATGTTGAGTTGCCCAATCTTCCGAGATTTCGTTCTCGAATTCGTTGTCTTCAATTTCATCTAAAATATTGTCTTTAATTTCGTCAAGCGACAAAAATCCCATTCGAACTTGGTTCTCAATCGATTCATAAATAAAAGCTTCGTTTTCAGTCATTTTTCAGTGTTTGTAGGTTTTAATTGTTTTAAAAATAAGACTTTTTCCTAGATCAAATAGTATTTCAATATCGTTTTAAAATAATTTTAACAATGATTTGATTTTTAAAATCAAACCTGTTTTTCGTTTGAAAAGAATTAATTTAAAAAGAAATAAAAATGACAGTTTAAAAGTTTATTTCGTCTAAAAACAAAAAACCACAGAAAATCAAATGTTCTGTGGTTTTTTAATTCTAATTGAATAGCGTTTACAAATTCATTCCGCCCGAAACTTCGATGCGTTGACCAGTAACCCAACGTGCGTCATCGCTACATAGGAAAGCCACAACGCCACCAATATCGTCTGGCAAACCAACTCTGCCTAAAGCCGTAACCTGCGCTACATGATCGTTGATTTCCTTGTTATCACGCACTCTTCCGCCACCAAAATCCGTCGCAATCGCACCTGGTGCAACAGTGTTTGCCGTAATTCCGCGAGAACCTAATTCTTTTGCCAAATAGCGCGTCAAAACTTCGACAGCGCCTTTCATGGCTGCATAAGCCGACGAACCAGGATTGGAAAAACGAGCCAAACCAGTTGAAATATTTACGATTCTACCACCATCATTTAAGAAAGGTAAAGCTTTCTGCGTCAAGAAAAATACGCCTTTATAATGAATGTTTACTGCATTGTCGAATTGCTCTTCCGTAGTTTCTGCAAAAGGTGCGTACAAAGCCGTTCCCGCATTATTGACCAAATAATCAAAATTCGGTTTTCCCGTTTTTTCGGTTAAATGATCAGTCACTTCCTTTAGAAAAGTGTCGAAAGATTTTACATTTCCCGCATCCAACTGAAACGCCGCGGCATTTTGTCCTAAATTTTGGATTTCGGCAACCACTTTGTCCGCTTCTTCCTTGTTGCTATTGTAGGTTAAAACCACGTCTACACCTTTCTTCGCCAAACTTAAAGCCATATTTTTGCCTAAACCGCGACTTCCACCAGTTACCAAAGCAATCTTATTTTCTGTACTCATATTTTTGTTTTATTTAATGATGCAAAGTTGCACGAAAATCAGCAATTCACTATTGCGCGAATCAATGAATGATTTGTAAAATTCAAATCATTTAGTTTCGATAAGCCAAAGGTGTTAATTGTGTATGTTTTTTGAAAAAGTTAGAGAAATGTGCTACCTCTTCAAAACCTAAACTGTATGCGATTTCAGAAACATTCCAATTGGTTTGTTTGAGTAAATATTTAGCTTCCTGAACAATGCGATTACCAATTACTTCTGTCGTGGTTTTGCCTATACTTTCTTTTAAAACTTTGTTCAAATGATTGACATGAACTGATAATCTTTCTGCAAAATCCTTTGCTGTACGAAGATTTAGCTTTTGATTGGGAGATTCGATCGGAAATTGTCGTTCTAATAATTCAATAAAGAGTGAAGTTACCCTTGCTGACGCATTATGAGAAGAATTTTGTTCGTCTAAAGGTTGTAGTTTTTGTCCGTAATGAATCAATTCCAAAACATAATTTCGAATCAAATCATACTTGAAACGATAATCGGAATGCATTTCCTGTTGCATCTTTCGGAAGATTTGCAACACTTCTTCTGCTTTTTCATCATCAATTTGAAATATCGGATAAGCACCCGTTTGGAAAATCGGCAAATCATCCAATACGACTCCTGTTTTATTTCGAACTAAAAAATCATCGGTAAAAACACAGAAAAACCCCGATTGATGCTCATCTTGAGGCAACCAATGATATGGAATTTTGGGTGTTGCAAAAAGCAAAGCATTCTTATTAATTTCGAAAGTTTTGTCCGCATATTCCGCTAAATTATGCCCACGAATCATACTGATTTTGTAATACATCCGTTTGTTATAAGGCATTAATTGCGTTCGACGCGTTTCGTTAAAAGTTTCGGCAATATCAAAAATATTGAAATGTCCAATATCCTTAGAAATATCAGGCGGCAAAAAACTATAGATATTTTGTCCCGTTGCATTAGACATTTCCTGATAAAACTGGTCGATGCTGGTTTTCTTTTTCATGGCAATATTTGCAAAAATCAAATGTACGCAAAACTTTCAATCAATAATTTATTGCGTTTAAATCTTTGCTAAATCTGAAATTAAATTTACGATTTTATCATTCAAAAGCATTGGAATTTCGTGTCCCATTCCTTCAATTTTTAAAAGTTTTGAATCTTTGATTCGAGCATGCAAATCCTCCGCACAAGCCAAAGGGAAAATTGGGTCTTCGGTTCCATGAATAATCAAAGTTGGCGCTTTAATTCTATCAAAACGTTCGGCATTAAAACCAGTTAAAGTCATCGCCATAATATGTCCCAAGGTTTGTGCTGGAACTGCACGCTGATTTTCCTCAATAAGCATTTGCCATTCTGCATCTTCATCAAATGGAATCAAACTTCCCGAAATTCGTTTGGCAAACTTCAAACGGTTTTCACGAAAAGCTTCTTTATCCGTTTTAAAATCTGGAACTTTCTGCATCATCATTTCCATAACATCTGGCGCAGTTTGCGGAAGTTCGGGATTCAAAGAAGTGGACATAATTATCGTCGCACTCAAAACTCTTTCAGGAAATTCGGCTGCTAAAACTTGAGTGATAATTCCGCCCATCGAGCGACCAACAATATGCGATTTTTCAATTTTCAAGGCGTCTAACAATCCAATTGCATCTTTTGCCATATCCATAAGTGAATAAGCATTTTCTGGAATTTTTCCCTGTTGCAGAAGTTGCATTAATTGCCCAACATCAGCAACTTTATGTTCGATAAAAGTACTTTTCCCAGCATCGCGATTATCAAATCGAATCACACGAAATCCTTTGTTCATCAAGTTTCGACAAAAATCTAAATTCCATCGTACCATCTGACTTCCCAATCCGGAAATCAACAAAATACATTCTTTATTTTCCTCGCCAAACTGTTCGTAGCAAGTCGAAATACCGTTGACATTTATATATTTTGAACTCATTTTTAAATAATTTAAACTTTACAAATACTTGATTACTCAAATAAATATTTTGCAAATGTATTTAAATTTCAACCAATTATAAAAATACTAATTTTATTTTATTAAAATTTTATATCTTTGCCAAATACTTGACAACTCAAATATTAATTAACAATGAATGACAAGCTTTTAATTGCCTTTTCTTTGATGAAAGCACAATCAATTTTGGCTCGAAAATTTGATAAACTGCATCTTCATGGCTTGGGACTTAGCGACTTTATGATTTTGTATGTTTTAATAAATAGCCCAGAAAATAAATGCCGAAGAATAGACCTTGCTGACCAATTGGGCATCACCGCATCAGGAATTACGCGATTATTAGCGCCTTTGGAGAAAATTGGTTTAGTGGCTCGTGAAGCGCATTCGCGTGACGCTCGTGTGAGTTTTGTAGTGATAACCGAAACGGGAAAGGAAATCTTCAACAATGCTAAAAATACAGCAGAGGAAGCAGCAGACGATGTTTTTCCAAATTTTAAAGCCAAAGAATTAGCAACATTAACGAAGCTTTTTATTGATTTGGATGTCAATTTTAAATAAAAAAACAATGGATAAACAACAAAAGAAATTAATGCGAGAAGCCTTCAACAACCGAAAAGTGTCGATGGGCGTTTTCTCGATTCGCAATTTGGAAACGGATAAAACATTTGTAAAATCAACGATGAATGCGGAAGCATGGGAGAACAAAGCCAAATTCATTTTGAAAATGGGACAATTTGAAAATGCCGAAATTCAAGCCGATTGGAAACAATTGGGCGAAAATCGATTCCAATTTGAAATGATTGAAGAACTGGAAGAAAACGAAAATCCATACTTCGATTATCAAAAGGAACTTCAGAAAATGGAAGCGAGGATTCGTGAGTCGTATAGCAAAAACGAAAAGAATATGTACTAACTAAAGTCAAGTTTTGAAACTTCAAAAATAATGACAATCCTTTATCTAAACCGTATTCCAAGGTTTTAATTTCAATACTATCAAACTTGAAATAAGGACATAAATCGCGAAAATAACTTGAAGATAAATTTTGTAATCGTCGTCATAACCGAGTCTGTCGAATTTAAAAAAGTTGGTGTTCACCAAAACATCCGCAATGATAATGATATTGGCAAACAAAAGCCCCAATTTCAGCTTTGTTAAAAGTAAAACAACAATTAAAAAATCAAAAAAAGTAAGTGAAACCCAAAAGATATTTTTCCATTTCGGAACTTCGGGATTTAATATCCAACCGTGATTCATCAAGTCAAAAATGTGCGTCGTTGTTCCAATCGCAAAACCTAATAGCATTACGGAAAGCAGAATTGTGATCTTTATTGGATAGCTTTGGAAAGTTAACTTCACGGTTTTAGTGACTTGATTAAAATTTATTTTTTTGTTGAATTGTTTCCGATCTGAATATTTATTAAACAATTTTTCAAATATTATTTTTTGTCTTTTTAGTCTAGCAAATTTATTCAAACTTTATTATTTGCAAATAAATCAATGCCTTTGAAAAAACGAAAGCATACTTTCCAAAGCGTCATGAGTTGTATTTATCTAAGATGTATGCTTGATTATAGTTAAACTATCAGGACGCTCAAGATTTATTGAGGACAGATTATCTCAATTATACGCATTAACAAAATTGTCCCAAATCTGTACAATTAACCTTAACTTTTCAAGTAACAACTTTTAATCCAGATACACAAACTAAAATCAAAATTCCCAGCCTTACTATATTGATAGTGATTACTAACAAAGTAACCTCTTTTTAGAAATTGGGTTTAAAGGCTATGTCCATACAACTAGTCATAAACAAAATTTTAAGAAAGCAATCGAGAAAGTTTACATTGAAAAGAACTATTTTAGTAAGAAACATAAAAAAATGCAAGAGAATATTATGGTAATAAAGTAAACGCATAATTCTTCTTTTTACTAAATAGATTTTAGGCGGTAATAAATTTTGTATATTTGCAATGAGCGAAAGGAAATACGTTGAAAAACAAAGCAATAATCACCGTTACCAAATCGTTACCTAGTTTTTACGATTATCTTATAAAAACTTATTATTCAATCAATACAGTTTTTTCTAAAAACTTTAATTTAAAATTTACACAAATGGAATTCAATGTTAGCAATGCTTTGAAACAATTAAATAATGATTATTCTGAAGATAAAGCATCAGAAATTATCGAAAATCTATTGTATAATTCGACTGATTTTTCTGATGAAGACCATGAAATAATCGATCAATTGGGAGATAAATTTCTACGAATTGCTGCACAAATTTTTGTGGAAGATTTGGCGTATGATTTCAATACTTTGGTGAATTATTGGGAAGCTTTTATTGGACAATTAACAGAAGAGCAATCTCAGAACTTATTGAATTTCGCGATAGAACAGACGGATACAGAATTTGTAGAGGATTTTATTATTGGATACCGAAAATTTTATTCAAATCCGAAAGAAAGTATTACGTTTTTCAATAAACTGAATGAAGACGAATTTTATGAAATTAAATTCTTCAAAGCACGTTGTTACGAGGTTTTAGGAGAAAATGAAAAAGCTGTGGAAGCTTATAATAATTACTTAAATTCTGCACATTTCCAAAAAGAAGAAAATGCTGAACAAGCTGCTGTAAACAAGTTTTATATCAGTCATAGCATTGCGCCTTTACTAGT
This sequence comes from Empedobacter sp. R750, assembly GCF_030324345.1. Taxonomy (NCBI): domain Bacteria; kingdom Pseudomonadati; phylum Bacteroidota; class Flavobacteriia; order Flavobacteriales; family Weeksellaceae; genus Empedobacter; species Empedobacter sp. R750. The sequence goes on along the minus strand of NZ_JACAGF010000001.1, from coordinate 32,436 downwards.
GAACATGAAAAAATATGATGAAGCCAAAACTTATTTTGATCGTGTTTTAGGAAATATCGATTTCGAAGATTATTTAGCAAATTTTGAAGGTTCTAATCAACAAGAAATCAAAAGTTTCTTAGAAGATTATGTCACAACTTTGGAAGAAACTGGAGATAAAACAACTTTTGAAACAATTTCGAAAAAAATAATGCAATATTTTTCTTAAAATTACAACATTCGAAAATATAGTATTGATTTTTTACGAAATACTCATAAATAGGTAGATTTAATAATTTCTTAACATTAATATAAATCTTATCTATCCTAGCATAAAAAAATAAATAACAATTTATTTATCAAATTAAGAAAAACGCCTACCTTTGTACTATAAATAATTTATTCATAGTTGTTAAGGATAATGAAGTTGATTTTCTGAAGAAGAATATCCTTAATCAAATAGAGTTTTTTTATAGTATTTTTAGGTTGGTTAGTGGTTCAATGCAAGTTGAACCATTTTTTATTTCTTATAACCATAAGCGCAATGTCTGCAACCATTTTTGCAACATTTTCCTTTCTGATAATGGAAAAATTCTGTAAAAACCCAATACCCATTTTCGATATAATAATGTATATGAGGAACAAACTCCGAAGGCATTGTTGGATGTGGATATTGTTGATCTAGTTCTACAAAATAATTCAGTTTTTCTATACAAGAATTGCACAAACATTTGTAATGCGTCTTCTTCAAAAACTCTTTTATTTCGTCTTTTATCACAATTGTAGTACAAGCACAATTCGCAATATCATCTACCTTACATTCCATTGTTTCGTTACAACGCGAACAATTTTCGATCATTTTTATTGGATTATTTATTTCTATTCGTTTTTTAAATTACAAAAAATTCTTAAACTTTTCCTAAATCAATTCATTCAAATTCTCTACATCTATGATTAATAAATAGATATAAATTAATTCTATCTAGACATAAAATAAATCTGTAATCAATAAGAAGTTTATTCCCAAAACTTTAAGAAATTTGTAAAAGAATAAGTAATAGACATTATTATTCTAATTAGTGTTTTTATAGTAGTTTTGATTGGTTAAAATCCTCGGAAAATTCTTCCGAGGATTTTTTTATTTTCTTAATCTATCAATCAATAAACCAATTACAAAACCGATAATCGACGGAGCAATCCAACCTAAATCATATTCGAAAAATGGAATTTTATTCAGGTTTTCTATTGTCGATTCATCTAACTTTCCTAACAATTTTAATAAACCAAAAATAGCAATAATTGTAGACGCTATTAATGCAAAAATATAAGGCGTTTTACTTTTAATCGTTTTCCCAAACAACACAATATAAATAACTAACGTGATTGTAATTGGATAAACGAAAGCCAAAGGCGGATATGCAAAATTGATAATTTCGTCTACTCCTTTTATCGATAAACCAAACGAAATCACTGTACATAAAACCACTAAAACTGTATAACTTACTTTTCCGTTTGTTAAACGTCCGAAAAATGTACCTACCGCAGATGTTAATGCGATTGCTGTGGTAAGACAAGCAAATGCCATACATAACGCAATTGCAATTACTCCATATTGTCCTAATGTATTTCGAGAAATTTCGATTAATAATTCGGCACGAGAAATTTCTGGATTTGTAATCCCAGAAGTTGCTCCTAAATAAATCAATCCACCATAAACAAATAACAAGCAAGTCGTAGACAATAAACCTGATACGATTACAATTTGAGATTTACTTTTTGTATCAGTATACCCTTTATCTCGCGCTGCAGCTATGATAATTCCAGCAAAAATAACAGAAGCCAAAACATCTAATGTTTGATAACCCTCTATAAAACCTTTCGAAAAAGATTGCATCATTGTTAAATCTGAAGGCAAAAAGTCAGCGGTTGGATGTATAATTCCAAATCCAATTAATAGGGTTAATAAAATCAATAATACCGGAGTTAAATAATTTCCAATAACATCGACCACTTTAGAAGGACGAATCGCTAAAATAAGTGTTACTGTAAAAAATATTAATGAGCCCCATATCGGATCCAATGTTGGAAAAAATGGTTTTAATCCGACTTCGAATGTTGTGGCTGCAGTACGTGGAATCGCAATTAATGGTCCGATACAAATCATAATAATTGTACCTAAAATAGCCGCCAAATGCTTGTTCACACGATGTCCTAAGTCATTAAAATTATCGCCCGAAAAAACAACAGATAAAATACCAGTAAATGGCAATAAAATACCAGTTAATCCAAATGCAATCATCGCGACGAAATAATTTGAGCCTACTTCTAATCCAATCAAAGGAGGTAAAAGAAGATTTCCTGCGCCAAAAAACATCGCAAACAACGCAAATCCAAGCGTTAATACATTGGTTAACTTTTTACTTTTCATATATTTAATAATTCTATCTATTTTAAAAAACGGTTCGCAAATTACTACAATTGCATTTTGAAGCCTTAAACTTAGTAGAATTATTCGATAATCACACAGCCAATTTATAAATTCGACAGATTTGAATAACAATTTTTATATTTATCAAAATTTAAACTTTATATATTATGAATGTTTTAATCATCGATATCATCAAATCTCAACTCATTTGAAATTTTATCTAAAGAGACAATTCGTCTTTGTAAAATAGATTGATTGAAATATAAACAATCGCTAAAACATAAAAAATAATAGAATAATTAGCTGTTTTCTTATTAAAATATTTTTTCACAACACCGTAAATAATGTAACCTATAATAATCAAAAATACAATGCTCGTTACTAAAATAAATAAGATGATAATTCCGAAGTAAACATTCATAATAGAATATTATTAAACTTTTGATTTTAAAATTTTTGCGATAATATTTATGAGATAAATATTAAACATCATAAAACAAATTGATATTGAAGGATATTCAAAAACAGCGAAAAGTATTATAATCAAACTAAAAAATAGTATTAAAACAACCGCTAAAAAAATCGAAAAATAATTAAGATAACTAAAACCTATCGTTTCTTCATCATCGAAATTAGTGTAGAATATTGCAGCAAAAAAATTGACTATAATTAAAAGAAACAATAAATAACCTAAAAACGGCAAATAAAAACTTAAATCATGAAATCCACGAATGATTGTTTCATCCAAAACAAAAGCTACTGAAATACAAAGCCATGTCATGTTGGTCCAAACAAATATTTGTCCAGAATTGGAGAAAATTTTTCCTAAAAACAACTCCGAAATCTTATCAATTTTCAAATAAAATGACATTGCAAATAGGCAAATCACAAGCTCTAAAATAAAAATAGAAAAGCTGAAAATTGTATCATTATTTTTAACCACAATATCCGTAAAGGAAATTGCCATCAGTACAAGACCGATGACAGAAATCCCCAAAAATAAGTGTGCAAATGTTATTTTGTTTTGTTCCATTCGATGTTTTTTGAATAGTACATTAAGATTGCAACAATGATAAATAATCCTATACTTCCCACTAATAATGCGTGTTCTTTGAGTTGTAAAACACTGTAAATAAATGCGTATAATAAGATTAACATTAATGTAATTTTGAATGTTAATCCAAATGATTTTAGGAAAGAATTGACGAAAAATGTAATCAATAAAATGGTTGCACCAGATGAAATAAAGTAAGCGATATCAAATCCTAAATATTCTGATAACGATAACAATAACACAAAATTGACACAGATTGCAAAGCCAACTAAGGCATATTGTACCAAATGAATATTAAAATTATTTCGACTTTCTATAAAGAAAAACGCTACAAACGTTAATCCAATGAACAAAATCGCATATTTTGTCGAACGATATGTTTTGTCATAATGATCGTTCATTTGCAAAAAATTGACGCCAAAACTATAATCAGAAAAGTTAGAAGCGTCTTGCCAAATCTGTCCTTGCAATGGATTTTGTTGATAAATAGACCATTTTACATTGTTTTTTCCATTTTTCGTTTCAGGATCAGAATTAGGTAAAAAATTTCCATCATATTTCAAATCTTTCCAATTTGTAGTCAGATCAACTTTTGTATTTATCGCTGATGGAATGATATTGAACATTTGCGAACCTTTCATTACCAAATTGATCGAAACTTGATTAAAATCGAATGTAGAAGGATCAATTTTTTGAGACATCATTTGCACAGGCATCACTTTTTTAGTGGTAGTCGTTTGTTCCGAATATTCTCCATTTTCTGCTCTAACTTCTGGTTGAATATCAATTGTAGTACTCGAATTATCCATATTCAACGGATAATTTTTGTTATTAGATTGTACAACCACTTTGTTCTCATATCCTTTAGAATCAGAGATTCCAAAAACAATTTTAGTCGAAACTACATTTTCAGGGCTTACTTCCATTTCTGCAAGCATATCCGAATAATTCTTAAATTTCGAATTGATATTTAGTTTCGAATTGTAAACAACAGCTTCATAAATACTACGACTTTTTAACTGCGTATCAATCGTTCCATTGATGTTTAAATCATTTGCAGAAACATACTTTTTCATTTGTTGTTTCACAACTTTTCCTTGCCCATCATTTACATTTTCCATGTAAGCAACCTCGATAAAAGGACCATAAATTGTCTGTTTTCCACTCCATTTGTCCGAAATTTCGGTAATTACTTTTTCTTTGTTTCCTTGTCGTTCTTCTATTAAATTTAATATGAACGGAATCGGAATTAAAAGTCCTAAAACTAAAAGACATACCAAAAATCCTTTTATCATTGTTTTGTTTTGTGAATAAACTGATTGATTTTCAGTTTGATACTCGTTTTCTAAATCATTGTTTTCCATAAGTTTGAATTTTATTTTTTATTTTAAAAAGTACTTTGTTTTTCAAAGTTTAAATGCAAAAAAAATTATTTTATATTCTTTATTAATTTTTCAAGATAGTTCAAATGCTCCTGAAAAGCTTGTTTTCCAAGTGCTGTTATCGAATAAGTTGTATTCGTTTTACGACCTATAAATCCTTTGTGTACAGTAATATAATCGTTTTCTTCTAGGTTTTTTAAATGTGAAGCTAAATTACCATCAGTCAAATCCAAAAAGTCTTTCAAATCCTTAAAAGAAATTTCTTCATTCATCACCAAAGCACTCATAATTCCTACACGAATACGATTATCAAAGACTTTGTTTAATTTATTAAGATTAAAATCCATGTTGCAAATTTAAGCTTTGTAATCATATTTTCGCACCATCCAAACTCCAAAAATCAAATGCAAAAGTCCAAAACCGATAAACCAAAACAATAAACCATTGAAAACAAAATAGAAAGCCAATAATCCTAAAAAGATTTCGCATATCGCCAAATATTTTATCTCAACAATCGTGTCTCGTTCCACTGTATAAAGCGCCAAACCATAAAACAAAAGCGTTGCTGGAGCCACATAAGCAAAACTAAAATTATTGATAAAGATTATACTTACTAATCCTCCAACGATTAAAACAAAAAGAAATTTACGTAAAATTCGTTTGGTTACTGGATTTATAAATTTAACGCCATCTTTTGTCGATTTTTTGGTCATAAAAAAGAAACCTCCTATACAAGCAACTATTAAAGTTATAACTCCTAAAATGAATAATTTAATTTCTAAATTTTTCATTAAGATTGGCGTCATTGTTCCTCTGTAATTTACTTGAAGCGCATCTTGTAAAATCAAAACATAAGCGATAAATGCAGAAATCATTCCCACTACTCCAACCCAAACACCGCTCCATCCACTAATACTTGTGAATTTTGAGGTGCGTAGCATCATCGATTTGATTTCGTTTAAACTTTCTACAGGATTATTTGTGCTCATATCAAAAGTACTTTGTAATTCAAAGTTAATATAAAAAATGATTCTGCAAAATATTTTTTCAAAAAAATCCAATTTCATTTAGAAATTGGATTTTAAAATATAATGAATCAAATTATTCTTAAGGATTTGTAGACCACAAAGATGCTGAAGCCAACATTGCACGTTTATCTAGTTTTAATAAATCGACAATTAATTGAGCAAAATCTTCTGGTTGTAATACTTTTTCTGGATTTCCGTCTGTGATTTTCAATACATCTTTTGACATTTCAGATGCAATTGTACTTGGAGTTAAGGTCGTAACACGAATGTTTTTCTTTCTTAATTCGAACATTAATGATTCTGATAAACCTATCAATCCCGCTTTTGATGCTGAATAAGCAGAAGTTACTGCGTTTCCTTTTAATCCTGCTGTTGAAGATACATTAATAATATCACCACTTCCTAATTCTACCATCGAAGGAATTACTGCTTTTGAAACATAATACGGACCAAATAAATTGGTACGCACAATATCTTCCCAATCATTTTCTGGCATTTCCAAAAAACTTCCGAAAGCCGCTATACCAGCATTATTAATCAAAATATCAAACGCTCCAAAACTCTCAATTAATCGTTCAAGCTGCATTTTCACTTCAACTTTTTCGGCTACATTAAAAATTGAATAATCCGCTTTTACTCCAAAACTTCTAATTTCCTCTACAGTTTCTTCTAATGTTTTTGTATTTCGTCCTGTCACAGCTACATTAACACCTTCTTTAGCCAATGCCAAAGCAACAGCTTTTCCTAAACCTCTACTACCTCCTGTAACTAAAGCATTTTTTCCTTTTAAATCTTGCATAATTATTTTATAATTAGATTTTTACAATTTATTTTTTGAAGATTTTTTGTAATTTTGAAGTACAAAGATAAACAACATAGATTTCTAGTGAAAATATTTTTTATCTACTTAATTATAAGTATTTTTATACCTTAATTACACACTTAATGGATAAATATTTATTTTTTACTCTCCTCCTTATCAACGTCCTCTCTTTTTTTTTATTCAAAATAGATAAAAAAAATTCAATTATTGGTAAAAGGCGTATCTCTGAGTTAGCACTTTGTTTTGTGACTTTGATTGGCGGGACAATAGGTTCTCTTATGTCAATGCAGATTTATCGTCATAAAACAAGAAAAAAGTCTTTTATTTTTAAAATAGTAATGATTATAGCAATACAATGTAGTATATTATTTTTTTTAGTTGATCGAATATAATTGTTCTAAAATTTAAACCTACGACCATCTTTTTTCTCAGCTTGTTGTTTCTTTTGATTCAATCTTTTTTGTTGAGAAGCTTTCGTAGGTTTGGTCTTTTTTCTAAACTTTGGAATAATCAATGCTTTTTCGACCAATTCTAACATTTTCTTTGTGGCAGATTCTTTATTGTCCAATTGAGAGCGGGATTCTTGTGAATTGATTTGTAGAAATCCTTCTGAATTAATCTTATTTTTTAGCTTTTCTGTAATTAATGCTTTTTCTTCCTCCGAAAAAAATAGAGAAGATTCAATGTTCCATTTTGCTAAAACCATTGTTTCAACTTTGTTTACATTTTGTCCTCCAGCACCACTACTTCTCGCTGTTTTATATGTTATTTCAGAAGAAAAATCTTTCATCACTTATTATTTTTATTGAATAAAATATGAGATATCAAACAAATTAAAGTAAAAAATACGCCAACAGCAACCACTCCATTCCATTGAAATTTATCCCATGCATTTGCAGCAATAAATGTTCCTAAAGATCCGCCAATAAAATAACTCGTCATATAAACTGTATTCACTCGATTTCCTGCTTTGGCATCTAATCCAAAAATAATAGTTTGATTAGAAACGTGCATTGCTTGTAAACCTAAATCGATCAAAATTACACCAACAATTAATCCCCAATATGTATAACCAAATTCGTAGAAAAATCCCCAAGAAATTAGCATAATGAGAATGGAATAAAAGATTATTTTTGATGTAGACAAAACTTTTGAAACTTTTCCAACTAATGCTGCTGCCAACGCTCCTACTGCACCAATTAAACCAAAAGCTCCAGCGACATCGCTTCCAACAAAAAAAGGTGCTTCTTCTAAGTGAAAAACCAATGTTGTCCAAAATGCACTAAATGCTGCAAAACCTGTAGCTCCGCGAAAAGAAGCTAATCTTAATTGAGGTTGAGCTTTTACTAAATCCACAATCGATTTCATCAAATTACCATAAGTTCCTTTGAAATTTGGCTGTATTTCTGGTAAAAATATATAGATGAATATCCATAGTACAAACATTAAAATTGCACCTATCAAATAAACTTCTCGCCATCCTAAATATTCGCCAATAAAGCCACTAAAAACGCGAGAAAGTAGAATGCCAACAAGCAAACCACTCATAACCATTCCGACAGCTTGTGCTTTGTTTTGAGGTTCTGCTAATTCAGATGCCATTGGCACAAAAACTTGCGGAATAACTGAAGTGAAACCGATAAGGAAACTTAATGGAAAAAGCCAACTTACAGATGGTGCAAAATACATTCCCAAAAGAGCTGCAATAATAAAAACAAAATCGATTAAAATCATTCGTTTTCGTTTCAATAAATCTCCTAAAGGAATAATAAATAACAATCCACAGGCATAACCTATTTGTGTTAGCATTGCAATATTAGAGACTTTACTTTCGGAAACATTAAAATCTTTTGCAATTAATGACAATAAGGGCTGATTGTAATAATTATTCGCCACAACCAAACCACTCCCAATAATCATTATCCATAAAATGATTGGAGTTAATTTGGGTTTCATTTGTAAATTTTCCATTCTAATATTCGCTTGCTTCGGTCAAAAGTTTCACATCATCATGAGATAATTGCACATTTACAGCTTCTACAAAAGCATCAAGATGTTGTTCCTTAGTCGCACTCGCAATAGGAACTACAACTGTTTTCTGATCCATTAACCAAGCCAAAGCAACTGCTGAATAAGAAATATTATATCGCGTAGAAATAGTTTGTAAAGCGTCCAAAATTTTGAATCCTCTTTCGTTCAAATATTTTTTGATTCCTTCTCCTCGTAAACTTTGTTGTAAATCTTCTTCAGTTTTATATTTACCTGATAAAAATCCACTCGCTAAACTATAATAAGGAATAACAGCTAAATTGTATTTCTCAGCAACAGGTTGCAAAAATTCTTCAAAATGCTGACGATCATACAAATTATATTCAGGTTGCAAGGTTTTGTATTGCGGCAAATTGTAAAGTTCTGATTTATCCAACGATTCAATCAATCGCTCCGAAGAAAAATTAGACGCACCAATATATCTCACTTTCCCTTCTTTTATCAATTGATTATAAGCGGATAAAGTTTCTTCAACAGGTGTATTTACATCATCATAATGTGTTTGATACAAATCAATATAATCTGTTTGTAAACGGATAAGTGATTCTTCTACTTCTTTTAAGACATGAGCTTTTGTAGTATTTGGCTTATCTTGAATCATATTTCGTCCACCAACTTTCGTTGCCAAAACGATTTGATCTCTCACTCCTCTCGATTTTATCCAATTTCCGATAATTCGTTCAGATTCTGTTCCAACGTTACCATCCACCCAATACGAATAGTTATTTGCAGTGTCTATCGCATTAAATCCTCTGTCCAAAAATCCATCTAAAATTCGAAAAGATTCTTCTTCATTCAATGTCCAACCAAAAACATTTCCTCCGAAAAAAATTGGTTTTATCTCTAAATCTGTATTTCCTAATTGTACATTTTTCATGGGTATAAAGATAAAAAAAAAGCTACTTTGCAGTAGCTTCTTGTTGTAAAATTTTTTGACTCACACGTCGAAAAATGTAACTTTTAAGATACTTTATGGTGTCTTCATAGGTTTAGAAAACAAAGCATCAAAGTTTAATACTTAGTTTGAAATCGATACTGCAAATATATATACTGAATAATATCTATCATTAAAATAGAGTTTAGATTTCGTTAATTCACGTTTCAGCAAGGTGAATTGTAAATTTATTCAGGTGAAATTTTAATCAACTTTCAAAATCATTCGAACTTTTGTTCCTTTTTCATGAAAATCTATAAAAATATTTTCTTCAATATTATGATTAAGCAATTGTAAACGCTCATTAATAATTTTAAGTGCTTTCGAATCGTGAGTTTTATTTTGCGTAATTTGTGTTGTATTTCCTTTTCCGTTATCTTCAATAATTATTTCTAAATAATCAATTTTTATTCTAATAATCAATTTGATAATCGGTTGCAAATGGTTTTGATCAAATGCGTGAACAAAAGAATTTTCGATAATTGGCTGAATCAACATTGGCGGAATTTTGATACGATAAATATCCAATTGGCTATCAATTTGAACATCAAATTCTATTTTATTTTTCCATCTAAAATTCTCAACTTCAACATATAATTTCAAAAAATCAATTTCATCTTTCAAACTAATTTCATCTTTTGTTGAAAGATTTAACATCTGACGAATCAAATGAGAAAAACGTCCCAACGAATTTAACGCATTATCAATATCATTATCCAAAATATAAAACTGAATAGAATTCAACACATTGAAAATAAAATGCGGATTCATTTGAGATTGTAAGGCTGTTAACTTCGTTTCGGTTAATTGTCGCTCTAATTGCAAACGTTGATTTTCTTGTGTATTTTTCTCATTTAATTGACTAATTTTTAATTGATTAAATTTATTTAACGTCTTGATTTTATTTGTATTATAACGATAAATAATCAATCCTAAAGTTAAGACTGACAACAAAATAAAATAAATATTCAAGTAAAAAGGTTCGTCAACATTCAACGAAACCAAATCAATAATTTGTTTTTGTCCGTTGCTTGTATCTGTTATTTCTAATTGAATACGATATTTACCATATGGTATATTCCGCAAATAAATAGATGGGTTATAAAAATACTCATTCCACTTTTCATCAGGATTTACACGATATCTGTACTTATAACTTTGAGCGAAATTAGCATCAACGACAGCAAAATTTAGTGTAATATTGTTCTCATTATTTTTTAAATTCAAATCTTTATCAATCAAATCAAACCACATAAATTTATCTATCCCAAAAGATTCATCATTAATTTTAAAACTTGTAATAATAATCTCTTTCGACTGATTTTTTTGCTTTAATAAATTCTCAAGATTTAACTTATAATAACCATTTTCAACACCAATTGTAGCCGTTTTTCCGTCAAAAATAGACGAATGTATATCCTTATTCACAAAACCTTGTTCATTGCCAATCATATATGTTTTACCATTATTGAAAACGAGTAAATTACGATTGGTTCCAATTAAAATTGAGTTCTCAAAAATGTCAATTGAACTAATATTTTCTCCACCAATTTCACGAATATTAATTACTTTTTTTGTGATTAACTCATCTCCCTTTATCTCTAAAATATAAACTTTCGCAAATTCTGTTGCAACCAACAACTGATTATCTCCAACACATTTTATCATTTTAATTTTAGATTCTTTAAACTGATTATTTTGCAAATACGAAATAAAATTTCCATTTTCATACTTGAATAATCCATCTAAAGAAGATCCAAAAAATACAGCTTTTTTATTTTGACAAATCGAAACAACATCTTTCGGAACATTGGCTTGCGCAGCGGAATATGAGTGATATTTTAGGTTATTCAAATCATCAAAAACCAAAATTCCTCCAAAAGGATTTGTTTGAATAAATTGATTATTAAAATACGTAAATTGACTTGTTCGATTAGGTAAATAATCTTTGAATTCTCCATTAAAATCTAACTCGAAAAGTCCTAAATTAGTTGCTATAATGAACGAATTGTGACGGATAATCATTTTATAAAAACGAAGGTTTTTTTCTTTCAAATCAAAATCAATTTCATAAAAATCTTTATTTGATTGACTTAAAAAATCTTTGAATTTTGACTTATTTCTAAGCATATATTGATAAAAAGCATCTCTCTTTATCTGCTTATTGAATATATTATTCTCCTGAAAATAAAGTCCATCTGGCGTTAAAAAATATTGTGTATTCGCAACTTTTAAAATTTCAATAACCCTTTTATTATCAATCGTATAAAAATCTAAGAAATGATTAAAATGAACTTCAAAAAGTCCTTTATCAGCACTTCCAACATAAATTAAATCATCGGTTTTACTACTAAAAACTCGATATGGATAATCCGAAGTGATTTTAAAATTTTCTGTTTGATCTGTTATTTTATTATTCTTTAACTCCGCAACCATACCATTTCCCGCACCCGTTTCGTAACCAGCTAATAAAAGAGAATGACGTTTATCTGAAATGTTGTGATTTCTAAAAACTGGAAAATCATACGTTTTAAAATTCAATTTTTTATTCAAGAAATCGTTTATCGGAATAACATTAAGACCTTTAGACGATGACAAATACAAATCATTATTATACAAAAAACTATAGTTAATTCGATTGAAAGGATTGACCAACTTCAACTTATCACGAAGAACTTCATAAACACCATGATCGATTGTTGCAACATAAACCTTATTTTGATATTCGAAAAAAGATACCGTTTCGAACACAATATTGTTATTTTTTTCGAAAGAAGGATTGTAAATTTTCTTTGATTTTGTATCAATAATCGAAACGCCTCCTTGCGCTGCAACATATATTAAATCATCTAAGTAAAATAAATTTCGAACACGATCCGAAACCAACCCTTTCGCTGTATTAATTTGTTCAAAACGTTGACCAGTAAATTTCAATATTCCTTGTCCATAACTTCCAAACCAAATATTATGCTGACTATCTTCTATTATTGTCCAAACATTATTGTATTGTACTTTCTCGAAGCGTTTCATCATTTTGAAATTATCCATGTCCTTCACAAACACGCCAAAACGAGTTCCAACCCATAAAATTTTGCGAGAATCTTTGTAGACACTCAAAATCTCATTGGCAGGCAAACCATTTTCGTACGTGTATTGTTTTGTCAAAACATATTGCGCAGAAAGTTGATGTGAACAAAGAAATAAAACAAGTAAAAAAATGAAGTTACGCAACCACATTCGATAAAATTTTATACCCCAAAGAAGTCACAGGCAGATTTGATTCGCCATCTTTTGGATGACAATTCAGAATCAATAAATTGTTTCGTTTATCAAATTTTTTAGCAAAATTAATGTTTACTAAATATGATCTATTGACACGAAAAAAATTGGTTTGATCAATTAAGTTTTCGACCTCTTTCAGCGTTTTAGTTACCATGTACGCCTCTTTTTCGGTAAAAATTGTACAATAACTATCATCTGCCTTACAGTAAATAATATCTTCAATTTTCAGTACCAAAACCTCTGTTATAGATGGAATAAAAATAATTCCATGTTCATTTTTGAAAACATCTTTCAGATTATCTGTTTCTACCTCATCTTCAAAATCATCTGAAATATTAACAACCTCCTTCGTTGTTTTTTTTTGATTTTGACGTTCTACAAAACGATTCAATAATACTTTAAGGTCAGAAATTGAAATAGGTTTCATCAAATAACCCAAACATCCCCATTGATTTACAGCTTCTAAAATATAATCTGAATGAGCTGTTGTAAAAATGACATCAAACGTAATATCATCAAAATAATCAAATAATTTAAACCCAAATTCCTCTGGCATCTGAATATCCAAAAAAACTATATCTGGTTGATTTTCCTTAATTTTTTCTACACCTTCTTTTACAGAATTTGCCGTATCAATGGAAACAAAAAAATCTGGCAAAGCATGTTGAATAATTTTCTTTAACCCTTGTTGAGCAAAGTGTTCATCGTCTATAATAAGAGCTTTGTAATGATTCATTTGAGTTTAATTTGTTACAAATATAAACTAAAAAAGGATGCTCCGTAGAACATCCTTTGATTATGATTGAAGTAATATTTTTAAACTCTTTTCGATTTTAATTGTAAAAAGATTGCTGCAATTATTGATCCGACAGAAGCCATAATAAAGCCAACCCACAGTTGTGAATTAAATCCTAATCCCATAGCAATCGGAATTCCTCCTAAAAATGCACCTAAAGCATTTCCAATATTAAAACTTGCTTGACCAGCCGCTGCTGCCAAAGTTTCTGATCCTTTTCCATTATTAATCAACATCATTTGAATTGGCGAACCAATTGTAAACGCAATTAATCCTGTAATAAACGACATGATGTACGCCATAATTTGTATATGAGAAGTGAAATAAACAATCACTAAACAAACCGCCATCGACGCAAAAGAGATGATTGCAGCTTTATTTGGAGACATGGTGTCTGCCAATTTTCCACCTATAAAATTACCTACAAACATTCCTAGACCAATCAAAGTCATAATAATTGGAATTTTTGTTTTGGGTAAATCTGCTACGTTTGTCATTAACGGAGAAATGTAACTTATCCACGCAAATAATCCTGAAGTTCCGATAGAAATCATCACAATTAATACCCAAGCTTCCCATTTTTTGAAGAAACTTAATTGTTCTACCAAACTTCCTTTGTTTGTATTTTTAAGATTCGGAACCCAAAGAGAAATCGCTAACATCGTGATTAATCCTAAACTTGCAATAATCCCAAATGTTAATCGCCACGAAAAAACTTGTCCTAATTTCGTCCCTAATGGAACACCTACCAAATTCGCAAACGTTAATCCTGCAAACATAATCGAAATGGCTTGCGCTTCTTTTCCTTTTGTTGCTAATTGTGCTGCCACAACAGATCCTACACCAAAAAATGCTCCATGAGGTAAACCAGACATGAAACGAGCAATTAATAAGGTATTGTAACTTGGTGCAATAACAAAAAGTGAGTTAAAAATAGTAAACAATAACATAAAAAAGATTAACACTTTTTTTGGAGAATATTTACTTGTAGCCATAATTAATGTTGGAGCTCCAACCATTACACCCATTGCGTACATTGATATAAAATTCCCTGCTGTTGGAATTGAAATATTCAAATCTTTTGCAAAATCTTCTAAAACTCCCATCATCGAAAATTCCGTCATTCCGATGGCTAAACCTCCCATTGCTAAGGCAAGTAAACTCTTTTTTACCATTTATTCTTCTATTCTTCGTATAATTCTATCGGCAAACCATCGGGATCTTCAAAAAAAGTAAACTTCTTTTGCGTGTATTCATCCACACGAATTGGCTCTACCGTCACATTCAACTGCGTTAGTTTTTCTACTTCATTTTCTATATTTTCCACAGCAAAAGCAATATGTCTCAATCCAGAAGCTTCTGGTCGAGAAACACGTTTTGGCGGATTAGGAAAAGAAAATAATTCGATGCAGTAATAATTTTGCAAAGCTAAATCTAATTTATAAGAATCACGTTCTTTTCTATAAACTTCTTGCACAATTTCGAATCCTAAAATTTCTGTATAAAAGGATTTCGATTTTTGATAATCTGAACAAATGATTGCAATATGATGGATTTTTTTTAATGCTAACATGGTTTATGCGTAATGATTATTTTTTGCTCTTTCATATTGTGGCAACCACTTTATATCTTCGTCCAACTCTTTTGCAGCACGCAATGCAAAATATGGATCACGTAATAATTCTCTTCCTAAAAAGATTAAATCAGCTTCATTATTTTGAAGAATTTCTTCGGCTTGTTTTGGTTCAAAAATTAATCCAACAGCTCCAGTAATTATTTCAACTTGATTTTTAATTTCATTTGCGAATGGGACTTGATAATTTTTTTTGACATCAATTTTTTGATGACTCACTCCTCCTCCAGACGAAACATCAATCACTTCTACTCCATTTTGTTTTAATATTTTACACAATTCAATTGTTTCATCTAAATTCCAACCATTTTCTGCCCAATCCGAAGCTGACAAACGAACCCAAAGCGATTGAGTTGTAATATATTTTTGCATTTCAGCAACAATTTCTAACACAAAACGAATTCTATTTTCGAAACTTCCTCCATATTTATCTATTCGATTATTAATTAAAGGCGAAAGAAATTGATGAACCAAATAACCATGCGCACCATGAATTTCTAAAATTTCAAAACCAGCTTTTATGGCACGTTCAGTTGCTTTTCCCCATTCTTCTACAACATTTTCAATTTCAGAAATTGTTAATTGATGTGGAATTTCATCCGATTCATTAAAAGGTAAATTAGAACTCGAAACTGTTTTCCAACCATTTTTTTCGTCAGATTTTATTTGATTGTGTCCCAACCAAGGTTTTTCTGTACTTGCTTTTCGTCCTGCATGCGCTAACTGAATCCCAGGAACGCAATTGTATTTTTTGATTTCAGAAGTTAATTTTTGATACGCTTCGATATGTTCATCTTTCCAAATTCCTAAATCACCATATGAAATTCGACCTTCTACAACAACCGCGGTAGCTTCTTGTATAATCGCCGAAACATTACCTACTGCACGCGAAACATAATGTTGAAAATGCCAATCATTTGGAAAACCATCTTCCGAAGAATATTGGCACATTGGCGACATAATAATTCTATTTTTTAATGAAATAGATTCATTTATATTAATTGATTCAAATAATTTGCTCATTACTTGTTTTTTTGATTTGATTAATTTGGAATAAAATTCGTGAATTTGATTGATTTCTTAAAATGATTCAGCTTAAAAATAGTTTAAATTCTAATCTTTCAGAAAAATTAAAAAAGCGTCGAAATACACAAAATCATAAATAATTTTAACAATTTATTTAAAACTGACAAAAAACATAAATTTAAAAAAATCTAATAATCAATCCGATATCATAGTAAATATCTAAGGTTCAGAATAATTTTTAATAAATCTTTCATTGTTTCTTAGTTTGTTCGTAATTTTACAAAAAAGTGAATTTTGGAAAAGAAAAAGATTGTCATTTTAGGTGCTGGATTTGCCGGACTTAAATTAGCCCGTAAATTAAATAATAACCCACACTTTTCTGTTACACTTATTGACCGCTATAATTACCACCAATTTCAACCCTTATTTTATCAGGTTGCAACTGCAGCGATTAACGCAAGTGATATTTCGTTCCCTATTCGAAAAGTATTTCAAGGGAGTAAAAATGTGAGCGTTCGTTTAGCCGAAGTTACAGCAATTAAGAAAGATCAAAATATTGTTGAAACCACAATCGGGGATTTTTCCTACGACTATTTGGTTGTTGCCATGGGATGTACCACAAATTTCTTCGGGAACAAACAAATTGAGGAATTATCATTCCCAATGAAATCGACAAATGAAGCTTTAACGCTTAAAAATCGATTATTAACAAACTTCGAGAGTGCATATTCTGCAGAATCTCCAGAAGAATTGGAAGAAATTATGAATATTGTCGTTGTAGGTGGAGGACCAACAGGAGTTGAGCTTTCAGGTGCAATTGCGCAAATGAAAAAATTCATTCTTCCGAAAGATTATCCAGATTTAGATTTCTCTAAATTGAATATTTATTTGATTGAAGGAGGTCCAAATTTATTAGGTCCAATGTCTGAATTGGCGCACAAAAAGTCTTATGAATATTTGACAAATATGGGCGTAAATGTTTGGACAGAAGGTCGCGTAACTGACTACGATGGAAAAACAATTTCTTTGGCTGATGGTCGTACAATCAATACTCGAAATTTGATTTGGGCTGCTGGAGTTATGGGAAATGTGCCTGAAGGAGCAGTAAAACAAGAAGATTTGCAACGAGGAAATCGTTTGAAAGTAGATCGTACTTCTAAAGTTTTAGGAACTGAAAACATTTATGCAATTGGAGATATTTCTTCGATGGAAACACCGAAGTATCCTCATGGACATCCACAATTAGCACGTGTTGCAGGAGATCAAGCTGAACAATTGGCGAAAAACTTTGACAAATTAGGACAAGGTTTATCTGAAGATAAATTGACATTGTTCGAATACAAAGATCCAGGTTCTATGGCAACAATTGGTAAACGCAAAGCAGTTGTCGATTTACCTAAATTCTCTTTCTCTGGACGTTTGGCATGGTTTACATGGATGTTTTTGCACTTGATGTTAATCTTGACTGTACGTAACAAATTAGCTATTTTCTTAAACTGGGCACAAACTTATTTTACAAATGATTCATCATTACGTATTATTGTTCGTCCAACGAAAAAAGATTTTAGATTTAATTTGAAAGGTTATCGCCGTTTCCCAAAGAATCGTGATAAAGAAGTAGAAGCTTAATCAAAAAAGTATATCAATAAAAAACACCGCTAAAAATTTAGCGGAGTTTTTTTTATCTATAAATTGAAATTTTATTTTCTTGCAGAAGGTCTTCTCACTCCTGTTTTTACTCTTTCTGTTGTTGCTGATTTTGCATTTACAGCACCTTTTGCAGATTTGTTGTATAATTGAATGAAATCAAACAATCCGTCAAAATCACCCGTCAATGTTTTACCATTCGAAACTCTCAAAGCAAAGTTTGTAGACAATAAACTTCTGTTATAAGGATCAAAATAATTTTTTAAGTTAATAGATCCTGAAGAGAAATCTGTATCTAATAATGCAAATGTTCCTGAATTAAGAACTGGTACATAATTTTGCATAATAGGATCTTCGTAATATTCGATATAATCCAATCCTCTATCATTATTTTCTGTTACGTAAGTTCCATTAAAATTTAAATCACCTCTTTGAAAGATTTCTAAATACAAATAAGAGCCATATAATTTTCCATTTTTAGGAACCGGATTCGTCGATAACTCTACACTATAATAATATCCTCCATCTGCTTTTTCAATATCAGCTACAACTGCATTTCGAAGCGGAAAAGAAACGCCATCATAATTGATTTGTCCAACATTTACAATTTCTGGTCCGTTGTCATAGTATCCATCATCATTATTCACACAAGATGTTAATGATATAGACGAGACCGTTAACATTGCTAAAAATATAATTTTTTTCATAATTTCTAAATTTTCAAACTAATTATAATGCCAATATTACAAATAGCGTGCTAAAAAATAACAACAACCAGTTTTGGCATAAAAAAAGTGTCACACAAACGTGCAACACTTTGATATTAAATAAAATATTTTTTAACAGAAAATTATCCTTTGATAACGATTTCCATTTTTTCTTGCTCTTCTAAAGCCAATTCCAAATCAACCAAGATACGTCCTGAATGTTCATCAGCGATAATTTTTTTACGTTGAGCGATATCCATCTGTCTTTGTGGTGGAATTGTAAAGAAAGATCCCGCAGAAGCTCCACGTTGTACAGGAACAACAGCTAAACCATTTTTCACAGAATTTCTGATACGGCTGTAAGCATCTAATAATCTTTGTTCGATTTTAGCAGAATATTCAGAAGATAATTTCAATAAATTACTTTCTTCTTTTTCTGTATCTTTTACAATTGTATCCAACTCAGCTTGTTTGTGAGATAAATGCTCTTTCATTGAATTTAATTTTGCATTAAATTCTTCAACTTGTGCATTTTTTTGAGAAATTTTAACTGTAAACTCGCGAATACGTTTTTCAGATAACTCAATTTCCAAACCTTGATACTCAACTTCTTTAGCTAAAGCATCAAATTCTCTGTTATTTCGTACGTTATCTTGTTGTTTCGTGTATTTTTTAATTAAAGCTTCAGCATTTTTGATTGCTTCTTTCTTCAATTTAATTTCTTCATCCAAACCTTTAGTTTCGTCAACTATTTTTTGGATTCTCGTTTCTAATTGTGCAACATCGTCGCTCAAATCTTCAACTTCTAAAGGTAATTCACCTCTTGTGTTTCTGATTTCATCTAAACGTGAATCAATTAATTGCAAGTCGTATAACGCGCGAAGTTTTTCTTCTACGCTTAGTTCTTTGATATTTTTTGTTTCAGACATAGTTAACAATAATTAACAGGATTGGTATTAATTCCAGAATTAAAGACCACAAAATTAGTAAATTTTTCTTTAAGATACGAAGTTATTAAGTTTTTTGTAAACTGTTCCGATTCAAAATGCCCAATATCTGCCAAAACAAGCTTATTTTCAGCAGTAAAAAAATCGTGATATTTCAAATCTGCCGTGATATAAATGTCCGCTCCAGCCGAAATTGCATTTTTTATTCCAAATGCGCCAGAACCTCCAAGTACAGCAACCTTCTTTATTTTTTTGTTTAATAATTTCGAATGACGAATAACGGGTGTATTCATTTGAGTTTTTAGATAATTGAAAAAATCGAGTTCTTCCATTTCATTTTCTAACTCTCCAATCATTCCAATTCCAATATAATTGTTTTGATTATTCAACGAAATAACAGAATAAGCAACTTCTTCGTACGGATGATTTTTGAATAAAGCATTCATCACATCACCTTCCAAATGTTGCGGAATCACAACTTCTATTCGCGATTCGTTTACTGTTTCTAGCTTACCAACTTCACCAATAAAAGGGTTTGCGCCAGCAGTTGGTCTATAATTTCCAGTACCTTCTACCGCAAAACCGCACGAATCATAATTCCCAATTTTTCCTGCACCCGCTTCATACAACGCAGATTTCAATTGCTCAGCATGTTCTGTTGGCACATAAGTAATCAATTGTTTGATGGTTTGAGACTTTGGAATAAGAATTTTAGTATTCAATAAAGATAATTGTTCAGAAATTTTGAAATTAACACCAACTTTCGAATTATCTAAAGCCGTATGCGTTGCATAAATATTAATTCCATTTTTGATCGCTGTCATCACTGCTTTTTCAACATAATTTTTTCCGTTCAATTTCTTTAAACCAGAAAAAATAATTGGGTGAAAACTCACAATCAAATTACAATTTTTCTCAATCGCTTCTTCCACAACTTCTGGCGTTGTGTCCAACGTTACCAAGATTCTTGTTACCTCATCACTGTAATCACCAACAAGCAATCCAACATTGTCAAAATCTTCTGCATACGCCAAAGGCGCTATTTCTTCCATCGCCAAAGCGACATCTTTTACTCGTATCATTTCTCTTTTAAAAGCAATTTTTCTGTAGGCAAATCATTTTCGATGCCTTTCCAATACGATTCAAAATTAAACTTTTCTAACAACTTTCTTGAAGCAACATTATCAGGATCGATGACAGCCATTACTTGCAAATCAGGAAATTTTTCTTTTGATTCTGCTAATAAATGTTCGCAAATCATTGATCCAAAACCTTTTCTCCAAAATTCTTTTTTCAATAAATAACCAATTTCAAGTGAATTTTCAATATGTTTATTATACACCAATTTACAATCACCTAAAAGATTATCATTTTCATCATAAACTTTGAAAAAACCTAAGTTTTCATCAGCTTCTCCTTTTTCTAAGATTGATGTAAATTTATGATTTGCTTGCTCTTCGTTCAAACCTTTACCAGAGATGTATTTCATCACTTCGTCGTCTTGAACAAGTTTAAAAAAGTTATTAAAATCTGTAGGTTTATATTTTTCGAACCGAATTTTCTTCATGAAATTTTGTTAATGCTTTTAATAAATTGATTTGATTAATCGTACGATTTAGATTTTGTTTTGGATAAGAAATCGAATAATAAATATCGTTTTCTAAATAATCTGCCAAAAATCTAACCGCTTGAATATAAATCACAATATACGCAACAAAATCCATATTATCAAGCTCGACAGGCGTCAACACATTTTTCAGGTGTTCTTGAAAACCTTTTTTAACAGCCAAATAATAATCTGCCGAAAAACCATTTTCTCCATTTGGATCGTCTTCAGCTTTCAGGTTTGCATATGTACGAATCATATCTCCAAAATCGCACAAAATATTTCCTGGCATTATTGTATCCCAGTCTATCACAGCGATTGCTTGCGAATGATTATCATTATTGAATAAGAAATTACTGATTTTTGCATCGGCATGAACGACACGTTTTGGGAAATCTATTTCTAAATATTTTTCAACTTGATATAGATTATCCAAAATATAAGCAACTTCTTCTTTCGTTTCTTCTAAACGCTCTGTTGAAGCATTTTTCAATGCATTTTTGAAATCATTTACACGTTTATGATAATCTAAAAACCCGACAATCGAAGGATGAATTTCATCAACATTAACATCTAACAAATACGAATGAAATTCACTAATTGTTTTCGCCGCTTCGTATGCTTGTTCCGCAGATTCCACTTTCTCAAAACAAATAGAATTTGGAATAAAAGAAGTCATCCTCCAAATTTCTCCATCTTCTTTTGCTAATAAATTTCCTTGCAAATCTTTTACAATTTCGATTACCGAATTTTGATAATTCTTTGCTTTTAGATGACGAGAAATGATGTCAATATTGTTAGAAATTACTTCTGGTTGAGGAAAAACGTGCGTGTTTATTTTTTGTAAAATATTTTTTTTTCCTTCGTACTCAACTTCATAAGTAGAATTAATCCAACCAGAACTGATTGGATTAACACTAACTTGATCTATATTTTCGAAATAATGTTTTAATATTTTCTCCATTATATTTTATGTCCAAAGTGAATTTGGATATTTTTGATCATTGATTAAATTTTGAATAGAATTTACTACAACTTCTCTATCTTCTGGATAAGTCATTCCGAACCAATTGTCATCCGATTTTTCTACAATCACTTCCAATTGATCTTCTTTGATCATATCATTTACAACTTTCGGCAAGAAAAATTCTGCTTTCAATTGAGAAGCATTTTCATGAAGAAATTCCTCAAATTTATCTTCTAATTTTCTGAAAATAGAAGGATGTAAAACGAAGAAATTCATCGAAACAGCCGTATCTCCGTCCAATGGTAAAACGTTATCATCTTCTTCGAAAACAATTTCTCCATTTTCGTTAGAATAGATATTTGTACGCTCTACAACATTCTCCAAATGACCGTTTGTTACCGTACAAACTCCGCGAGAAACAGAACCATTTTCGCTAATCGTATTGGCCAATTTGTACGCTACCATACCATAAGTATTTGCTGTAATTTTTTCATTTTGAACCAATTCGTTCGCCTTTTCATAAGCTTTACGACCATAAAAATCGTCTGCATTAATCACAATAAATGGATTGTTTAAATGATTTTTTGTAATCATTAACGCATGCCCAGTTCCCCAAGGTTTTTCACGTTTCTCTATTGTATCGTAAATTCCTCTCGGAACAGATGTATACGTCGTTTGAAGAACAAATTCTACTTTACCTCCATTTTTTTCAATTAAATTTTGAAAATATTTTTTAGTTTCTGCATTAAATTGTTCATTAATAATGAATACAAAATGTTTTATTCCACAAGAAAAAGCATCGAAAATTGAATATTCCATCAACGTTTCTTTACTTGGTCCAATTGGATCAATTTGTTTTTGTCCTTTGTAGCGGCTTCCCATTCCACCTGCTAAAATGACTAATGATAAGGTTTTAGAATCCATAATCTTCTGTACCAAAAACTGGTTTTCTTGTTTTATATTTTCCTCTTGTAAAGTCTGGCATTTCTTGAGAACTACCATTTCCTTCGATAGATTTTTCACTTAATGGTGTTACTGCATACCAAGTTGCTAAATCATATACATCGAATGGGAATTCTTTGTTTGCTTTAATACATTCGATAAAATCATTCATTAAGAAGAAATCCATTCCTCCGTGCCCAGCACCTTCTGCCTGAGTTTCGTATTTTTTCCAATATGGATGATCGTAAGTTTTTAAATGATCTTCTGAACTTGCCCATTTGTGAGAATGTCTCATTTCATCTTCGAAATAAATGAAACCTTGACTAAATCCTCCTGAACCGATATCTTGCCAAATACCATCAGTTCCTTGAATACGGAAACCTAAGTTATATGGACGTTGTAAAGATGTATCGTGCGTTAATAAGATTGTTTCTCCGTTCTCACATTTTAACATTGTTTGAACGATATCTCCTTGTTTGAATTTAACCTTTGCATTTGGGTGATCTGCTCCTCCATTTTTTACGATATAATCAGTTAAACCAGCTTGTTGAGAAGCCATAGAAGTTAAATGTGTAATTCTATTTCCACGGTTAACATCCATCATTGTACCGATTGGTCCTAAACCATGCGTTGGATATAATTCTGCATTACGTTTTACATAATGATTTGTACGCCAAGCAGCTTCAGAGAAACCTTTGTCTCCAAATTCAACTCCACCACCATAAGGTTGTTTACCATCGTTAAATAATACATTTCTTAAATCGTGTTGGTAACCACCTTGTCCATGAACAATTTGTCCAAACATTCCTTTACGAACCATATTCATTACAGCCATAACATCGCGACGGTAACAAACATTCTCCATCATGAACACAGGAACTTTCGTTTTTTCGTATGTATCTACGTAATCCCAACATTCTTGTAAATTCATCGCTCCACACACTTCTAAACCTACAATTTTACCCGCATTCATTGCTGCAATTGTTTGCTCAGCGTGAAATTCCCATGGCGTAGCTATAATTACAGCATGAATTTTCTTATTCTTATATAATTTTTTATATCCATCTAAACCTTTAAAATACTCTACAGGTTTTTTATTATGTTTTGCAAAAATTTTGTTTGAACGATCAATCATTCGTTGATCTGGTTCAGCGATCCCAACAACTTCTACATCATTTCTTTTTAATAACTCATCTAAATGTACCTGCCCTCTCATTCCACAGCCAACAATTCCTACTTTCACCTTATCAATTTTTGATGAAAAATCAAATAATGAATCTGGTGATACTAATGCTACCGTAGATGCTGCAGCAGTCGATTTAATAAAATTTCTTCTGTCCATAGTTGTATTTAATTGTTTGCTTTATTTTTTAAAATGCAAAATATGAAAAATAATCAATAAAACTTTCTGCTTATCAGTAAAATTAGTAGGTTTTAGGCGAATCCTTAGCAAATACTATAATAAATTCTGTCGTAGTAACATTTTCGTTTTTAGATTTAATTACAGATAATTTTTCATTTAAATCTTCACTTTCTAGAATTTCAATTACGGCGATTTTGAGCTCAGGTCGAAAATATTTCAAATACCAATAAATTCCGCCATAATTTTTAGAATGATAATCACCATTGTAATGAATGAATAGATTATTTTTCTTCAAATTATTCAAAATTGATTCTGCCATTGTTGCATCCTTTGTAGCTTGCGCTGCAACAAACTGTTTTGCCTTCACTCCAGCATGATCTCCCATCATTTTAATCATTTCAGGATAACCAGGCGCATCATAATCTATCGTAATAGGAAGTTTCGCAATATAAGCTTTCTCATTATTTGGAACTGTATCCAAAGCTTCAAGTCCATTCTTAGCGACATACGAAGCATATTTGCGTGATACGTTAGTCGCTACAAAATCCAAATTCTTTTCTTTCGCAAAATCAACAAGCGGTTTATAATCTGTTTTATAATTATTCCAAAGCTTTGTACTTTTTTGAAATTCTTCATCCGTCGTTTTGCCTTTCAAATAATTCGTTAAATCATTTTGTTGATGGCGCTCGAACATTTCTGCTCCGAGTATCAATTGATTTCCTTTTATCTTATACAATTCTTTTGTCGTTTGCAATTGCAACCAATGATTTACCGCATTATTATGATGTTCACCAAATAAAACAACATCATATTTTGCTAACTCTTTAATCATTTTATCAAAATCAACTTTCTTTTCTTGTTGATTATAAATTTGATAAGTTTTTCCGTTTTGCGCTTTAGCCTGAATTGTAAGTACAATTAATAAGGTATAAAGTATCGTTCTCATGTTATTTAAATTAATTCTAAATTGTAACAAATTAACAAAAAAGTCTACATATAAAGAAAACAAATTCAACTACTATGAATAAAGTTCTTGAAATTAATCAACTTACTAAAAAATTTGGCAGTTTTACAGCGGTCAACAATGTCTCTTTTTCGGTAGAAAAAGGAAACGTTTATGGATTACTTGGTCCAAACGGAAGTGGAAAATCGACAACATTAGGAATGATTCTTAATGTAATCAATCCTACAGCGGGTTCATGGAAATGGTTTGATAAAGAACCAGATAACGATTCGTTGAAAAAAATTGGAGCCATTATCGAAAGTCCAAAATTCTATCCATATTTATCAGCAGAAAAAAATCTTGAAATTGTTGCTGATATTAAAGAAGTTAATTATGCGAAAATTGACGAAAAACTTGAATTAGTTGGATTACTTTCTCGTAAAAAAGATAAATTTCAACAATATTCGTTGGGAATGAAACAACGTTTGGCAATTGCAGCGGCGTTGTTAAATGATCCTGAAGTGTTGATTTTAGACGAACCTACAAATGGTTTAGATCCACAAGGAATTATTCAGATTCGAGAATTGATTATTAAAATTGCGCAACAAGGGACAACAATTATTTTGGCCAGTCATTTATTAGACGAAGTCGAAAAAGTATGTTCGCATGTGGTGGTTCTTAATCAAGGAAAAATGCTTTATGCGGGTTCTGTAGATCAAATGAATTCAAGTTTTGGAAGCATCGAAGTTGCTGCGCAAAATATGGAAAGTTTGGAATATACATTAAAAACGTTCTCATTCGTTTCGAAAGTTACTAAAGAAAATAACAAACTTTTTGCTGTTTTATCAGAAGAAAAAGATCCTGCAGAAATCAATAAAATGCTTTATGAACAAGGAATTATCGTGAATCATTTGGTAAAACGTAAAGAATCTTTAGAGCAACAATTTTTCCAATTAATCCAAAAACAGAACTAACATGAAAAGATTATTTAGCATAGAATGGAATAAATTATTCTACAACAAAGGAACACGAATTTTTATTATTTTATACTTCGTGATGATTCTGTTAATGGGAATTACGTTGCCGAATTTCAAACCAAATATGAATGGAATCGAAATTGATTTAATCAAATTAGGCGCGTTAGAATTCCCTGTAATTTGGCATAACATCACATGGTTAATTGGTTTTGGAAAATTCTTTTTAGCTATTATTGTCATTAATAATATTACCAACGAATATTCTTTCGGAACTTTCAAACAAAATACAATTGATGGTTTATCAAAAACTGAATTTTTAAATACAAAAGTTTTGATGAACGTTGTTATTACACTTATTTCTACATTTTTAGTTGGTGTTTTAGTTTTTGCATTAGGTTCTATTTTTAGCGAAAAGTTTGATTTTGTAAACGGAATCGAATTCTTAGGTGGATATTTCGTCGAAATCTTCGCTTACATTGTTTTTGCAATGTTTTTATCATTTCTATTAAAGAAAAGTGCTTTTGCAATTTTGTCTTTAATTGTTTTGAATATTATAGAATCTGTTGCTAAAGTTGTTGAATTTTTAGTTCGATTTGGTAAAAATCCTCCAAAAAATCCTGAAGAAATTAAAATCTTAACTAATTATTTACCACTAAACTCAAACGGAAAAATAGTTGATTATCCTTCTGTAGATATACAAAAAGCAATTATGGAAGGTAAGTTATTTGTTGCCGATCATGTACAATGGGATCATTTTGCGGTAAATATTTTCTACATCATTTTATTTCTTGGTTTATCCTTATTAATTATCAAGAAAAGAGATTTATAATTTATTATAATAAATTATCAAGTTATAAACTAGAGTTTGAAATTACTTCATGCTCTAGTTTTTTTTACATTTCTACTACGTTAATATTTATTTTATTTTTTTTAAATTATTGTTTTTTATTTAAATTAGTTATAATCAATCATCTAATAAAATTAAAATGAAAAATAACTTTAGAATAGTCGCCTTAGATAATGAGCTTTTTAGTGATTATTTTAATCTAAGTGATAAGGAATTGTCAAAACAAAATATCTCGAGAATGATTGTAGATAAATTCCCAGGATATCCTTGCCGAGTTAGTTTAACAGATGTGCAAGTTGGAGAAGAAGTTATTCTACTTAATTTTGAACATCATTCGGTAAACTCTCCTTACAAGGCATCTGGTCCTATTTTTATAAGTAAAAACGCACAAACTTATAAATCTTCTATTAATGAAATTCCAATAATGTTTAACCATCGGTTTTTGTCTATTCGTGCTTACAACAAGAATTCAATAATGATTTTTGCTGATGCAATAAAAGGAGGTTATTTAAAAGAAAAATTAAATGAAATCTTAGAAAACCAAGAAGTCGAATACATTCATATTCACAACGCAAGACCTGGTTGTTATAATTGCTTAGTAGAAAGAGCTTAAAGCTAATTAGTATTTTTGTTAAAAAATTAAATCTGAATTTTAGTTTACAAAGGTTTTTATTTTTTTATTACCATTAATCAATTCAAAAAAAATAATTAATTCATCTAAAATTTGCAGTTTTCTTCTTCAAAGCAATTTACAATTTCACTTGTTTGATTATCTTTGCAACTATGCAAATGACAAATTTCGAAGAGTTAAAAACTCTTTTAAAATCAACACCAAAGAAAATTGCAATTCTACCGCACAAAAATCCTGATGGAGATGCGATAGGTTCTACATTGGCGATGTTTCATTATTTAAATAAATTGGGACATACGTGTAACATTGTTTCACCAAACGATTTTCCGAAGTTCCTAAAATGGATGCCTTCAGCAAAAGATATTGTAATTGCAGATTACCGACCAAAAGTTGCCGAAGCAATTATACATCAAGCTGAGTTAATTTTTATCTTAGATTTTAATACCGTAAAACGAATTGACGACTTAGGAAACTGGGTTGAACGTTCAAAAGCACCAAAAATATTAATCGATCATCACCGTGAACCAGATACATTTGATTTTATGTATTCGGATATCGAAATGCCAGCGACTTGTCAAATGGTTTATAATTTTATCGAAGCGATGAATGATTTGGATAAAATTGACAAAGGCATTGCTGAATGTATTTATACTGGAATAATGACGGATACAGGCGGATTCCGTTTTCGTAATACATCGGCAGATACGCACAGAATTGTTGCAGAATTGATTGATAAAGGTGTAGAAGTTGACAAAGTGACTTCGTATGTAAACGATTCGCAAACGCAAGGACGTTTAAAATTGTTATCATTAACGCTAAATAATCTAACTTTTTTACCAGAACATCGTACAGCTTTCATGTTCTTAAAACGTGAAGATTTATTAGCAAATGGTTTTCAGAAAGGAGATACAGAAGGTTTTGTAAATTATGGTTTGAGTGTAGAGAATTTTATCTTTTCTGTAATTTTTATTGAAGATACACATCATAATTTCATTAAAATTTCGTTACGTTCTAAAGGTGATTTTGATGTGAATGAATTTTCTCGCAAACATTTCAACGGCGGTGGTCATATGAATGCTGCTGGAGGTCGTTCGGACATGAATATGGAAGAAACAATTGCTTATTTCCAATCGCTTTTACCAGAATATCAAGAAAAATTAGCCAGTATCGTTATCTAATGAAAAAAGTTATTTTATTCACTTTCGCTATTTTTGCGTTGATGAGTTGTGATCAAAAAGTGATACAATATCCCGTTTCATATTCTAATGATGATTTTATGAAACGTTCGCAAGAGCGTGGAAAATTATTGCATCAAGAAGAATTGCAATGGTTTGATGATTATATGAAAACATCTGACCTAAAATTTGTTAAAACGAGTTCGGGATTTTGGATTTCGAACAGTGGTCAACGAACAGCTCAAACAGCTAATAATGGAGATTATATCGAATTTGAATACCAAGTAACTGATCTCGAAAACAACATTTTATATTCGTTTAACGATAATAAAGTTCAGAAAATAATTTTAGGAAAAGCTGATATTGTGAGAGGTTTACAAGCTGGTTTACAATTGATTCCTGAAGGTGAAACTGCTAAATTATTGTTACCTTCGTTTTTAGCTTATGGAGGTTATGGCGATACGCAAAAAATTGCACCAGACTCGCCTATTATTATGGATGTAAAAGTTTTAAAAATAAAAAAACACTAATAAACACAAAGACTGTAAAGTTAAAATGAGAAAAATATTATTAATCTTAACTGTCATCACTACCCTTGTTAGTTGTGGCGTTAAAATTCCAAAATCGATGAGTAAAGAAGAATTTAAAAGTTTAGAAGACGGATTGTATGCAAAAATGACAACAAATCATGGTGCAATGACAATCAAATTATACGAAGAAGAAGCGCCAATGACGGTTGCTAACTTTGTTGGATTAGCAGAAGGTACAAAAGAAAATAAAGCAAAAGCAAAAGGAGTTCCTTTTTATGATGGAATCATTTTTCACCGTGTAATTAAAGATTTTATGATTCAAGGTGGTGATCCAGACGGAATTGGTACAGGTGGACCTGGTTACGATTTCGAAGATGAGTTTGAACCAACTTTAAAACACGATAAAAAAGGTGTTTTATCTATGGCAAATTCAGGACCAGCTACAAACGGTTCTCAATTCTTCATCACAGAAGTTCCTACACCATGGTTAGACGGACGTCACACTATTTTCGGACAAGTTGTAGAAGGTTTAGATGTAGTTGATTCTATTGCAAATGTAGAAAAAACGCCAAGTGATAAACCAGTTGTTCCAGTTGTAATTGAAAAAGTAGAAATCGCTCGTAAAGGTGATAAATATGCTAAATACAACGGAGCTGAAGCATTTGAAGCTGCAAAAGCAAATCACGCAAAAAAACAAGCTGAAGCTGAAGCGAAAGCAAAAGCTGAAAAAGATGCAGAAATTGCTCGTCAAAAAGAATTAGAAGCAAAAGCTCAATCAACTCCTTCTGGATTAAAATATGTAATTTTAGAAGAAGGTAACGGAGCAAAACCAGTTCAAGGAGATCCAATTCAAGTACATTATACTTTACGTTTAAACGATGGTGAAAAATTAGATTCATCTTACGATCGCAATCAACCATTAGACGCAACAGTTGGTGTAACAGGATTAATCCAAGGTTGGATGGAAGCATTGACAATGTTCAACAGAGGTTCTAAAGTTTTCTTAATTATCCCTGCTGAATTAGGTTACGGATCAAGAGGTGCTGGAGGTGTTGTTCCACCAAACGCAACTTTATATTTTGATATGGAAGTTTTAGATAAATAATTTATCTATTCAAAATAAGTAGAAAAGCCACTCAAATTGAGTGGCTTTCTTTATTTATTCTCTAAAACAGTTTCATTCTCTGCTTCAACTTTCTTCTCGTATTTTTTTCGGATATACTCTGCTGCCAATGTCACAGCAATCCCTCCAATTATTCCATAAATAGACCTTTTTCCTAGAAATTTAGCAACGGTTACGCCTGTTGTAGCTGCAGTTGTTAAAAGACCTATTTTAGTTCCTTTCTCGGTGTGATTTTTTGTTAATGCTTCTAAAATTTTCATAGCTTTTTATGTTTAGTTTTAGAAATACTAACAATTATCAAACCAATTTTATTTAATAAAATCTTCTACTAATTCTTTTGGACGACCTACTACTCCATTTTTTTCATCTGTTACAATCGGACGTTGAATCAATTTTGGATATTCAACCAAAGCATTCAAAACTTCATCATCAGAAAGTTCTTTTCCTTTGAAATTTGCTTTCCAATCTTCCTCATTTGTACGCACAATATCAATTGGTTTTAAATTTAGTTTAGTCAAAATTTCCTTCAATTCATTTTTCGTTAAAGGTTCTTTCAAATATTCTCTTACTACAAAATCTTTTCCAGATTCTTCTAAAACTTTCATCGCATCTCTGCTTTTCCCACAGCGAGAATTATGTAATATTGTGTACATTTTAATTATCTTTTTTAAAAGATAAAGTTAATGAAATAAGATTTACAAGTAAGTATCATTAGAAAAAAACAGATAAAAGCTGTCTATAAAGTTTTCTAATCCTTAAAATCTTTATCTTCTATTCTTAATACTTGTGGATAATTTCCTGCTCCTTTTATTGGTTCGAGAATATAACTTGCTCTTTGAGATTTTGTAGAGGAAACAGTTCTGTAAAAATCAATAGGTTGAAAGAAGTTCTTCGCAAGATAAAATCTTTTTGTAACAATTCCTTTTTCAAGAATTTGATAATCATTATTTTGATAATGATTCATATTTGTAGTTCCTTGACTTATTAACAACGGAAAAATAGTTGTATTCTCTGTATTAATCGTAATATCACAAGGATAGAGTCTTATAAATGAATGATTGTAGGTAAAAGATTTTCCAATATTATTAATCACTACATCACGGACATCTCCAAAATAATCTTGTGTTAAAATTGGAGCTCCAGTAATACTTAATCTATATTCTCTACCTGCACCTGTTGTATAAAACGTTTTCTCGTACTTTCCTTCCGAATTTGTAAATACAGAATCAACAATTTTTACAAATTCACCCATTCCCATTACGCCTCCTTTTTTATATTCATTCACGAGAATTCTAACATTTACAAAAGGTTTATTTTCTTCGTCTGTTATTTCTCCACTTATTTTAGTCGCAATTCCAGCTTTCAAATTGTATTTATTATCATCATCTTCACATGAGAAACAAACAACAAATAAGGTAAGTAAAAGTAATTTTTTCATCAGAATGTATATGTTTTAAATATGTAATAAAAATAATAGAAAAATATCAAAAGCAGCATTGGACAAATGTTACAAATAGTTTAATTTTCTATTATTCCTCTGAGCATTCTAAGATAAAACCAACTATTTAAGCAATTAATTTTACAAAAGGTTCCTCTCTTTTAACAACAGCAAATATT